>CAYMHT010000050.1:12006-17851 GCA_964390305.1 uncultured Anaerolineales bacterium
TCCGTGTCGTCCGGCAGGTAACCGGGCACCACGGTGACGTAGAAGCTGGGCACGTTCCGTACCAGGCGCTCGCCGTTCCGATCGTAGATGATCCCACGCGAAGCCGGGACAGTGATCAGCTTCGTGCTCTGTTGTGTCGCCTCTTGCGTGTACTCCCGGCCCTGCACGAACTGCAGGTGCCACAACCGCCGGGTGAAGATCCCGAAGAGCCCCAGAATGGCCAGCCCAAGGATGTAGGCGCGGAGGGCACCCGTGCCGGTCAACGCACGGCCCAGCCGGTGGCCTTGCGACCCATTTCGACCGCGTTCAGACCCGAATCGCTCCGTCTCGAAGTGGACTCTCACAGAGCCAGCCCCTCACGGCCCGTTGCCCGCTCGAGCCAGATGATCGGCTGCAGAACAAACGGCGCCAACACGCCGTTGAGCAGGACGGAGGGCGCCGCCACCCGGGCAAGCGAGAACCCCCAGCTCACCGTGCGGCCGGTCCAGCCCAGGATGACCAGCAGCGCCAGATGATAGACCAGGGCGCCGAGCACCGTCAAGATCACCGCCCGCACAGCCTGTGAGCCCACCCCTTCTACCAATGACTGTCCGGCCACGTAGGCCCCGGCCACCAGGGCCAGCGCCGTTCCCGCCAGTGGCCCGCCAGACAACAGGTCGATGATCAGCCCACCGACGAAGGCCCACACCAATCCCTCGTCCAGGCCCCGCGCCATCGCCCACATCAGCACCACCAGCAGCATCAGGTCGGGCCGGGCTCCCAGCACGCTCACCCGCGACAGGAGCGTCGCCTGGATCACCGCAACGCCGGTGAGAAGCGGGAACGTCACGTACGGGTTGATCTCAAACCTCCCGACAATCGCTCCACCAAAAGAACCTGCTCGCAGCCCACCCCTACTCCGTCCCCGGCGCCATGTCTTCCTCAGGGATCCGCTCGAACCCCGTGATCACCAGCGCCAGCTCCAGCCGCGCATAGTCCACCGCCGGCCGCACCGTCGCCGTCTGAAACGTCTCATACTCCCTCTGCTGCACCTCCGTGACCTGCCCGATCACCAGCCCTTTCGGCATCAAGCCCCCCAGCCCCGAGGTGAGCACGATGTCCCCCACGCTGACCTCCTCTTCCTGCGGGATGTACTCCATCTGCAAACTCCCGTCAGCCTGGCCCACGACGAGACCCGTTCCCCGCGTCGTCTGCAGGAGAGCAGCCACAGCGCTGTCCGGATCCGAGAGAAGCTGCACCTTCGCCGTGCGCGGTCCCACCTCCGTGATGCGCCCCACCAGCCCCGGCCCCCCGCTCACCACCGACATACCCACCTCCGCGCCCTGCCGGGCTCCGACATTGATCGTGATGTACCGCAGGTAGGGATTCGGCTCCCCGCCGACCACGCCGCCGCAGGGGTACGTCTCGCACGCCTCGCGCGTGATCACCTCGGCACCGAGGGGGGCCGAGATCGGGTACTCGCTCGCGAAGTTGAGCAAAGCCCGGAGTTCCTCCGCCTCCGCCTCATACTCCCGCAGCCGCACGTTCTCCACCTCCAGAGCCTCCACACGCGCCTGGAGCTCCTCAACCTCCGCACGGAGCTCGCGCGCTTCGCGGGCGGTCCGAAACAGCCCGCCTGCGCCTTCGAAGGTGCTCGACAGCGCCCGCTGCAGCGGGTCGAGCACGTAGTGAGCCGCGTTTTCGACCGGGGTCAGCATACCAGACTCGTGGAGCACCAGGAGGAGCAGACCGAGAACGAGAAGAACTAGAGGAAGCCACGACCGTTCACCCTCTCGTCGAATCGAAACGGGCGGGCGAGTTGATTGCTTCATACGTCACCTCACCAGCGACTTGCGCAGTCGCCTGCAGCGGAGGCTAGGGGGCCGATCCTCTCTGCGTCAACCCAGGACCACATAGAGATCGGGGGCGTCGGGAGAGACAGAACGGGGATATCTCGCGCCGGCCGCAGAGATCTCACCGAACCACGTCTGCTCAAAACCCGCCGAACGGGCCGGGACGTCGATCGTCGGAGCTGACCAAGACCTCTCGCAGCGTATCCAGTTCTTCCAGGACCTTCCCCGCACCGCGCGCCACGCACGTCATCGAGTCCTGAGCGACCCAGGCGCGGATGTTCAACTCCTCGCTCACCCGCTCTGCCAACCCCTTCAGCTGTGAGGTCCCGCCCGCCATGCAGATGCCCGTCTCCATCAAGTCCGAGACCAGCTCCGGGGGCGTGTCATCCAACGTGTCGCGTATGGCGTCCAAAACGATTTCCACGGACGCGCTCAACGCCTCTCGAACCTCGATACTGCTGATCTCGATCTCCTCCGGCAGCCCGGTGACCAGATTCCGCCCCCGGATCGTCATTGTCATCTCTTCAGTAAGCGGATAGGCTGAACCCACCGCGATCTTCGTCCGCTCCGCCATCCACTCGCCGATGTAGAGGTTGTACTTCTGGCGAGCATACTGAATCAGATCCTGGTCCATCTCATCGCCAGCGATGCGAAGCGAGCGGCTGACCACAATACCCCCCAGGCAAAAGACTCCCACCTCGGTGGTCCCGCCCCCCACGTCCACCACCATCACGCCGCGGGCCTCCGTCACCGGCAGCCCGGCGCCAATCGCGGCCGCCATGGGCTCCTCGATCAAGAACACCTCGCGCGCCCCGGCGGAAAGCGCGGCATCGTGCACGGCACGTTTCTCCACCTCCGTCACGCCACTGGGGATGCCCACCACCACCCGGGGGCGAGGGAAAGGAAGCATCAGCTGACTGTGCGCTTTCTTGATGAAGTAGTCCAGCATCGCCTCCGTGACCTCGAACTCAGAGATCACCCCATCCCGCATGGGCCGAATGGCGACGATGTTCTCCGGCGTCCGCCCCACCATCTCCTTCGCTTCCGCGCCGATGGCGAGGACCTTTCTGGACTTCCGTTCGATCGCCACCCAGGAGGGTTCGTTGATGACGATGCCCTTTCCGCGCACGTAGACCAGCGTATTGGCCGTTCCAAGGTCAATACCGATGTCCAGCGAAAACAAACCCAGAAAGGCGTCAATCGGATTAAACACAGATGTCTCCCACACACAAGTAACCGCCCCGGCAGACCTCAGCCTCAAGCACCGGGGCTTCTGAGGCGGAAATTATACCATGAATCGCAGGCAAGGAAAGTGTCTTGGATCCCGCCCCGTCTGTGCTATAATCGACAATAACCATGCCACCGCTCAAACAAGCTGCTCGCAGCCCCCGTGTCGGGGGCATCGAAGTGCTCGTAGCCCCCGCCGGTCCTGAGTTTGTCCCGAGCCCAGCCGAGGGACCCGGTCGCAGGATCTCGGGGGCGGGATGGCCCAATCATGCCCCTGTATGACGTGACGTTGCCCGTCTTCGAAGGTCCGCTCGACCTGCTCCTCCGCCTCATCGAGCGAGAGGAGCTCGACATCACCGCTGTCGCCCTGGCGAAGGTCACCGATCAATACCTCGAGCGCCTGGCTGACCTCGAACGGGACAATGCCAGAGACCTGGCCGACTTCCTCGTCGTGGCCGCCAAGCTCGTCCTCATCAAGTCGGCAGCCCTCCTCCCGGGCTCCTCGAGGCCGAGCGGGGAGGAAGAGGTGCAGGACGTGGGCCAGGATCTGATCCGCCAGCTGGAGATCTACCGCCGCTTCAAGGAGATCGCCGGGCTCCTCCACGGGAGAGAGAAGGAGGGCCTCCACAGCTACGTCCGGCTGGCCCCCTCCCGGCGTCTTCGTCCGGAGCCCGACCTCAGCGAGGTGACCCTGCAGGATCTGCTGTCGCTGGCCCAGGAGGCCTTCGACACCGTGTCCGGCCCCCCCGTCGGCGAGGTCGTCCCACCCATCAGCGTCACCATGGAAGAGCAGATCGACCGCATCGAAAGTCAGCTATCTCGGCGGCGGCACGTCGTCTTCCGCACCCTGCTCTCCCAGGCCGCGAGCCGTCTCGAGGTGATTGTCACCCTGCTTGCCGTGCTGGAGCTCATCAAACAGGATCGGGTCTGCGTTCAGCAGGAGGCCCTCTTCGGCGAGATCGTCATTCGCAGGCCCCCGACGCCCTCGAACGGCTTCGAACACCATACCGCCAGTCCACCGCCGTAGCGGCCAGTATCCCCACGCCGTCGATCGCCACATCCACCCAGCTGCCACTCCGTCCCGGTACGAACGTCTGATGATACTCGTCGCTGATCGCGTACGCCACGGCCAGGACGATACCCACCACACGAACCACCGTATCGTCCCACCTGCCCCGCAGTGCCCGCACGTACAGCCACGTCAGGATCCCGTACGCCAGCGCGTGCGTCGTCTTCTTCAGGAGCACGTCCCACCGGCCAGGCGCCGACGGGAGCGACGGTTGGGCAGAGAGGAAGAAGATCAAACCCATCCAGGCCAACGGCGGGAGCCAGCGTCGAACGATCTCCCTCACGACCTCGCCGACCCGTACGCCCGCTCGACGCTCTCGACCAGCCTCTCCCAGGCGAATCGCTCTCGCACGTCCCGGGCCGCGCCTTGCCCCAGTCGATCTCGCAGGGCGGGATCCCTCAACACCCCAACGATCGCCTCGGCGAACGCGCCAACGTCACCCGGCTTCACCAGGAGGCCCGTCTCGCCGTCCCGCACGTACTCCCGGTTCTGGCCTACCCCCTCAGCCACCACCGGCACGCCGGCCGCCAGCAGGTCCCCCAGTTTCACCGCGCACTTCGTCCGGTTGACCAGCGTATCGTCAAAGGGATACATGGCCACCGCCGCTCTGGCGAAGATCGCGGGCAGCTCCTCAGGAGGCACCCACCCGGTGTAGGTGACGTCCCGCGCTGAGCCAGAGCCGGCACCGTCGAGACAGGCTGACGACGGCGCATCATCCAACGCAGGCCCTACGACCGTCAGCCCGGAGCGCGCGGCCAGCCGAAACAGCTCCTCCTCCTCGCCAAACAGCCCCTCGCCCACCACCAGCAACCGGGCACTCGGGACCCGCCGCCGCACGCGCCCAAACACATCGACGACCCGGGAGACGGGAAACTCGAAGAACCGCGTATACAGCAGGATACAGGCACTCGACGATCCCTCGTCTGCGCCTCCCCGCCCTTCGCCCCCCGCCCCATCGCCTCCTCGGCCTGTCCCTTCTGCCTCCACGCCGTTTGGCACGTAGAAGACGCGATCCGGCGAGACGCCCATCGCCCACACCAGGCTCTCCAGCGTGCGGCTCGCAACCGTGACCGCGTCGGCGTGCGTCAGCCCCCACCGCTCCTGCCAGGCAAAAAGGCGGCGCTGGGCCCACGAGTAATCACCGATCTCGTTCCACCCGCCGGGTCCCTCCCAATCGTCACTGTCGACCACCAACCAGGGGCGCCGACTGCGCGGCAGGCGAGCCAGGAGCCAGTGCGTCAGCCCGCTGTACGCCTTCGGTTTAAAGAAATGCACCACGTCCGGCTCCAGCGCCAGCGCCCTGCGGGTCAGCCGGAGCGCGGTCACACCCTGGAAGAGCCCAGGGACCTGAGGGGGCAAGGGGATGTTCTCGACAGCCACTCCGCCCTCTCGCCACCGTCGCCCCGCGTCGTCGGGGTTCTGCCACGGAGGGAGAAGCAGTGCCACCACATGGCCCCGCCTTGCGAGCGCCTTCGCCATCGGCAGCGCGCGGGCCCGCATCGTGCCCCGGGGTTCCATCCCGAACGGCCCTACCATGACGACGTTCACAATTCCCACCCCTGGCTGGGCCAGCCAGAGCACGAGCCCGGCCGTCCCCTCGGGCCCCTCGTGAGCGTCGACCAGCCGCTCCCACCTTCTCCACCCATAGCGCGGTCATTATACCTTCCCCATCCGGCCAAGCAACCGCCCACTCCTTCGGCCATCGAGACCCAGAGGG
>CAYMHT010000051.1:0-17594 GCA_964390305.1 uncultured Anaerolineales bacterium
TCAACTACCGTCGCCTTCGCCCCGAGAAGGACGGTCTCTTCTGTGAGGCTATATTCGGTCCCACCAAAGACTACCAGTGCTACTGTGGCAAGTACAAGAATATCCGCTACAAAGGCATCGTCTGTGACAAGTGCGGCGTCGAGGTGACACGTTCATCCGTACGCCGCGAGCGGATGGGACACATCGACTTGGCCGCCCCAGCCGCCCACACCTGGTACACTCGCCGCGTTCCCAACCACCTCAGCAAGCTAATCGGTATCCGCAAGCGGGACATGGATCGCGTCCTCTACTTTGCCAAGTACATCATCATCAACGTCAACGAGGATGCACGCCAGAAAGCCCTCCAACGGATGGAGGAGGAGTTCGAGGAGAGGAAGGAGCAACGCGACGCGGTCGCTCAAGAGAGCATCGAGGCCCTGGAAGGACGCCTGAAACAGGAAGAGGACGAGATCCAGGGGCAGATTGACGAGATTCGCAACCAGTTCGAACAGCAACTCGCCGAAGCAACTGACGAGGTCGTGCAAGAAGCGCAATCACTCCAGCAGAAGATCGAGAACCGGCAGGGCGAGACCCTCCAGGCACCAATCGTCTTCAAACCGACGGGCGAGATCATCGCCGAACAGGGTGAGGTCGTCGGGCGCGAGCACCTGACAGCGCTGAACGAAACCGTTCAAGATCACCTCAGCGAGCTCGAGGAGCAGTTAGAGGCTCAGCGAGAAGAGGAGCTTGCCCCGCTGCAAGAAGACCTCGAGCATTGGCGCGAGGCGACTCAGGACGAGATCAACCAGATCCAAGAGCGGGCTTCTGCTGAGTTCGAGGAATGGCGCACCGAGCTTGATGCCGATCGAGAGGAGCTTCTGGGCCTGACCAAGTATCAGTGCATCGGCGAGCCCCGCCTGCGAGAGCTCAGAGGCAAG
The DNA here is from genome assembly GCA_964390305.1 of uncultured Anaerolineales bacterium. Taxonomy (GTDB): domain Bacteria; phylum Chloroflexota; class Anaerolineae; order B4-G1; family B4-G1; genus SKLM01. Next base: position 918 of record CAYMHT010000051.1, read on the forward strand.
TGGGGACAGGTCTTCAAGGCCGGTATGGGCGCTGAGGCCTTCCACGAGATTCTCTCCAACCTTGATCTGGACCAGCTGGCCGAGGAGCTATGGCATCAGGTACGCCATGACACATCAAAGACCCGGCGCAAGAGGGCCAGGAGACGTCTGCGCATCGTCGAAGCACTGCGCCGGAGCGGCAACAAGCCCGAATGGATAATCCTGACGGCGTTGCCCGTCATCCCGCCTGATCTGCGCCCGATGGTGCAGCTCGACGGTGGGCGGTTTGCCACGTCGGACCTGAACGATCTGTACCGCCGCGTGATCAACCGCAACAATCGGCTCAAACGTCTGCTGGAGCTTGGCGCGCCAGACGTGATCGTGCGCAACGAGAAGCGCATGCTCCAGGAGGCGGTCGATTGCCTGGTCGACAACAGCCGCGGCAAGGCACGCTCTCGCCACGGTCAACGCGAGTTGAAGTCCCTCAGCGACATGCTCAAGGGCAAGAAGGGTCGCTTCCGCCGCAACCTGCTCGGTAAGCGCGTCGATTACTCCGGCCGTTCCGTGATCATTGTCGGCCCGGAGTTGCGTATGCACCAATGTGGCCTGCCGAAGACTATGGCCCTCGAACTGTACCGTCCCTTCGTGATCAGCAAGCTCGTCGAATACAACTACGCCACCAACGTCAAAGCCGCCAAGCGGCTCATCGAGCGGGAGCGCCCCGAGGTCTGGGAGGTCCTCGAGGAAGTAATAAAGGATCGCCCGGTGCTCCTCAACCGCGCCCCGACCCTGCACCGGCTGGGCATCCAGGCCTTCGAACCCACGCTGATCGAGGGCAAAGCAATCCAGCTCCATCCACTGGTCTGTCCCGCCTTCAACGCGGACTTCGACGGCGACCAGATGGCGGTCCACGTGCCGCTTTCAGAGAAAGCTGTGGAAGAGGCACGAGAGCTGATGCTCTCCACACGCAACTTGCTGAAGCCGGCGAACGGCCAACCGCTTGTCGGCCCGACCAAGGACATGTGCCTGGGTATCTACTACATGACCATGGAGGACCCGCGGTTCGCCGACGAGAAGCCCAGACCATTTGTCGATCTGGAGGAGCTTGAGTTAGCGTACAGCCTGGGTCACGTCGATCTTCACACCCCGGTGCTGATAGCCCAAGTGTACGACAGCAAGCCGGCACCAGACGAACCGATCGAGACCACAGTGGGACGCTGCATCTTCAACAGCACGCTACCCGATGAACTCCGCTTCATCAACCGCCCGCTGGAGAAGGGCGCTCTTCAGGATCTGATTGCTCTCAGCTACCGACGACTCGGGCGCGAGAGGACGACGGAGGTGGCAGACCGCCTCAAGGACCTGGGATTCCAATACGCGACCAAGTCCGGAATCACCATCGCCATCTCAGATCTGGTCATCCCCTCCGAGAAGGACGAGATTCTCGCCCAGACAGAGGAAACGGTGGCCGAGGTAGAGCGCCAGTATCGTCGCGGTCTGCTCACAGAGGAAGAGCAGTATACCCGTACGGTCGAGCTCTGGTCTCGCGCGAGAGAGAAGGTGGCCGACGTCGTGGCGCGAGCCCAGCCCGAAAGCAGCACCGTGTCTGTGATGGCGCGGTCGGGCGCGTCCAAGGGCGGTTACGGCCCGATCTCCCAGCTGGCAGGGATGCGTGGCCTGATGGCTGACCCGTCCGGGCGCATTATCCCGCTCCCCATTCGCAGCAGCCTGCGTGAGGGACTATCGGCCCTTGAGTACTTCATCAGTACCCACGGTTCTCGCAAGGGGTTGGCTGACACTGCGCTGCGCACTGCCGACGCCGGTTACCTGACGCGCCGCCTGGTTGACGTTGCACAGGACGTCATCGTCAACGCGCACGATTGTGGCAGCCAAGCGGGTATCCGGATCCTCGCTGACGAGGACGTGGGGGGACAGACCCTGCACGAGCGACTGATTGGACGGGTAGCAGCCAGCCCGGTCGCCAATCCAGAGACCGGCGAGTTGATCGTCGATCGGAACGAGGAGATCGACGAGGAGACCGTGGATCTTATCGAGGAATACGGAATTGGCGACGTCACGGTTCGTTCACCGCTCACCTGTGAGCTGCGCCACGGCATCTGCGCCCTGTGCTACGGGCGCGACCTGGGCCGGGGTCACACTGTGGAAGTCGGGACGGCGGTGGGCATTATCGCTGCTCAGTCAATCGGCGAGCCTGGTACCCAGCTGACGCTCAGGACCTTCCACAGCGGTGGCGTCGCGGCCGGTCGCGACATCACGGTTGGTCTACCACGCGCTGAGGAGCTCTTCGAGGCCCGCAAGACCCCCAAGGGCGAGGCACCGATATCAGAGGCCGGTGGGATTGCTCACATCCACAAGGGAGAGGGACAGCGATACATCGTCGTGGTCGACACCAAGACAGAGAGGTTCGAGTACGAAATCGAAGAGGGGTGGTCGATCCTGGTCGAGGACGGTGACGACGTTCAGGCTGGCGACCCCATAGCTTCGCTGGATGAGGAGCAGATCGAGGCTGAAAAGGACGGCCGCGTCGTCGTAGACGACGGACATATCACGCTCATTCACGAGCAGCGACGGGAAGTCCGACACAAGCTCCCCCAGACCGGCCGCATACTCGTCGGGGAGGGTCAGGAGATCGCGCCCGGCACCCAGTTGGTCGAAGGTGTCAAGAATCCGCGCGACATCCTCAAAGTTCTGGGTCGCAAAGCGACGGAGAACTACTTGCTCACCGAGGTTCAGCAGGTCTATCGGTCTCAAGGAGTCAACATCAACGACAAACACTTCGAGATCATCTTCCGCAAGATGCTCAACAAGGTGAGGGTCACCTACTCCGGCGATACAGACCTGCTGCCGGGCACCTTAATCCGACGCCTGGATCTGGAGGACATCAATCGCGAGACCGTCGAGCAGGACGGGCAACCAGCTAAGGCGATTCCGGTGCTGCTCGGCATCACCAAGGCAGCGCTGAACACGGAAAGCTTCCTCTCTGCGGCCTCCTTCCAGCACACCATCCGTGTGCTGACTGAAGCGGCGGCAGAGGGACGAGAGGATCCCCTCCTGGGCCTCAAAGAGAACGTGATCATCGGCAAGCTGATCCCGGCGGGGACGGGCTATCGTGGCAACAACCCCTCCTCCGACGGACCCATCGAGAGCTACGAGGGCGTGCCGCTGAAGCTGGCCGAGGAAGAAGTCGAGGAAGAGCCCGAGGCGGAGGCACCTGAGGCAAAGGAAGCCGAGGTAGAAGAGAAGCCGGAGGTCAAGAAGTCGGAGATTTTGGGCGTCGCCACCCCGGCCTAGGAACCCTCGATTCCTCTTACGTTGATCAAGACAAATGCGGCAGCGTGAACACGCTGCCGCATTTGCTTTACGGACGCCTCAGGAGACCAATGGTTGACAACCCAACTCACACGTGATACCATACTGCGTCCGCGATTAAGAATGTGTTCCTCATCTGAGGCCAGAACCCCATGTCACCGCGTGCGGACGAGAGCAGGACCCAGTTCTGCAGTGCTTCTGGAGACGGCTAGACGGAGGGTGCAAGATGCGAAGTGTCGAATGGCACGACGGCAAAGTGAGAATGATCGACCAGCGGCTCCTCCCTGCGGAGTTCCAGATGCTGGAGTGCGAGAGCTATCGAGAGGTCGCCCAGGCAATCCGGGACATGGCCATCCGAGGGGCACCCGCCATCGGCGCAGCCGCCGCCTTTGGAATGGCGCTGGCCGCACACCGCAGCCCGGCCAGCGATCGCGACGAACTCCTCTCCGATCTACACAAAGCAGCCAGTACGCTCAAGGCTGCACGTCCTACAGCGGTGAATCTCTCCTGGGCTGTGTCACGGCTGATGCGCCGCGCCGAGGCCGAGGATGACGTTGCTTCCGTCCGCGAAGCTCTATCGCGAGAAGCTCAGGCGCTCGCCGACGAGGATATCCAGATCAACAAGCGGCTGGGCCAGCACGGCGCGGCCCTGGTGCAGGACGGAGACACAATTCTGCACCACTGTAACACGGGAGCGCTGGCTACCGTCGACTATGGCACGGCCCTGGGGGTCATCCGTACCGCCCACGAGCAGGGCAAGCAGATCCACGTCTTGGTGGACGAAACACGACCACGGCTGCAGGGGGCCAGACTCACTGCCTGGGAGCTGCAACAACTGGGTATTCCTTTCACCCTAATCGCCGACAACGCCGCAGGCCACTTCATGCGCACCGGTCAGGTGGACATCGTGTTGGTCGGAGCCGACCGCGTGGCCGCAAACGGCGACGTTGCCAACAAGATCGGCACGTACAAGCTGGCGCTCGCGGCCCAGGATAACGGCGTTCCCTTCTATCCCTGTGTGCCTACGTCGACAGTTGACCTTTCACTGCCCACAGGCGACGACATCGCTATCGAGGAGCGCCCCGTCGAGGAGATCACCGCGGTTACCTATCATGGCCAGCCTATTGCACCGCAAGGCATCAATGTATCGAACCCGGCTTTCGACGTCACGCCACATCGGTACGTCAGCGGTATCGTGACCGAGAATGGCACTGCCTATCCTCCCTTGGCCCTCGGTCTAAGGAGCATGGTGCAAGCGTCCATGGAGAAGGAACGTGACAACTGAACACGTCCCTGTGGTCATCCTGTGCGGTGGAATGGGGATCCGCATGGGGGACGAGCGCCCCAAGATGTTGGTCAGGGTCGGTGACCGACCTGTTCTGTGGCACGTCATGAAGATCTATGCCGCTCAAGGGTTCGTGGATTTCATCCTCGCACTCGGATACCGCGGCAGAGACATCAAGCGCTACTTCCTCGACTACGACGCAATGACCCGCGACTTCACCCTCCGACTCGACGGGGGGCCAAGCGTCACTTATCACGGGCCCAACCCGGAGACGGGCTGGCGCATCACCTTCGCCAACACCGGGCTCCACACGAAGACGGGATCGCGAATCCGCAAAGTGTCTCACTACCTGGAGTCCGACACGTTCTTCGCCACCTACGGTGATGGTGTGGCCGACATCGACCTGCATGCCCTGCTCGCCTTCCACCGCGAGACGGGCCGGGTTGCCACAGTCACCGGGGTTAGATCCTTTTCTCGCTTTGGTGTGCTGCGAACTGGCGACCAGGGCCTGGTCACGCAGTTTGAGGAGAAGCCCCTCGTCGAGGCCTTGGTCAATGGAGGTTTCTTCGTCTTCGAACGAAAGATCTTCGAGTACCTTGGGGAGGGCAACGACGTGATTCTGGAGAGGGAACCCCTTCAGCGCCTGGTTGCCGACCGCCAACTCGCGGTCTACGAACATCCTGGTTTCTGGCGCGCCATGGACACCTTCAAGGACGCTCAGACGATGGACGCCATCTGGCGTGAGAGCGCACCCTGGAAAATCTGGGACTGAGACCTGCCATGCCTTCAAACACGGATTCCTACTGGCTCGATCGTCCTGTGCTCGTGACAGGCTGCAACGGAATGTTGGGCTCTTGGCTGACCATCGCCCTGGTCAACGCGGGAGCGGCCGTCACCGGGCTCATACGCGACCAGGTACCTTTCTCACACCTGCATCGATCCGGGCACCAGGAGCGCATCCGTATCGTGCGCGGTGACGTCACCGACTACGAGTTAGTCGAGCGTGCGTTGAACGAGTACGAGATCGACACCGTATTCCACCTCGCGGCCCAGACCATCGTCTCCATTGCCTACAGAGCGCCGCTTTCTACGTTCGAGACGAACGTCAAAGGAACCTGGACCGTGCTCGAGGCGGCTCGCCGCTCGCCCAAGGTCCAGTGCGTTATGGTTGCCTCCTCAGACAAAGCGTATGGCTCCCCCGAAGAGCTGCCCTATACTGAGGACGCTCCCCTCCTGGGACTCTATCCTTATGACGTGTCGAAGGCGTGCGCCGATCGCATCGCTCAAGCCTACGCCGCCACATACGACTTGCCCGTTTCCGTGACTCGGTGCGCCAATCTCTACGGAGGCGGCGACCTCAATTGGAGCCGCCTAATCCCAGGTACGATTCGCAGCGTGATTCGGGGTGACCACCCGATCATCCGCTCCGATGGTACGCTCATGCGTGACTACCTCTACGTCCAGGACGGCGTCGCCGCCTACCTCAGGCTGGCCGAGTGCATAGAAGCCCCGGACGTCAGAGGCGAGGCATTCAACTTCGGCATGGATGATCCAAAGAGGGTGATGGAGGTCGTGAAAGCGATCATCGATGTCTCTGACCAGTCGGCGTTGAAACCCATCGTCCTCGACGAGGCCCAGAATGAGATCCAGGACCAGTACCTCGACAGCAGCAAGGCCAGGCGCGTGCTGGGCTGGGCACCCCGATATTCGCTGAAGGAAGGACTGCGTGAGACGATGGCGTGGTACCGGGAGTTCCTGGCGCAGTAACTAACAGTGGACGGAGTGAGCGATTGGACGGGGAAACGCGTTCTGATCACCGGGGCCACCGGGTTCATCGGGAGTCAGCTGGTCACGCACCTCAGAGACCGCGGGGCCCAGGTCTTCGCGGGGACGTCCCCACGCCGGGGGCTGAGTCCCACCTCCCGACCTTGCTCCTCCACCTCTCACTCGCTCAGTTTCGACGTGCGAGACGCTGAAGCGGTCAGAGCCGCGGTGGACCAGGCGGATCCCGACGTGGTGTTCCATCTCGCCGCCACCGGCGTCACCAATCCAGCCGTCGACCCGATGACTGCGCTGATGATTAACGCGGGTGGTGCGGTCAACTTGCTGGAAGCCCTAAGAGGGAGTGACGTTCAGCGAGTGGTGCTGGTCGGCACCAGCCACGAGTACGGCGCTCGAGAGGCAACAGAGGGACTCGACCCTTTCAGCGCGTACGCCGCATCCAAAGTGGCTGCCTGGGCCTATGGACGCATGTACTGGCGGACTTACGGCATGCCTGTCGTCACCGTCCGCCCATTCCAGGTCTACGGGCCTGGACAGCCGGAGGAAGCTCTGATCCCGGCGGCTATCAGCGCGGCGCTCTCGCACGAGGATTTTCCAATGACCGCCGGTGAGCAGCAGCTCGACTTCGTCTACGTGGAAGATATCGCAGACGGGATGAGGGTGGCTGCCGAAGCCCCGCAGATTGAAGGGGAGAGCCTCGATCTGGGGACGGGCGTTGGGCATCCCGTCCGCGACGTCGTGGATGAGATCTGGCGGTTGACGGATGCAAGAGGAGAAGTGCAGGCCGGCGCTCTGTCTTATCGTTGTGGAGGACCGATGTCTCTCGTCGCCGATGCCGAGCGCACTGCGCAACTTACCCGGTGGCGAGCCAGCACGCCTCTGGAGGAGGGGCTATCCACCACCATACACAGCCTGGCGCAGAGAGGGTGACCCAATGACGCCTCAAGCGAAAGGGAGCGAGGTCCTAAGGCAGCAGATTCTCGAGAGAGTCGCCGAATACTATCGGCAGGCCCACGCGGACCGAGAGTTCGCACCCAGAGAGTCCCGCGTTCACTACGCGGGGCGCGTCTACGACGAAAGGGAGTTAGTCGCTGCCGTGGGCGCGATCCTTGATTTCTGGCTCACCGCCGGTCCTCGCACCGAGACATTCGAGAGGCGTCTCGCAGAGTTCCTGGGCCTGAGGCAAACGCTGACGGTCAACTCCGGCTCGTCGGCCAATCTGTTGACCATGGCCGCGCTACGGTCGTCCCGTCTGAAGCGACCGGTCGAACCCGGCGACGAGGTCATCACCGCCGCCATGGGCTTCCCCACCACCACAGCTCCAATCGTACAGAACCAGTTGGTTCCGGTGTTCGTCGATTGTCAACTCGGGACGTACAACCTCGATACGGAGCAGCTCGAACGGGCCCTCTCCGATCGCACTCGGGCTATCTTCCTGGCCCACATGCTGGGCAACCCGGTCGACATGGAGCCGCTGATGGATTTCGCCCAGACCCATGACCTCTACGTCATCGAGGACACCTGCGAAGCGCTCGGCTCCAGCTACAACGGACAACTCCTCGGTACCTTCGGCGATATGGCGACCTTCAGCTTCTATCCGTCTCATCATATGACAACGGGTGAAGGAGGTGCCGTGGCGACCGACCACGCCCGCCTGACCCGCATTGTACGCAGCCTGCGGGATTGGGGGCGCGACTGCCAGTGCACCCACGAAAGCCCACCAGAGGGGGCTTGTGGACACCGCTTCGACTGGCAGATTCCAGGCTTGGAGGAGCCCTATGACCACCGCTATCTCTATGTCGAAATCGGCTACAACATGAAGATGACCGACGTCCAGGCCGCCATTGGGTTGGCACAGCTCGAGAAACTCCCGGGTTTTGTGGAAGCGCGCAAGCGGAACTTCCGCGACCTATACGAAGCCTTGCGCCCGTACGAGGAGTTTCTCCTTCTCCCCACTTGGCACGAACGGGCCGATCCCGCCTGGTTCGCCTTCCCGCTCACGGTGCGACCTGGCGCTCCGTTCTCCCGCCGTGACCTGATCACCTTCTTGGAGGAACGGAACATCGAGACACGGCTGCTTCTCGCGGGCAACCTCGTTCGGCAGCCCGGCTTTCGAAACATCCGACACCGCACGGTCGGTGAGCTACCCAACGCCGATCGGGTGCTTCGCTCTTCCTTCTTCGTCGGCGTCTACCCAGGCCTCGACGATGCTCGCATTGCCTACGTGCTGGAAGCGTTCGCTGATTTCTTTGACCGCCTATGAGCAAACCAACGCACTTGCTGTCCATCATTATCTGCGCCTACAACGAGCGGAGGACGATTCTCAAAGCGATCGACCAGGCTCGTAGCGTCGATCTGGGTCCAGACTGGGCGCAGGAGGTCATCGTCGTGGACAACTACTCCACCGATGGCACCCGTGATCTGCTTGAGTCGGTGGATCTGCCGGCAGTCGAGGTCATCTTTCACTCGAGAAACCTGGGCAAGAGTGCCAGCATACTGAGCGGCATCGAGCGCGCCCGCGGGGACTACCTCGCCATCTTTGACGCCGATCTGGAGTATGAGGCCCACGACCTGGCTCGGATGGTCGACGCGATCAATCCAGGCAACACCATCGCTGTCTTCGGCTCTCGAACACTGGGTGGTCGGAAAATCTATGAGTATGCGGAGAATTACTGGGGAGTCCGCTTTCTCACCTGGCTCGCGAATCGGTTCTTCGGCGGAGACCTTACTGACATTGCCGTGGGTCTGAAATTGGCCCGCCTCGACGTCGTCCGCTCGATTGATCTAAGCCATCGAGATTTCGACTTCGATTTCGAACTGCCCTGTGAGCTGCTGAAGAGAGGCTACGAGATCAAGGAAGTCCCCATCGCCTACCATCCTCGCACCGCGGAACAGGGAAAGGGACTGGTAGGTTTGAAGGCCTTCCAAACCGGGTTTCGATGGCTATGGATTCTGTTGAAGGCGCGATTCAGCGGTCCCATGGGTGGAACAGAGAGGGTGAGATGAACGTCGTCGTCACCGGTTCCATCGCTTACGATTACTTGATGACCTTCCCGGGTCGATTCGCCGAGCACATCCTTCCGGATCAGATTCATCGCCTCTCAGTTAGCTTCCTGGTGGATGAGATGCGAAAGCAACGCGGAGGCTGCGCCGCTAACATCGCCTACAACCTGGCACTCCTTGGAGAGCGACCCCGGTTGATGGGGACCGTGGGGCACGATTTCGAGGCCTACCGTGCCTTTCTGGAAGGGCGCGGGGTAGATACCTCCCTCGTGCGCACGGAGGACGACCTCTTCACCGCGTCTTTCTTCGTAAGCACCGACCAGGATGGCAATCAGATCGCCAACTTCTACACCGGCGCAATGGCTCGCGCCCGAGATCTTTCGCTCCGGACGCTGAGGAACGATGCGGTCGACCTCGTGGTTATCTCCCCCAACGACCCCCAGGCGATGGTGAAATACGTGGCCGAATGCCAGGCGCTGAACATTCCCTATCTGTACGATCCCAGCCAGCAGATCGTGAGGCTCTCCGGAGAGGAACTCAGGAAAGGGCTGCGGGGTTCCACACTCTTGGTGGTCAATGAATACGAGTTCGAGATGCTGCGGGAGAAGATTGCCCTGACTGCCGAGGAGATCCAGGCGGCACCAAGCCAAGCGTGCGTCGTCACCAGAGGAATAGAGGGATCTCGGATCTGGACGGTGAGCGGCGCGTACGAAATCCCACCGGCTATCCCTCCCTGCATCGACGACCCGACAGGGGTGGGGGATGCCTATCGGGCAGGACTAATCAAGGGGCTTGCCCTGCGATTACCTTGGGATCTGATAGGTCGAATGGGCAGCGTGGCGGCAACCTACGCGCTTGAGCAGCCAGGCCCGCAGGACCACTACTATACACCCCCCGATTTCATCTCCCGCTTCCGCGCGTACTTCGAGGATAACGCACACCTGGCTGCCATACACGACCACTGATCCCTCGGCTTCATCCACGGCCCCTGCCTGTGGTCGCCCTCGTGGATCCCGACACCACCGTCAATCAAGAAACCATCTTACCGGGAGCGCCGGAAGGGGGACATGGAAGGGCGGGAACTAGATCAGCGGCCGCCACAAAGCGTCCGAGCCTGTGCCTCCGCATTGTAGGAGCTTCGCACCAGGGGCCCGCTCTCGACCCACCGGAATCCCATCTCGGTTCCCTGCTCCTCAAACATCTCGAATTCCTGGGGCTCATAGTAGCGGAGGATCGGCGCGTGCTCCCGTGAGGGCTGGAGGTACTGTCCCACGGTCAGAATGTCCACGTCGACGCTGCGCAGATCACGCATGACGTCCAGAACCTCGTCGACCGTCTCTCCCAGGCCGACCATGATCCCGCTCTTGGTGACCGCTTCCGGCCATAGCTCCTTCGCGTTGCGCAGGACATCCAGCGACCAGTCGTAGCGGCACTGAGGCTGAATCGTCCGGAAGAGACGCGGCGCCGTCTCCACGTTGTGATTGAGTATCTCGGGGCGCTCGTCCATCACCGTCCGAAGCGGCTCAATCTCATCGCGAAAATCGGGAATCAGGACCTCTACTGTGCAGCCCGGCTGCAACTCCCGAATGCGACGGATGACAGCGGCGAAAACCGAGGCGCCGCCGTCCGGGAGGTCGTCTCGATCCACCGAGGTGATGACCGCATGCCTGAGATCCATCGCCTGCACTGCCTGAGCGACGTGTTCGGCCTCCTCAGGGTCGAGCGGGCCGGGACGGCCGGTCTTGACGTCGCAGAAGCGGCAATTCCGCGTGCAGGTGTCTCCCAGGATCAGGAAGGTAGCGGTACGGTTGCCCCAGCACTCGCCGATGTTGGGGCAGTGCGCCTCCTCACAGACGGTGTGGAGTTCCTTGGCCCGCATCAATCGCTTAAGCCAGTGATACGAGTCGCCGTCCGGCGTGCGCACCCGGATCCAGGGCGGGCGACGCTCCGGGTGTTCAGTCACTCGTTCCCCCGCTCTCTCCATCGGTCAGGTCCTTACTCAATCCAGGCGTCTCTGTCTGAACGCCCAGGCTCCCAGAAACCCGCATACTTCGCGATCTCCGCGGCCAGGTCAGTCTCCGCACCAACCGCATCAGCAGGGTACGCATCGAGACTCAGTTTGAGGAAAGCCCAATAGAGTGGCCTCAGTGGGTTATCACGATGTTGCCGATGGCCTGGCCCACCTCCAAATCGACACGATGTTCGGCAGTCTCGTAATCAGGCGACGTGCATACATCCCCGTCGCAGCGGTACTCGCCCCCGATCTGCCGCCCGCTGATGCCCGTATCCAGCCGCACCCGAGCCGCCAGACCTTCCGGGATCACGACGATGGTCTGCCCGATAGCCCCCTCAATCCTGGCCTCGAATCGTCCCTCCGCAGGGAGAGTGATCCTGGCCTGCCCGATACCTTGCTCCACCGCCAGCCACTCCACGTTCAGACCGGTCAGGTTGATGCTCATCTCTCCTACGCCGAGGTCGGCCTCCAACCGCAACGGAACATCGGGACTGAGTTCCAGGTCCCACAACCGCTGCCCACCCCATCCGACGGCAAAGGGGCCGAAAGCCCCAGCTTGGGTGCCCAGCACGAAGACACCGGTATCACCTTCCACGGTGTAGGTGCGGGCAAGGTCCTCCCGACGGGCGAGATCGACCGTCCCCTCGACAAGGTTCGTCGAATCAGACGCCGCCCCGACGCTCAGCACTCCGATGCCGGGATCGATAGACAGCTCAGCCCCATCCACCTCGCCGAGAGGTTGAACGATCTCCTCGCTGCGCACCTGCCGCCCGAGTCCGACCTCTGCACCGGACAGCGACAGCGCAACTCCCAATATGGCGAAGGTCAGCACGAGGGCTGCCAACGATCCCCAGATAGAGCGTCGCCCTAGGATTAGGTCCAGTCCGGCGGCGACTAGAAGAATGGGCCACAACCGAATGAGCGTCCCCCAGATGCTCCAGCTCAGGACACCAAGATTGTTCAGCAGGAAGATAATCCCCAGCCCAATGAGTATGACCGGGCCAATGACCCCACCTCGCCGACGACCATCCCTGTCGCTCATCCCCCTCCCCCTTCATCCATGCACTAACGAGATCCGAACGCACGATACAGCAGATAAAGCCCTCCCAGAATCAGGAGAGCTGGCCAGATGTAGTTGACAAGCTCAGCCGCAGCCGCCGTGATTACCACCCCTACGGCCACAAGCACCACCGCCGGGATGACAGACCAGGTCAACCGTCCCTCAGGCGTCGGCAGGAGCGCGAGCAAGGCAAACGTCAGGCCCAAACCAAAGAAGAAAACTCCGCCCGTTGCAACTCCTTGCACAGCGGACGAGAGGCCCGCCACCAGCGCCAGTGTCAGGAGCACACCGCCTGGGATGATAGCCCACCACTGCCCGGGATTGAATAGGTAGATCACCCAGAAGGCCAATGCAATAGCCCCCAGGAAGACAGAGCCACCCCAGGTCTCCCCCAGCTGCGGCGCCAGCTGATCCAGCGCTACAATCCCCGCCACGCCGAGCAGGACGAAACCAGGGATGGCCGCCCACCAGTTCGTCTGAGGCGCACCGAAGAAGACGAACAGGAAGGCCAGACTGGCGACCCCGATCAGTACCGGCCAGAGGATCACCGCAAACTGAATCACGCCAAGACTCTGGAGCAAGAACAAGACACCGACAGCGATGAGAAGAACTCCCCACAGGATACGAGATCCCACTCTATTCATGTCAAGTCCTTTCGTTATCGTTCTTCAAGGCGACAGCTGCCTCAGCGCACTTCGAGTGAACCGACGCCCACCCTGACTTCGAGGTCCACCTTGTTCCGCGCTGTATCGTAGTCCGGAGACCGGTAGACACCGGCGGTGCGCGGAAACCGGCTCTGATCCACGTCGGTCGAGCCGAGCCCACCGGTCAGTCGCACCCGGGCCGCCACGTCAGAGGGCACGCGCACAGACACGGAGGCCGCGCCAGCCTGGATGCGAGCCTGTGTGTGACCCCCATGAGCTGGCAGGATCACACTGACTACGCTGGCGCCAGCATCCAACTGAAGGTTGCCTACGCGCAACTCGCTCAGATCCAGATGAGCTTCGCTCGCCCCGGTCTCGAAGACCAGTGAGAGAGGGACGCCATCGTTGAGCCTGAGCCTCCAGCCAAGCCCCTCGCGCCCCCAATTCCACGGGGTAAAGATGCCAGGAAAGCCAGGCGGTGATATCTCGACGTCCAGTTCCTCCCCCCTGCGCTGCGCCTGGTGATTGAGGCCACCACTGAACGACCCTTCCACCAGCGCCTCTGGATCAGCGCCACCGCCTACGCGAAGACGTCCAGCGCCGTGCCGGACGCGAAGGCTGGCGCTGCCCGCCCCTTCGAGCGGAATCGTCATCTCCTCGCCCTCCCCACCAGGCGCGGAGATGACGCTCCACAGGATGCCCAGGCCGACTACGATCAAAGCCACGGCCCAGACCGCGCTCCACACGTCCACGGCGATAACGCCTAGATTGCTGAACAAGAGCAACAGGCCAATCAGGAGTAGGATGATACCCCACAATACACCACTTCTCCTCATCGTTTACCTCCTTCCTCGGGTCACCAACCGCGGTCAGTCGCTCGATTCTCGACGGGGCAGCTTGGGGATGAGCCAGGTCAAGAAGGCGTCCTCGCTGCGCGTCTGCAGCCAGAACCGACCGGGTCCGCTGAGATCCACAACGAGCCCCTCGCCACTGAACAGCGTAGACTTCAGGCCACCGACACGGCGCACGTTGAATCCCAGTCGATCGCTGAAAGCGACCAGGTGCCCGGTATCCACGGTGAACGTCTCCCCCTCCCCCAACTCCATCTCCTCAATCGCACCGTAGCTGGAGAGAACCAGGGTCCCTGTCCCAGTGATCTTGAGCAAGATCAGTCCCTCACGGGCGAAGAAGGTCTTGGCCCCGCCCCACCCTGTGCTGACGTCGACGTCCTCGCTGGAGGCGACGTACGAACCAGACTGAACCAGCAGCGTCTCCCCCTCCAGCTGCCGGACGACGATGTCTCCCGGCAGTGCCGGTGCCAGCATCACCTGACCACCCTGGCTCGAGGCGCGGTAGGTGTTGATGAAGAACGACTCGCCGCCCAACATGGAGCGGGCCAGACTCTTGAGAATCCCCCCACGGGCCTCGGTCTCCACCCGCACTCCGCCCGACATACCCACCATCGACCCAGCCTCGACCTGGATGGACTCCGCTGGCTCCAACCGGGCCACCGCAAGCGCATAGGACGGACGATGTTCGACGCTGACCTCCACTCTACTCACCTCCTATCTCAAGGGTACTTGCTCATCCGAGTCGCTATAGTATACGTGAATCTCACAAAAAGGGAAGAGTCAAGTGAACTCGATACTGGCGTGCCGGGCCCGGCAAGGCCTCCGCGCCGTCGGTCACTCCCAAAGACCAGTGGCAGATGCTTCAATTTGCAGCTCTATATTGCGCGGCTGCGGTCACATGGCGATAGATAGGGGTCCACCTGAGCTGTAGGACAGAAGAAGGAACTCCCCAGCTGCAAGCCCGCTGGGGAGTTCCGAACTAACTCAGTTTCCCATCATCCCTATCGTGTGACGCCCCACACCTCGATCTCGGCCACGCACGTGTCGTCGTACTCCGTGCCAGCGTAGATGTCGTCGATGATGACCTTGATGAAGGTGGTCTCCACGTTTGGTCCCGGAGCGCGGGCCATCGCAAACTCCTGAACCCCCCGAGCGTCCTCGAAGTCGATCGTGGTCTCCTCGCCGTCGGAGAAAACCACTGTGACCCGCTTGATACGATTGTTCTCGGCGAAGAGATCGGCGTTCCTGTCGAACCCAGCGTCGAACCCGAGAGCGTGAAGCTCAATCGTGCCGGGAAAGGTCAGCTGGATCCACTCGCCGACTCCGGGTCCAGGCACGCCCTCCACCCAGGCCGTCTCCAGAGAGCCATCGACGGCAGCGTAGGGGCCATAAGTCGCGTAGCGATCCGCGGGGAGCACCGAGGAGGCGCTGACCTCCGCGAAGGGTGAGAGATACCGAGGCTCGGGCGCCGCCGGAGACAACACTTCGAGTCGATCGACCTGGACGTGCCGGGCCACCGTCGCCGGCACGCCGGTATATAACGTGCCCCAGACCTTGACCCGCGCGCCTGTCCAGGCTGCATCGTTGATCTGCTCCCTTGTGGCCTCGTCCGTCGTCCCGATTCCGTACTCCTCGCCGTCGTCCCGCACGAACGATCGGCCGAACTGATTGCCCCGCGGGAGTTGGCAGACGGTACCGGTCCACCCTTCCACGGGCTCACCCTCATCGGCCGGCGGCTCAGAGAGGAACTCGAGACGCTCCACCTGGATCGTCCGCGCCTCCGCAGCCGGAACACCGGTGTACAGGGTACCCCACACCTTTACCCGGGCCCCCGTCGAACGCGCCTCTGCAACCTGGGCCCTCACCTCCTCGGTCGGCGTCCCCAGGCCAAACTCCTCCCCGTCCTCCCGCTCGAAGATCTGACCGAACTGATTCCCCGCCGGCAGGTCGACCACCACGCCGACCCACCCCTCGACCGCCTCTCCTTCCTCACCCGCCGGCTCGAGGAATTCGAGACGCTCGACTTCGATCGTCCGCGCATCCGCGGCCGGCACCCCGGTGTACAGGGTACCCCACACCCTTACCTGCGCCCCCGTCGAACGCGCCTCTGCAACCTGGGCTCTCACCTCCTCGGTCGGCGTCCCCAGGCCAAACTCCTCCCCGTCCTCCCGCTCGAAGATCTGACCGAACTGATTCCCCGCCGGCAGGTCGACCACCACGCCGACCCACCCCTCGACCGCCTCACCCTGGCTCTCCGTCGGCACCTCCGTTGGAGGAGCCGTGGGGGCTGTAGGGGTGTCGGCTATCGCTGGGGCGCACCCGCTGACGATCAGGGCCCCCAAGAGCACCATCAAGCTCGCGGTTGAAATTCTTGTTTTCATGTTGCCTCCTTCCTGATCATTACCTGAGTTTCGGCTTGCCGAATTATAGACGCCTATGCGCGTCGCAAAGTTCCATACATGCTCACACATGTTCACGAGGGTACCGATCTCCGCCGGGCTCAACAACCACACAGCCCATACAGCTGCGCAGTTCCGACTATACGACCCACGTGCACACTCCCCGACTGTTGAGCAGCCGGGGAGTGCGAGGGAGCGCCCCGTCGATTGGCGTCCCGTCCTGCGGACCAGGGCCTTGCGAAATGTCTACTCAGGCACTTGGATCCAGGACGCGCCCCACGAACAGGATTGCGCCGGTCTCAATGTCGCGGATGAGGAACAGGAAAGGAC
>CAYMHT010000052.1:0-17217 GCA_964390305.1 uncultured Anaerolineales bacterium
TACATCAAGCGGGTAGGAGGGCATTGAACGGCCAACTATCAGCAGTGCGCTCGGATCACGAAGTTGACCCGAGCCTGGTTCTCTGGTATACTCTAAGACTGGGCCGGAGTGGCGGAACAGGCAGACGCGCGCGACTCAAAATCGTGTGGGCTTTGACCCATGTGGGTTCGATTCCCACCTCCGGCACTCTTTCATCGGATAGTGATCGCGGCGTCGACGGGCGGCTACGCGCCCGGAAGCGCCGCGTTTTCTGATCGTAAAGGGAACGACGAATGCCTCGACGAACGCGGCAATGGATCACCTGGATCGTGGTCGGCATCGCAGGTGGGGTAGCCCTCGGTGTGGCCGTCGGATGGTGGCTCTGGCCGGTGACGTACACCAACACCTCGCCGACCGCCCTGCGCGAGGACTACCACGATGAGTACGTCCTGATGGTTGCCACGGCCTACGAGGTGGAAGGAGACCGAGACCGGGCTGGCGAGCGGTTGGCGCTGCTGGATCCCGAGGAGCCCTCGGCGCCGGTAGTTGATTTGGGACGGCGTCTCATCGAGGAAGGCGGCAGCGAGGAGGATATCGCCCGGCTGGCCCGGCTGGCCCGAGCCCTCAGTGCCACCGCTCCCAGCTTGATGTCCTACCTGCAGGGCTAGCGATGCGTCCTGCTTCACGCCGTATAGTCTTCATCGTCAGCCTTGTGGTGGGCCTTGCTCTGGGTCTTATCTACAGTTGGGTCCTCAACCCTGTCAAACTGACCAACACCTATCCCGCTCTGCTGCGCTCGGATCATCGGCACGATTGGGTGCGCCTCGCAGCGCTCTCATACGTCGCCGATGGCGATTTGGAGCGTGCCCGAAACCGGTTGCAGAGCTTGGAGAAACAGGACACGGGTCAAGCGCTGAAGGCACTGATCGAGGAGTATGTGTCTGCTGGACGCTCTCCAGACACGCTGCGCCGGCTGGTGAGGTTGGCCGAGGCGCTGGACGTGAACACCCCGGCGATGCTTGCCTATGCCGACGCCACAGTATCACCGGTGCCCACGCTCACCCCGACCTATACGCCATCTCCCACGCCCACGCCTACCTTCACTCCTTCGCCCACCCCCACGCCCACGGAGACGCCTACTCCGACGCCCTCACCGACGCCCACACCGATACATACCTTCACGCCGTCGCCGACCTTCACTCCTACGCCGACGTTCACCCCCTCCCCGACGTTCACGCCCTCACCCACACCCCCGTTTCTCAAGCGCTTGAGCTTGGCTGAGAGAGAACAGCTGTGCGACCCTGAGCAATCCCCTCACATCGAGGTCGTGGTGCAGGATGAGGATGGCGAAGGCGTGCCGGGTATCGAAGTGTGGCTGACGTGGTCCGACGGGGCTGATCGCGCCGTGACCGGACTCAAGCCGGATCGGGGTGCAGGATACGCCGACTTCAACGTGATTGCCGATGTCGCCTACACGATAAGCGTGGGCGAACTGGGAATGCCGTTGGTCACGGGTCTGCGGCTGGAAGCGTGTCCTGTTGACGGGGATGGAGAGTCGTTTGCAGGCTCCTGGCGCCTCGTGCTGGCGCCCTAGCCCGGAGGATAGCACGATGGCCAAACGGTTGCTGACCTGTCTGTTGATCGTGGTGGCGCTGCTGAGCCTGGGTGCGGTTCCCCGGCCACAGACGAGCGTCACCTATGAACGGTATGACGTCGACATCGACGTCCGACCCGACGGTTCGCTACAGGTAGCTGAGACGTACCAGCTGCGCTTCGAGGGCGAGTTTCACACCGGCTTCGCCGAAATCCCTCTCGATTACGTCACCGATATCGTGGACGTTCGGGTCCGGGAGGGCGATGAGATCTACGAAGAGTCTGGCTCGGGGCCCGGGACGTTCTCGTGGGAGCGGCACCTCGATGCCATCCGTGTCGACTGGGAGTACGAGCCGACCAGCGGCACCGAGGTGCGCACCTTCACGGTCGAGTACCGCGTGCTGGGCGGGCTCTTGGTCTACCCTGAGAGGGACACCCTCTCCTGGACGGCCGTGCCGGCGGATCGAAGCGGCATCCGCACGGAGGGCAGCCGGGTCACGGTGCATTTGCCAGCCCCGGTCGCTCCGGACGACCTGACGGTCGATTCCCAGGGTGTAGATGCTTCCGTCGAGATTCCCGACGCACAGACCATCGTCTTCGAGTCGCAGGGTGCTGTTCCCGACGGAACCCCATTCGAGGTCATCGTCGGTTTCCCCCACGGGTTGACCAGCGCCAGTGTCACCTCCTGGCAGCGCCAGATCGACGAGCGGCAGGCATCCTACCATTGGGAGACCTTTGACGTCGATCTGTCCCTCGCATCCGACGGGCGGCTTCACGTGACTGAAGAGCAGACGTTGCAGGTGGACGAGGGCTACCTCTATCATGGCTATCGCATCATTCCCCGGCTCTACCTGGATCAGATCACCGATGTCGAGGTCCGATCCGATGGACGAGCGTTCCAGTCGAGCGCCACACCCTGCGAGTACTGTTACGTCTTGGAGGAGAAACCGCGTCAAGGAGACTGGGTTTCGTTTGATGGGGGCAGGGTGGTTATCAAGGAGGATCAGGTCGGGTCCACGCTGGTAGAGTGGGCCTTTCCGACTTTGGCGGCTGGCGACAGCGCTACTTTCGAGCTTAGCTATACGGTGCTTGGCGCCGTTCGCGTGCTGTCTGAGTCCCAGGAGATCGATTGGACTGCCGTCTTCGGGGACCGCGATGCCCTGGTTCACGCAGCGAGTGTAGATCTATATCTGCCGCCAGAGTTGAGCCCTGAGGATGTGACCGTGTCCGGCGGGGCGACGGCCCTCCAGCCGGATGGCGTGCTGCATATCGAGCACGAGGGTGTCATCCCAGAGGGAGAGGCCTGGTCCGTGAGTGTGCGCTTGCCCGCCGGCGCTACGAGCGCTCGGAAGCCAATCTGGCAGGGCGAGCTTGAGCAGCAATTAGAGAGAGAAGAAGCCCGCATTGAGGCCGAGCGAGAGCAAGCTGTACGCCGTGCCCGATGGCAGGTCGGCCTGGGGGCCCTGGGGTGTCTGTTCCCCGTTCTCGGTCTCGCCGGCGTCGTCGCCGCGTGGTACGTCTGGGGACGTGATCGGGCCGCGCCCCCGGTGGCGGCGTACCTGACCGAGCCTCCTTCGGACTTGCCGCCGGGCATTGTCGCCTACCTGGTTGACGAGCGGCCCACCGTCAAAGGCGCTCTTGCCGACCTGCTCCATCTGGCCACGCTCGGCCTGATCAGCGTGGATCTCCAGAAGGAGGATTTCACTGTCCGGCTGAACTGGACACGCGAGATCGACCCGGGTGAGACGGTGCGCGTGAGGGAAGGCGAGGAGGTCGATTTGGCCGAGCACGAGCGGACCCTCTTCAACGTCCTCCTCAGGCGGATCCGACAGATGATCCCGGAAAGCGACGCGAAGAAGGACACACGGGGCCAGCCCGTCCCTTTCTCCAAGATCGAGTACGCGTTTAAGAGCGCCCTTCCCACCATCTATGAGCAGATGGGTGAGACTGCCTCGCAGTACTTCTCCATGCTGCCGGAGACGGCGCGCCGACGCTGGAGGTGGGCCGGTCAGATCGTGGTCATCGGGGCCGGCGTGCTGGGACTTATTGGCCTCTGCGGTATGACGACGCTCGGATGGCCAGCGTGTGCGCCGCCGGTCGGGCTCGCGGTGGTGGGGCTGATGCTCATAGGGATCAGCCGTTGGATGCCGCAGCGAACGACGCTCGGTATCGAGGAGGCGGCGCGCTGGCGGGCCTTCCGACGCTACCTGAAGAACCTAAAACAGTTCGGGGATCTTGAGAGCGCCCAGGCCGTGCTCGACCTCCATTTCCCCTACGCGGTGGCTCTGGACGTGGAAGAGGTTGTGCTGCGGCAGGCGGAGAATATGGACGCGCGGGTGCCGATCTGGATGGTGCCGATGCCCGTAGACGTCAGTCCGACGCTCGCGGAGGCCCCGGGAAGGCCGCTGCGAGATCGCGTGACGAGGGGGCTCCGCATGCCGCAGCCGACGGCGAAGACCCCCCGGGCGGCGAAGGTCCGTCCTTCCCTGTCACAGCGTCCGCCGGGCGCTGATGTCTCGCTCCAGGGTCTCTCGGACAGGCTCAGTCGCTCCCTCAACCAGGCGAGCCACTCGTTGAGCTCAGTCCTGAACACAGCCGTCGGCGAGGGTGACGGGGTTGACTCACCCTTTGAGGTCGTCGTGAAGGGTGCGGGGACGGCCACAAAGCTGTCCTGGAAGGCCGGGACGAGCACGATGAAGGTGCTGGGTGACATTCTGGAGGAATCGTCTTCGGGCGGCGGTGGCGGAGGGTTCGGCGGCGGCGGGTTCCGTTCCGACAGTTGGGGCAGCGGCGGATCCGGCTTTCGTGGTGGCTCCTCAGGCCGGAGTGGTGGTGGCGGAAGCCGAGGATTTGGATAGGAGCAGCCAGAACGGGAGCAGCGCGGACAGCAATAGAAGGAATAGCGAAGGGGCAGCACCTGCTGCCCCTTCGCTATTCACAGCCTTCGGCCTCACATCCCGAACAGGGATGTGCGCGCTCTCCCCTCGATCACCCCCATGCCGAAGGTCGGCTCCAGCAGACGATGCTTGAACGGTGTCACGTCTACCTGCTTGTTCATCAGACTCCGGTAGATTCCGGCACTGCTCACGTCTCCGGTCAACCGGAAGCCGACGATGCGGTCATCCTGGAGATAGATCTTGCGCAGGATGCCGTTCCGTCGGACGCGTAGCTCCTCGCCCTCCATCCGCCCCACCGCCATGACGGGAAGCCCGAGGTGTTTCAGGCTGTTCATACTGTCTGAGCCTTCGTAGGGCAGGTCCCACCCCAGCACATTGTACGCTGCAACCTTAGCCTGGGTCACAGCGTTGGGGAAAATGGCATGTACGTACCGCTCGCCCGTGAAGCGGTCGAAGGTCTCGGCGACGTCGCCGGCAGCGTAGATGTTTGGATCGCTGGTGCGCAGGTGATCATCCACCAGGACGCCCCACTTCGTCTCGATGCCGGACCCCTCCAGGAACTCGATGTTTGGCCGTAAGCCCGTGGCTGCCACCAGGAGATCAGCGGACACGACGTCGCCGGAGCGTACCTCAACCGCCTCGGCGCGCGGTTCACCGACAAAGGCGACCGCATCGGCATCGTCGCCCCGGCGCGTCTTAATGCCTCGCTCCTTGATTGTCTCCAGCACCATCTCCGACGTCTCGGGATCGAGCATCTGGCGCATCACGCGGGAGCGAACCAACTGGATCACGTCCAGCCCCATATCCTTCAGGAGCAAGGCGATCTCCACGCCGATGAACCCCGCCCCGATGACGAGGGCTGTACGCGCTTCCTTCTTCCTCACTCGCCCCAGCAGTTCCTCGGCCGCGGTGAGGGACTTGAAGTTGTAGACGCCGGGTTTGAATTCCTCCAACTTCGCGGCGTAGAGGCGTCCCCCGGAGGCGATCAACAGCTTATCGTACGAGATCATTCCTCCGCTGGCCAGACGAACCACCTGCGCCTCGGCCTCCACGCCGACTGCCTCGACCCCCTGTCGGTAGTCGATGCGCAGTCGGTCTGGGAAATCCTCTCCCTTCCATAGGTGAACCGGGCGCCCGGTCTTGAAGTATTCCACCATCGCCGGTGGTGAGTACGGAGGATAAGGTTCGCTGGAGAGCATCACGATGTCCGACTTGTCGTCCACCTGTCGCAGCGTCTCGGCGGCGGTGACGCCGGCCGGGCCTGCGCCGATAATGACGATCTTCATGGATGCCTCCCTCCGTCTCAAGCGGTCACCGGCTCAGGCATCAGGATGCTCTCTGGGTCGACGAATGGCAATCCCAAGCCCTGGCGCTTTTCCTCGATGCGTCGTCGCATCAGCACGGCCGCCTTCTCCGGGTCCGGCTCGACGGCGAAAGTCGCGCCAATCACATCCTCGGCGCCCTCCGTCAGCAGTTTCGTCACGTTGGGACTACCCAGCACTTGCGGCACGGTGCCCAGCACCGTGTAGATGCCCGACGACACGACGTAGGTGCCGATGGAGACCGCCTTCTCACTCATCCACTCGGGCGCCGCGCCTGCCACTGGCAGGTCGCTGATGTCGACGTCCAGCGCCTTGGCGATAGCCGCGCAAGCCACCAGTATGCGGCTGATGTCCACACAGGATCCCATGTGGAGCACCGGCGGCACCCCCAACGCCTCGCAGACGCCCTTGAGCCCCTCGCCGGCGCGATCCGCCGCCTCCGGCAGCATCAGCCCGGCCTTGGCGCAGGCGATGGCGTTGCAACCGGTATTTACAACTAAGACGTCGTTCGCGATCAGCTCCTCGACCAGCTTAAGGTGCCCGTAGTCGTGGCGCACCTTGGGGTTGTTGCAGCCCACCACGCCGGCGATGCCGCGGATGGCGCCGCTCTTGATGGCGTCAAGCAACGGATCCAGGGTACCGCCCAGCGCGCCCACGATGGCCTCGACGCTGAAGCCGACCACGCACTCGGTCTTCTCGTCCGGGATGGTGACGCGATCGGGATTGCGGTTGGGGTAGTTCTCCACGGCCCGCTGGACGATGGCTTTGGCGATGTCGAAGGCCTTCTCCTCGCTGAATTGGATATGCGTCGCGCCGGGGAACTTGGCCTTGGGCGATGTGGAGATCATCTCGGTGTGGTAGCAGCCCGCCAGGTCGGCGAGGGCGGGCATGATGCACTGGACGTCGACGATCACCGCCTCGACGGCACCGGTGATGACGGCCAACTCCTGCTGGAGGAAATTGCCGGCGATGGGCACGCCGTGGCGCATCAGGATCTCGTTGCCGGTGCAGCACATCCCGACGACGTTGATGCCCTCGGCGCCCTTCTCCTCGGCCAAGGCCACCAGCTCCGGATCCTGCGCCGCGGCGACGATCATCTCGGAGAGGGTGGGCTCGTGGCCGTGGGCGACGATGTTAACCTGGTTCTCCTTGAGGACACCCAGATTGGCCTCGGCTTTCACCGGTTCCGGCGTGCCGAAGAGGACGTCGGAGAGCTCGGTGGCGATCATCGAGCCGCCCCAGCCATCGCTGATCGACGTGCGCAGGCCATGGAGGATGATGTTGACGTAGTCGTGGTCGACGCCGATGTGGGTCCGGTGCATGCACTCCACAATCTCTCGATCGACCCCGCGCGGATCGACGCCCAACTCCTGCCACAGCGCCACCCGATCTTCGGGTGCGCGGCGGGTGAAGCGAATCGGTCCGGTCTGATTCCCGAACTCGTGGTGGACGGCGTGGGCGAGATCCAGCGCGATGGCCTCCTTGTCGCGCCCTTCGGTATCGATCCCGTACTCCCCGGCGAGGGCCATCAACTTGGCCTCGTCCTTGATCTCGTAGCCGCCGCCCTTGCCCTCAGCGGTGAGGAGGAACGTATGGGCGATATCTCGTCCATGGTCAGAGTGGGCCGCGGCCCCGGCGGCGATCGCCCTCAGGAGTCCGCGAGCGACGAGGGTATCCGCTGTCGCTCCACAGACGCCCTTCTGAGGCCCGGTGTCGTCAAAGGGGTCGATGCGACACGGGCCCATATTGCAGTGACGGCAACAGAGGCCCAATTCGCCATAGCCGCATTGGGGCAGCTGGGCCTCCAGACGATCCCAGACGGTCTCGATGTTCTGCTGCTCTGCGATGCGCAACATCGACTGAGACGCCGGGTCTAACGAACGTTGAACCGCAAGGCTCTTCAGATCAGCCATCATCCTTCCTCCGTGCCTGCCTGACTAACTGCTTGTCCCAGGTCCCGCCAAGCCTCGACGTGGGCGGGCATACGAACCGTCTGCGGCTCGATCTCTCCGACGGCCACTGACACCGTTTCCGCCAGTTTCGTCCGGGCCGCCCTCACCAGATCGTTGACGTCGCCAAACACCAGAGCCCCGACCTTGCAAGCCTCCACGCAGGCCGGTATCTCCCCCCGGCGCTGGCGCTCAATGCAATGGTCGCACTTGATGGCCACCGCCTTGTCCAATCTCGCCTTGTAGGACGGATAGAACGTGATCACGTCGAAGGGACACACCATGGCGCACATCGCGCAGGTGATGCACTTGTCACCATCCACGACGACGATGTCCATGTCCCGGTCGCGGCTGATGGCCCCGGTGGGACA
Source organism: uncultured Anaerolineales bacterium (assembly GCA_964390305.1). Lineage (GTDB taxonomy): Bacteria > Chloroflexota > Anaerolineae > B4-G1 > B4-G1 > SKLM01. The sequence goes on from CAYMHT010000052.1 coordinate 8,112, forward strand.
GACCGCGATACAGGGCGCAGGATCACAATGGCGGCACTTATTGGGGAACGAGGTATCCAGATAGATCCCCGGTGCGACGAGGACGCGCGGGCGTGGTTTACGCTCCTCGCCCAGGGCTTGATAGAGGTTCTTGCTCTGTGAGTGTTCTACGGCGCAGGCGATCTGGCACTGCTTGCAGCCAATGCATCGCTCGGGATTGACAAACACTGTCTTCATACCATTCACTCCCTTCACACTCTGCCGGCCCGCAGCTGGAGAGGCCCAGACAATTCCTTCAACCTTCCGCTGCGAGAGAAAATGGATCCTGAAGTCACGTTAAGCTCGTTTGAGACCTACCTCCTTTTGGCTCCTGACGCGCTCCATAGCTAGGGCGAAGCGTCCTGTGGGGAGTTACTCGGCCGTTCTGTTGCCCGACTGTGGCCCGTGCGGTCGCGTCGTTCCCTCCGGTCGAGTGGGGCAGTGCCCATCCCTCCTAAGTGTCAATTGTATACTCCCTGTGCTTCATTTGCAAGGAGTATTGGTGTCACTCGGAGCTGATGAACGTCATCGGTGGGGCGAGGATCGGTCATCACAGGCGTCTTCATCTCTCCTTCGCTACAGGCGGAGCAGTTTCCCCGGTTGTTTTTCTTCTCCTCTGGATGTGGTATAATCTCCTTGCGTTCGAGCTTCCGGAGGTGATCGTGTCACTCCTGCGAGACTCCCTTCAATTGATCAGCACCCAATCCGGCGCTCTGATCTACTACCTGGTGACGCTCTTCGCGATTCAGTTGATCCTGGGGGTGGCGATTGGACATTGGCAGCGCCGGCGCGATGAGGCCTCCACCCGGCTGCTGGCGATGGGCGCCGGCCTCTTCCTGGCCCGTGCCATACTGATGCTTGTGGCCATACTCGATCGCGTTGGCCTTGCCTCTTCGGATGTCGTGCTCCCACCCCTGGAGCGGTTTCTTCACTTCACAACCGTCGTCTTGACCGTATGGGCTTTCCTGCCGATCTTACAGCAGGTTCGGCGTCTGAGCACCGGGGTCCTGATCGTCACTGTCTTCATCGCCGCTGGGACGTACGCGGCTTTCGCCGCCCTTTGGCCCGGCGCCGAAGCTGCAGGGACGACCTATAACGGGTATTGGCAAGAGAGGGTCTGGGAGGTATCGACGACGGCCGCTCTCACGCTCGCTTTCGTCGGCAGCTTGGCCTGGCGGGAAGCGGAATGGGGATGGTTTGCCTGTCTACTGGGCCTGTGGCTCGCTGGCCATGGCCTCCAGCTCGCCGTCCCTGTGGTAGAGGCGAATACTCCGGGGTGGGTCCGATTGGGGAACCTGGCCGCTCTGCCGCTTCTGGCAGGGCTCGTCTTCCGTCGGGCACTGACCTCGACCTCCCTCCTGACGCAAGAACACGAGGACTCTGAGGACAGCACGCTCGGCGCCGTGGGCATCCTCAGAGCCGTTCAGCGCATCAAGGCAGACGGCACCGCTGTTGAATCCGCTCTCGAGTTTGCGGCCCCTTCCGTGGCACGCACGGTAGACGCTGACATGGTGGCAGTGGGACTCTCAGTCCCTGGCCCGGTCGGCGTCATCCGCATCGTCGCTCTCCATCCCACGACCGGGGTTATGCTGGCGGACCAGGAGCCGACTCTGATCGTGTCCAAGCATCCTTTGTTGGCGACGGCGCTTCAGGGTCGCCGGCTCGAGCGAGCCGTCGGAGAACGGAAGGTCTCCAGGACAGCCGCCCTATACCGGCGTCTGGGGTTCGATGCGCCCGGACCGATGCTGGTTCAGCCTCTGACCTCGGAGGAAGAGATCCTGGGCGTCATACTGGTGGGAAACCCGGACTCCCAGCGGGGATGGAGCAGCCAGGACGAACAGATCTTGCAGGCGGTATCGGCCGTGCTCGCCTCCGCCATCGCCGGTGAGCTGGATGTGGAGGGGATCCCCCATCCGGAATTGGAGCAGGCGCGCGCGGAGACGCAGCGTATGGCGGAGCGTGCTGAACAACTGGAGGCCGAGCTTGAGCGGCAGCGCCGGCGAACCGAGGAGCTCGCCACAAAGCTGCGCTTGCGGGAGAGGGAGACCGGCGAGGACACCAAGGCCCCGGCTGCGCTCGCCTTCTGGAAGGAAGAGGTTCGTGAACTGGCCGAGACTCGGGATGCGCTGCAGGAGCAGCTCTCTCAGTGGCGACAGAAGGCGCAAGAGCTCACTGAGGCGAAGGCCGTCCTTGAAGAACAGTTGAAGACAATAAGTCCGGCGATCGGCCAGGCCGGCAATGGGCGTTTCGGCGGAATCTTGGTGGGCGACGAACAGGGACGGATCGTTCTGGCCAGTCAGGCGGCCCATCGGCTGCTCGGGCGTCCGCGGGCAGAGCTGATGGATACGTCATTCGAGGCGTTGTTTCACGAATCTCTCTGGAAGAAGACGGTAAGGCGGTTGCTCAGTGAGAGCGGCCAGCCAGGTAACGTGAGCACCATCAGCCTGAACCTGGGGCAGCGAATCGTTCAGGCTGAATTGGCCCGCCTTCCGGAGAATGAGAGCTGGCCGGGTCGGATCGCGGCTGCGTTCTACCTGGCAGAAGGACCATCGGTTCAGACTGAGATGGTGGCTTCGCTCATCGAGGAGTTGCGGACTCCGATGACGTCCATCATTGGCTATACGGACTTGCTGCTGGACGAGAAGGTGGGCATCCTGGGCGAGTCTCAGCACCAATTCCTGCTGCGGATCGAGGCGAACATCAAGCGCATGGAGGCGCTGCTTAACGACCTCATCAAGGCTACCGACGTGGACACCGGGCGGTTCGATCTCGTGCCGGAGCCAGTCGACCTGGGCGACGTGGTCGAAGACGTCCTGAGTTCTTTCTCTGCTCGACTTAGCGAGAAGGAACTCGAAGTTCGGGCGGATCTGAACCACGATTTGCCTCCTGTCTACGCCGATCGGGACAGCCTCCACCAGGTCGTGCTCAACTTGATTTCCAACGCTGTTCTTGCGTCCAGGCCCGGCACAGGCATTGACGTGCATGCGCGCGTCGAGGATCGCCCTGACGAACTGGAGGGGCTGCCAGGTTATATGCTCGTCTCCATCACCGATACAGGAGGTGGGATTGCACCGGAGTACCAGCGACACGTCTTCCAGCGCTTCTATCAGGCCAAGAATCCGCTGATCGAGGGGATGGGCGAGACCGGCGTGGGGCTTTCGGTGGCCAGGGCCCTCGTGGAGGCGAACGGGGGACGCATCTGGGTGGAGAGCGAGATGGAGGTGGGGAGCACCTTCAGCTTCATCCTTCCGCTTTCGCCCGCGGAGGGATTCCAAGATCTCGAGGCGATTCGGGAAGCGTCCGGGACATAGCGGTGAGTGACCGACACCGCTCCCAGAGAGATCGGGCAGGGGACCCAAAGCAACTGCTCCGGGCACTTCTCGTCGCCGGCGTCAGTGTGGGAATGCTATTGGGCAGTTTCCTCCTGAGTCAACTCGAAGCCCCCGACGAAGTTCAACCATCCCCACAGTCGATCACCGAAGCACCGACGATCACCCCTTTCTTGCCGACCCTTACCCCTCAGCCGTCGCCGACCATGACCGCTACAGAGGTTGAGTCGACCCGGACGCCGACGGAAGAGCCAACGGAAGAGCCGACGCTCTCCCCCACTCCGGAGCCCACCTCGTCGCCAACCTCGGCTCCCACGCCAACGTCCGCCCCGACACAGACCTCGTCTCCAGTGGCACGGTGCACGATTCCCTCTGGTTGGACCAGCTATACGGTGCGCAGGGGGGATACGCTCGCTGGGTTAGCCCGGCGCGCGGGTGTCACCACGGAGGAGTTGATGCATGGCAACTGTCTCAGCACGGCGGCGCTCCGAACTGGGGACGCTATTCGCGTTCCGCCCTCGTTTGCCGCCGCACCCTCACCAGAGCCCACCCTCTGCGGCGCACCTGCGGATTGGGTGACCTACACTGTGCAGAGCGGCGATACCCTCTTCTCCATCGCGCGCCGCTACAACGTGGAGATGGAAACCATTCAGAGGGCCAACTGCATGCAGAGTCACGCCGTCAATGCTGAGGACACCATCTTCGTACCGGCTCGTGCGTCTGTCTCGCTGCCCAAACAGTACCCCGCCCCGGTGCTCCTCTCCCCTGAGGACGGCGCCAATTTCCCTGCGGGGGCCCAGGTCACGGTGAGTTGGCAGTGGGATGGCGAGCTGGGCGAGGACGAGCACTTCGACGTGCGACTGTGGAAGGAAGGGGCACCTCATTACGGCATCGGATGGTCAAAGGAAGGGCGTTATGCCGTGAAAGGCGAGCCGGGTGTCGTCTACTACTGGTCGATCGCCGTCATTCACGGGGAGGACGGGAGAATGCGGGAACAGCTTAGCCCGGAGAGTCCGCCCCGCAAGATCTCGTGGGGTGACCCGGAATAGAATCGGGCACATTCTACCTACACGCCACTGAACTTACGGAACGTTTCGTCTCAGCAGGTAGAAGGTCTTCCGCCTCTTCTCAGCTGAATCGCGGGCCTCTCGGTGCGCTTTGTCCGTTTTGGGTGATGCATACGACTGTTGCTGGACTGTGGCGAGCGTGACAGAGTCTCAGGCGCAGTTCGCTCGATTGAAGAGGCCCTGCCTATTGATGTTGCTTTCGAGGAGGGGGCGACTCTTTTCGCTGGAGTGACCGCAAGGATACGATGAAATTGTCTACGAATCGATGGTGGAGGGGACTGGCACTGGTCGTGGTCCTGGCGCTGGTCGCCGTGACCGCTCGCTCCTTCCTGGCCGCGCCGGATTCGGCCCACACGGTTCTCACGGTCGATCCTGCTACCTCGACGTCATCCCCTCCCGTTCGGAAACTCACGCTAACGCCGACCCTCACACCGAGCCCGTTCCCGTCTCCGACGCCAACCTCGACGCCTACGCGCACACCTACCACCACGCCAACGGTCACACCCCCAGAGCCCACAGCCACGCGAACGCCAACCCCAACCCCAACGCCGTACCCGACGATGAATCCCGAGCTAATGGCTACGCCACGGGCCCTCCCGTCCGGAATCCCGACGCCGGCGCCCATCATCCTGACGCGCACGAACGCCATCAGCACGACGTTGGTAGTCCCCGACCCGCTGCCGCTGGTCAGTCAGCCTCGCAGCGCGATCAATATCCTCTTGCTCGGCTCCGACCAGCGGGGTATCGAGAGTGTGGGGCGCACGGACACGATCGTAATTGCCACCATCCATCCCGAGATCCCTTCCGTCTCGCTCCTGTCTATCCCGCGCGATTTCTACGCCTGGATGCCGGGACGGGGCTTCGGCAAGATCAACACGGCGTTCAGCCAGGGTGGGCCGGAGTTGATGAAGGCGACGATCAGGTACAACTTCGGGGTAGACATCGACTACCACGCCCGCATTGGGTTCGATAGCTTCGTAGAGATCGTAGATACTCTGGATGGCGTCACCGTAGCCGTCGAGTGTCCTCTCCACGATACGTTCCTCAAGCGCGAAGTGCATCTCGAGCCAGGCATCCGTCACCTCGACGGCACGGAGGCGCTGCAGTATGCTCGTTCCCGTCATAGCACCAGCGACTTCGATCGTAATCGTCGCCAGCAGCAAGTGCTGCGCGGGCTCTACCGCCAGGCGTTGAACCTGGGCGTCATCCCTAAGATTCCTTCCCTTTGGGGTGCAGTCAAGGAGAGCATCGTGACCGATCTCGACCTTCAGGGGGTGATCCGCCTGGGTGCGATCGGCACGCGGCTCAATACCCTCAATGTCAAGAGTCGCTTCGTAGGCGGAGGTGTTGTGGAGGCCTGGACAGCTCCAGGAGGGGCCTACGTACTGATCCCCGACGTCGAGACCCTCCAGTCCGTGGTCAGCGAGGCGCTGGCGCCGTCCCAGGCTGATCAGCAGCAACAGCAGCAGGCCCTGCGCGTCGAGCTCGTGGATGGAACGCCTAACGAAGGGTGGGAGCAGGTCGCCGCGGAGAGGCTCCGCTGGGAGGGGTTCAAGGTGGTTCGCGTTCAGCCTGCGGACGAGATACGGCCCCGCACCCAGATCGTCGATCTCCGAACCACGCCGGGTAGCTGGCCTCTGTCGAAGCTAATGCGACTCTACGGCCTGCAGAACAGCGACGTGATCTCCCGTCCGACGGAGGAAAGCGACGTCGACTTCCAGGTGCTCCTCGCGGCAGACTACGACCCTTGCGTTGCGGTCCGCGGTCGCTAGCGCTCTTCCTCTAACACCTTTCCTATCTCCACACGACAGCGGACTTCACCGGCCGATTCATCTCCTAGCAAGTAGCCCTCTTCAATTGAATCGCAGGTGTCTCCGGCATGCGCGTCCGTTCTCGCACTGCACGCTCGTTGCTCGACTGCGGTGAGCGTGGTAGAATCGCCAGGGGAGCTAGTCTGGGTGAGGATTGCGCGATCGCCAGATCATTCTCGAGAAGAGGATACGCCTCTTTGCTGGAGTGGCCATAACTATCCGATGAAATCGTCTGTGGACCGATGGGTAGAAAGACTGGTATTGGTGGTGATCCTGGCGGTGGTCGCTGTGAGCACCCACTCGTTCCTCGCTATGCCGGATCCGTCTCAGGGGGCCGTAACGGTTGATCCTCCTACGTCGACGCCAGGCCCACCCCCTGAGACATCCACGTGGACCCCGAGTCCAACCGCCAGCCCGACCCCATTCCCGACGGCTACCTCGGCGCCCACGTGCACACCCACGAGCACGCCAACGTCTACACCCACGAACACGCCGACCCCCACCGCCACGAGCACCCCGACGTTCACGCCCACCCCATCAGAACCCACGGTCACGCCAACCGACACGCTCACGCCGTACCCGACCGCGGTTCCCGGGGAGGGCTCAGCTCCGCTCACCTTCCTGCCTGGAACGCCGACGCCAACCCCCGTCGTCGTGACACGCACGAACTCTATGAGCAGGACGTTGACAGCCCCCCAGCCACTGCCACTGGTCAGTCAGCCTCAGAACGTGATTAATGTCCTCTTGCTCGGCTCGGACCAGAGCGGCATCGGGAGGGTGGGTCGCACGGACACCATCGTTATCGCCACCATCCATCCGCAGGTCCCCGCGGTCTCGCTTCTGTCGATACCGCGCGATTTCTACGCCTGGATGCCGGGGCGCGGCTTCGGCAAGATCAACACGGCCTTTAGCCAGGGCGGACCCGCCCTGATGAAGGCCACGATCAGGCACAACTTCGGGGTAGAGGTCGACTACTACGCCCGCGTCGGGTTCGATAGCTTCGTCAAGATCGTAGATGCCTTGGGCGGCGTCAGCGTGGCTGTCGAGTGTCCTCTCCACGATACCTTCCCCGACCCCAGCTCGCCCTCTGGTCAGAGTGACATAGATCTCATGCCGGGTATCCATCAACTCGACGGGAAGCATGCATTGTGGTATGCTCGGTCCCGGTGGAGCACGAGCGATTTCGACCGTCATCGTCGTCAGCAGCAGGTACTGCGTGGTCTGTACGGTCAGGTGTTGAGCTTGGGCGTCATCCCCAAGATCCCTTCGTTGTGGGGCGCCCTGAAGGAGAGCGTCTCCACCGATCTCGACTTGCAGGGGATGATCCGCCTCGGCGCCGTCGGTATGCGACTGAACCCGGCGAATGTGAAGAGTCGTTTCGTGGGAGGAGGGGCGGTGGAGGCGTGGAGAGATCCGAAAGGGTCCTACATACTGATCCCCGTCACCGAAACGCTCCAATCCGTGGTCGGCGAGGCACTGGCGCCGGCGGCCCCGACACAACAGCAGGCATGGCCGGTCGAGGTCGTGAATGGCACACCCTATCAGGGGTGGGGGCAGGTCGCCGCCGAGCGGCTGCGCTGGGAGGGGTTTGCGGTGGTGCGCGTCCAGGCAGCAGAGGAGATACGGCCCCGCACGCAGATCGTCGATCTCAGAGTCACGCCCGGGGGCTGGCCGCTGTCCCGTCTGATGCGGCTCTACGGGCGAGAGAGCAGCGACGTGATCTCACGTCCGACGGAGCAGAGCGACGTCCACTTCCAGGTTCTGCTGGGGGCCGATTACGACCCCTGCACCGCGGTCCGCGGTCGCTAGCGTCCCTCCTCCAGCGCAGGGAGGATGAAGGTGAAGACGCTCCCCACGCCCGGGGTGCTGTCGACCCAGATCCGCCCATTGTGTTTCTCGACGACCGCCTTGACGATGGAGAGCCCCAGGCCGGTCCCCTTGATGTCTGCAGTCTCCTCTGATTCCACCCGGTAGAATCTGTCGAAGATACGCGGCTGCTCACTGGCCGGTATCCCGATGCCGTTGTCGATGACTCGCACGACGACGTGGTCGTCATCTTTGGCAGCTTCGACGGAGATCCGACCGTCTTCCCCCGTGTACTTGATCGCGTTGTCGACGAGGTTGGTCACGACCTGCTTCAGACGTCGGGGATTGGCTCTCACCAGCGGCAGCATCTCTGGCCTCTCCCAGCGCAGTGTCTGATCCTTCTCCTCAGCTTGCACGCGCAGAGGCTCGATGGCATCCTCGATCAGACCTCGTAGATCGCAGGTTTCCATCTCCAGGTTCAACTCAGCCTCGATGCGCCTGATGTCGAGGAGATCGTTGATGAGATCGGTGATATACTGGACGCTGCCTTCTACTCGCTGGACGAACTGCCTCTGTCTCTCGTTCAGCGGCCCCACTTTAGGCAGGAGCTCAGTGTACCCCTGGATGGTGGTCAACGGCGTGCGCAGGTCGTGGGACACCGTCGCCACGAACTCGGTCTTGAGGCGATCCAATTCCTTCAGGCGCGTGATGTCCTGCATCACGAGCACCCGTCCCACCCCTTCTACAGGCGTAAGCTGAGCGTTGAACGTTCGCTCATCATTGAGGGTCACCTCACGGTGTACCGGCTGGTCGTCCTCGCGTGCCTCGGCGAACAGATCGCTGATGGGTGCCGCAGGAAGGACCTTCTCAACTGGCTGGTTTGTCAGATCCGCGTCGGTGAGGTTCCACATCCTGCGGGCGGCGGCGTTAAAGAGGAGGATCCGACTATCATCGTCGACGACGACGATCACCTCTCTGGCTTCTCGAAGGATCGCCTCCAGCTTCGTCCGCTCCGTCTCAACGTCCTGGAAGAGTCGCGCGTTCTCGATGGCGACGGCGGCGTAGTCCGCCAGGG
>CAYMHT010000053.1:0-17044 GCA_964390305.1 uncultured Anaerolineales bacterium
CGTACTCGTAACTCCACGCATAGGTGTGGCCCCCATACTCGAAGGTGGCATACCACTCCCTTCCCTGCACGCGATGCGATCCAACGAGGAGAAGAGCTAACAGAATCAAGATCACGTACCACCGCGGCCCGCTTGAGATTCTATCCCACATGTTGCCTCCCTTGTCGTGGTGATATCGCCGAGTGCCAAACGCTGGAGAGCCCACCCGTTACCTTGGCCCTGCCTCAGACGCCAGATCCGCAGTCCCTCTGCGCCGCTCTGCAGCCGATCGAGTGTGTCTTGCCAGATACCGAAGAAGAAACGGACTGGACATTGAAGGTCCCGAGCTCGCCCCTCAACTTGGATCAGACGAGAAGACGGGGGCGGCTCTGCTGATAATCAGGTCTGTCGTCGTCGTCCCAGGAGGCAGCATCGGGCAATCGGTGCTGCCCGTCGACGGACCCTGTGGTCACATTGTTCTGTCACCGCGACGGGTCGAAAAACCACCGTTCTCTGGGATCGCTGCGCGGCGGTCCAGGAATCCCTACCCCATCCCCGGTTCACACACTATCCAGTATAAGCGCAGCGGATCGATTTGTCAACCCTGGACCCGGTACGAATAGACCACGCTCACCGACCAGCCCAACTGTGCTGAGGCGTCATTCGGGCCGGAGGGCAGCCACGTCGGACCGAAATACCTCCTGCCCTGCGACGGGATCGCACCTGTAGGCCAGAGGATTGCTGGGATCGCTTCGCTCGCTCGCGATGAGAATCGGAAGCACCCGTTGGGAGCGACGGCAGCGCTTTCGACGAGCGACATCGGGCCGGCTAAACGGAGCTGGCGAGAGGCTCCAACCGCGTCAGAATGATCCGTAGAGCACCTCATCGGGATGAGCGGACGTCCCAACTGCGACAACTAGTATTTGCAGGGTGTTGAAGGCGTCACGAGCGCCTCAATCGGTGAGGCATCGGCACGGCAAGCGCGTGCATGCCGACGCTGGCCCTGTGGCAGGTCCATGTTGCCCGGACAGAGGGGCAGCAGGCCGGCGACATGAGTTTGTCGGGCCTCTTCCTTCAACACCCTGATTGTGAAAGACGGCCGTGACGACTTCATCACTGACGACTGAGGTCGCCACACCAGTCCCGACTACGGTGTGAATTGGCGGACGATGAGGGGCATGAAGACCCTGGCCTTCTCGACTGTCAACTCGACCGGGACCTCTACCGTATCCTCATTGGGATCGTTGCTGTTGATGATCAGCGTCGCGTAATAGGTCTCCCCTACTGTCAGGCCGCCCACGCTAAAGCTCAGCGTCACCTCATCACTCCCCGCTGGTGCCACGGTCCCGTCCTGTGGGTCCGCGCCGAGCCAGTCCACGCCCGGATCCTCCAGATCCCACGTCAGGTCCTCCCCGCCGACGTTGGCGACGGTCAGCAGTTCCTCGAACACCTGACCCAGGCTCGCGGTGATGACGAACGACAACGGCGTGACCTCAATGTCCGGCACGCCGTCCTCGACGTCGTAGACCACCAGCTCAACCTCCACCTCCACGAGAGCCTCATCTGGATCGTTGCTGTTGATGGTAAGCGTCGTCGAAACCGTACCGCTCTCGAGATCGCTGGCGTCAATCAGTAGCGTCACCTCTTCGCTCTCGTCCCCCGCCAGAGTCCCTGCCAGTGGCGCCGCGCTGAGCCAGGTCACGTCGGGATCGTCAAGATCCCAGTTCAGTTCGCCGTCGCCCACGTTGGCGATGGTCATGGGCTTGCTGAACGTCTCGCCCACGTTGGCCTCGAATGCAAAGGAGAGGGGTGTAACCTCGATGTCCGGCAGACCGTCCTCGACCTCGCGCACCTCCAACTCCACCGGCACCTCCACGGGGTCTTCGTTGGGGTCGTTGCTGTTGATGACCAGCGTGGTGGTGTACGTCTCACCCGCGGTGAGGTCGCTGGCGTCGAAGCTCAGCGCCACCTCGTTGCTCCCGCTCGGTGACACGGTCCCACCCATCGGCGCGGCGTCGAGCCAGTCCACACCAGGTTCCTCAAGATCCCAGATGAGATCGTCGCCACCGACATTGGCGATGGTGAGAGACTCGTCGCTGGTACTTCCCTCGTCCACTGCCACGGCGAGGGACAATGGGGTCACCTCGATATCCGGATAGCCGTCCCCGTCCTCGTGTGCTTCTAGGGAGATCGGCACCTCCACCGGATCTTCGTCGGGATCGTTGCTGTTGATGACCAGGGTGGTGGTGACGGTCTCGCCCGCCGCGAGGCCAGTGGCGTCGAAGCTGAGCGTGAGCGCATCGGCCCCACCCGGGGCCACGACGCCGTCCAGGGGAGCGACGGTGAGCCAAGTCACGGCCGGTTCTTCCTCGAGCTCCCAGCCCAGGTCGCCGTCGCCCTCATTGGCGATGGTGAGCGGCTTATTGAAGGTCTCGCCCACATTCGTCTGGAGCGTGTACGAGATGGGGATCACGACGATGTCGGGCTCGCCCTGCACACCGACGGTGGTGGTGTAGCTATCCTGGGAGGGACAGACGTTCTGAACGGTCAGTGTGAGGGGATACGTACCCACCGTGTCGTACGTGTGTGCGATGGGGGCCAGGCCGACACCGCTCTCCAGGGCCGAGCCGTCCCCGAAGTCCCAGGTGTACGTAAAGGGCGGGCTCCCCGTCACGGTGGGCGTGAACCACGCGGGCTGGTTGACGGTTATCAGGGTCTCGAATTCCAGAGCGGTGATGGCGAGGTCCTGACAGGCACCGACCACGACGGCTCCATCAGCGGTGGCTGCTGGCGGGACGGCGACACCCTCCGTGACATCGTAGACCCGCACATTGCCCAGGGTCAGCGGGCCCTCGCCGACGGCCAGGGCCTTCAGGGTGAGTACAGCGAGGCGGCCGCTGCCGCTAGCGCCGGGAACGGGATCGTCGCCCGGTGGGTTCCCGAAGGCCTCAAAGTGAACCGTTTCGGTATCGCGGTCAAGACGGGTGAAGCCCACCTCGAGATCAGAGTTCTCCTCGATGAAGCCTCCGTCGTCCGCATCCAGGACGGTCACGAGGGTGGGGTCATAGGTGAGGTCGAACTTGTACGCTGCCAAGTCCTCGGCCCCCTCCACCCGGATTCCCACGGTGAACACCTGGCCGCTGACGACCGTGGATGTGACCGGATACACCTTCACCAGATCGGCGACCTGGGCCTCTCCCTCGGCCAGAGGCTCCCAGTCAGCGAGTTCAGATGCCCGATGGGCCATCACCTGGCTCGCCAGCGCCGCCATGGCGATGACGAGAAAGGCAACAAGCACGATTGATCTCGTTCCACGCTTCATGCCACACCTCCTACTAGCTGGGGAGGGCAAGTCAGCCCTCCGATTCGTGCAGACAAGAGAGATCCGGTCCATCTGTAGCAGCTCTACCGTCCAGCCGGCGACGGACGCCAAACGGACCACAGGGCCCCATGATCTGGTCAATCCAGTGCGACAGCCACATCTGGGCACCGATGCTAGGGCCCGTAGCCTCTCAAGATGACGGGCAGGAACACATTATACCCGCCCACGGTGAGCGTGCCATCTCTGATGATCGTGGGGGCTACGGGGTCGTCGCTGGTTGTGAGCAATAGGGAGACCGTGTCGTCCAGCAAGTCGAGGGGGCTGATGCCGTCTCCCACGGCCTCCAGCGTGAGAACGGCCAAGAAGCCGTCGCCATCCACGCCTCCCTCAGGCGGCGGAAAGCTAGCGGCGCTGAACTCGACCGTCGCTGTGGTAGGATACGAGGGACCAACGGGGAGCACCTGCCGTCCCTCCTGCCCGATGAAGCCCCCGTCCTGAACGTGCAAGACATCGACCACGGCGGGATCGTATGCCATCAGGAGGTTATAGCCGCCCAGATCCTCCGCGCGCTGGACAGTCACAGCGACGGTGAAGACCTGACCAGGAAACGCCACCGACGACGGCGGCTGGATGGAGACAACGAGCGGATCCTCCAGGACCAGTGCCGTGACCTCCGCGTGATCCTGGCCGCAGTGATTCTCCACGGTGAGGTTAACCTGATAAGTACCCGTGGCGGCATAGGTATAGGTGACAACGTCCATCCCTACGCCGACGTCCAAGGGCGACCCATCGCCGAAGTCCCAGGTGTAGGTGATGGGCTGGCTGCCGGTCACCGCCGCGGTGAAGCGAATAGTATCACCCAGCGCAGCCGGGCTGTCCGAGTACAGATCGACGATGGCCAAATCGCAGGGCTCCCCGACTGTCAAAGTTCGAGTAGCGACGTCGGTGTAGGGGCCGTCGTTGGAACAGTTCTCCGCGGTGAGCGTCACGGTGTAGACACCGGCCTCCTCGTAGAGGTGGGTTACCTGAACCAGCCCCGCTGCTGTCTCCGGGGCCGTGCCATCCCCGAACTCCCAAGTGGTGGTGATGGGCGGGTCGCCGGTCAAGGGAGCGTGGAAAGCGAGCTCCTGTCCGGCCAGGGGGGGGCTGGGGCTGACGCTCAGGGTGTCGATGGAGACAGCTTGGCAGGGCCTCTCCTCCACCGTCACCGCCTGTTGGACCGTGTCCATCCCCTGACTGGAACAGTTCTCGACGTCCAGCGTCACGGTGTAGGGTCCAGACGCCGTATAGGTGTGGGTCACCTGGTCCAGCCCGACACCGGTCTGCGGCGGAGCCCCGTCGCCGAAGCTCCAGGTGCTGGTGATGGGATCATCACCCGTTAGCGTGGCCGTCAGCGTCAACGGCTGGCCCGCCTGGACGGGATCGGGCGTCAGGGTCAGCTCGGTGACCTGGACCTCCTGGCAGGCCACCACGTCAACCATAGCGTTCAACGTGGCGTCGGGCGCCTGCGGAAAATCCTCGTCCGTCCGATAGAGCTTCACCTGGTCCAGGTCCAAGCCGCCGACACCGACGGCCTTCGCCTCCAGCTGGATGACAGCCAAGGTACCGGAACCGCTAGCGCCCGGGGCTGGATCGAGGCCCTCGGGCAAGGTCCAATACCCAAACTTGACCGTCTCCGATAGGATCTGCGGCCCCTCGACACGCCATCCTACCCGGTCGGAATTCTCCTCGAGGAAGCCGCTATCGGCCACGTCGAGGACCTCCACGATGGCCGGGTTGTAGCTCATCTCGAACCAGTAGCCTCCAAGGTTCTCCGCCCCCATCACCACGAAGGCCATGTCGAAGACATCGCCCACGGTCACGGTCTTGATGGAGGGCTCGATCCTGACGGTGGTGGCCTCGATAGCCCCCGGGCGGTCAGGCTGGGGCAACACCGCCCCCCCCAGCGACACGCTGGCAGCGGCCGACCCTGTGCTCAGTGTCAGGGCAAGCATGAGGATCGAAACGGAAACCCAGAGCCTGCTTTCAGATCTGATCATTAAAACGCCAACTCCATTCACAGCACCAGAGGGAGAGCCACGTCACACGCTCTCCCTCCAGCCTGCGATCTAACGTCTCATCGCCTCCGTCATGCAGTGTTACGGCGCATAGTTTTTGGCGATGATGGGCATATATATCATGTGCGGCTCCACGGTCACGGACACGGTCATCGTATCCGTAAACGCCTCGGAGCAGTTGCTCGCCACGACGGTCACCATATAGGTGCCGACCTCGGTGTAGGTGTGGCTGGCCATATCCAAGCCCAGCCCCTCGGCCTCCGGGGTCCCGTCGCTGTCGAAGTCCCAGCTGAAGCTGAACGGCTCCGTGCCACTCGCCAGCACCGTGAACTCGACCTCCTGGTTGACCTTCACCGGGGTATCGAAGAGCACATCGGTGATCTCGACGGGGTCGCAAACGGTCACCACGACCTCTTCCTCGGCTGTGCCGCACCAGTTCTCCACGGTCAACTCAACCGTGTACATCCCGGCCTCAGCGTAGGCGTGGCTGGCGCTGTCGCTGCCCTCCACGGGGTCGGAACCGTCACCGAAGTCCCAGGTGTAGACCATGGGCTCTCCCGGGATCTCCGATCCCGTCACGACGGCCTCGAACTGCACCGTGTCGCCCACAGCCGCCGGATCCGGCGTCGCGGTCAGACTAATGATCTGGGGCGGCACGCAGATCTCCGCGGTGGCCGTCCCGTCCACCGTCACTGCCGGTGTCAAGGGGGTGAGCTTGCCCAAGCCGAGATCCCCTACGACGAGATCCAGGTCACTGGTGCCCTCGCCGATCGCCTCGAAGGTGATGGTGGCCAGGTCACCGGGGCCATCCGGCCTGCCCCCGGTGGGCGGTTCAGCCTGCACAGCTTCGAAAGTGAACACACCGTCCTCGGGGCCCGTGAGGTTGATCTCCACGTCGTCACCCAGGAGGCCAGTGTCGCTAACTCCCTGGAAGGCGAGAATCGTGGGATCGTAGGCGAAGGTGAAGCGGTAGGCAGCCAGGCCCTCGGCGTTCTCGTCGACGTGAACGTCGACCTCAAACTCCATCCCCACGAAGACCAAGGTCTCCTCAGGCATAACCGAGAGGGTCACATCGCTGACGTGCACCAGACCATTGAGGGCCTCGGGCACCTCGTCCACGTTGTCGGTGTCCTTGACCACCCGATTGTGGAGCGTCAGTGCGGCATCGCCGACCGCCAGCGCTTCGAGATGGACGATGGCGATGACCCCATCGCCGTCCGCGCCATCGACTGGGTCGGCGCCGGGCGGGGTGCCCGCCACCTGAACGGTGGCTTCGCTTCCGTCCACGCTCACATCGCCGTCAAACTGGGCCTCGAGCTCGGAGTTCGCCTCCAAGAAGGGGCCCAGCTCCACGTCCTTGATGGCGACCACAGTGGGGTCGCTGGATCGCAGCGTGAAGCGGTAGCCGGCCAGGTCCACGGCACCCTTGATCAACACCGTCTGGGTGAACTCGCCCAAGGGCACGACCTGCTCCGGATGAGCGGGTGCGACCTCCATGGCTGCCTGGGAAACGACCTCGCCGGGAACCAACGTGGGGTCAAGCAGCTCCGAGTCGCTGTCGTACAGGCTCATGCGCTTGAAGGTCAGCGGGCTGGAGCCCCAGCCGACGGCCTCCATCTCGACCTCGGCAAGGACGCCATCGCCATCCACGCCGCCCTCGGCAAGCTCCATGAAATCCAGAGAGGCGTCCACCTTGAAGGTGCCCGCCGTGTTGTCGAACGTGGTGATCTCATAGGCCAGGTCCGGGCCCAGGAAGTCGCCCACCGTCACGCTCTGGACCTCGACGACGGTTGGATCGAAGCCGATCTCCACGAGATAGGCCGCCACGTCAACCGCGTCCTCGATCTCCACGGTAATGGTGAAGACGTCACCCCGGGAGACCTCGTAGTCGCCTACGCTGACAGTCGCCCCGTTTTGGGCCAGAACCGGGCCCGCAAACGTCAGGCCCACCAGCATCACGACGGCCAGCACGGCCCTGAGCGAGGGCCACGCCCGGCCAACTTCCGCTGGCACTAATCTGTTTATTCTCACGATATCCTCCTTACATGCGGCTTGTCTTATCTTGATGGTGGAAAGAAGCCAGAGCGATCTATGCCGTGTGGTCCCCCTCGCCTCCGTGCTCGTCAACGGTGGACGACGCCTGATCCTTAGATCCGAAGAAGAAGAGCCCCCCGGCTATGAGGGCGACGCCACCGAGGGCCAAGACCACGGCTCCCAGAATCAGCCAGCGACTGGGACCACCAGATGGCGGCTGACCTTCGTCGTCCACGCCCAGCCCGCCGGGCGTCGCGGTGGGCAGGAGCGCGTCGCTCTCGCCCTCCGCCTCGTCAGTCCCCGTCGCGAGGGGCCCTGCCGTCGCTGTTGCCGGCCCCGTCAGTTCCCCCGTCGCGGTGGCCGTTGCCTCGGTATCCGTCGGCCGCAGCGTGGCCTCCGTCCCGGTTGGCTCCGTCGCGCTCGGTTCTGGCGTGCTCGACGGACTCGCCGCAGGATCAAGCGTCGATGTGGCCGTCGGAGCCTGCGTCGGCTCGTCCGTGCCCTCCTCCACCGTCGCCGTCGGATCTGCGGTGTCGTCCCGCGTCGCCGTCGGGTCTTCCGTGTCGTCCGGCGTCGCCGTCGGCTGGGCTGGCCCGTCCGTGGGCGTCATCGTCGGTATGCCGGCCGGCTCGCTGGGCGTCGCCGTGGGCGTTGCGCCCGCGCCGACCTGCACCTGTCCGCTCTCGCCCCGGACCCGCATCTCTGAGCCGGTGGGGCGAAAGATCTTCAACCCGCTCTCGACCAACCTGAGCTCCGAGACGCCGTCCGCCATCGCCTCTAGCGAGAGGACGGCGAGCGTCCCTGATCCTTCCGCGCCGGGCGTGTCCTCGAAGCTGGTGGCGCTGAAGTCCACCCTACCGACCTCGTTGTCGATGTCGGGCCCCAGGACAATCACGGACCGCCCGGTCTCCTCGACGAATCCGCCGCTCTCCGCCTCCCGCACCTCGACCACATCGGGGTCGTAGGCCAGGCTGAACTTGTAGCTACCGAGGTCGCTGACCTCCCGGATGATCACCTCGACGGTGAACGTCTCCCCGGGATCGACGGTCAGCTCGGCCGGGCTGATGCTCACCACGGCATTCAGCGACTGGAGCGGACGGATCGCCCACGCCGACGACGGTACCGCGGCGGCAACGGAGAGCAAGAGGACAACGGCCAACGAAAAGCGCGCCAAGCTTCCTCTAGTCATGTTACGCAATGTTAAGGTCTCTTTCAAGAAAAAGGGGCCCCCACCCATTAAGGTGGGGTGGGAACCCCTCATTCGAGCTAACGCGTCCTAAGCTACTGGCACGGACCCCAGTTGGCGACCACGATCATGATGTCGTCCAGATCGATGATGCCGTCATTGTTGAGGTCGTAGACCGCCTCGTAGCAGAAGCTATTCTTGCACTGACCCACCTTCAAGTTCCAGCGGTTGATCAGCGGCCAGACGTCGTCCATGTTGACCACGCCGTCGCCGTTGAAGTCACCGATGCACTCCATCCCGTGGTAGTTCACGTAGATGCCCGTGCCGTCAGAGGCATCGTACGAGAACTTCATGCGGACATCACCGCCGTGTATCGGACTGGGCGAGTCCTCCGTCGTCCACGAGCTGACGAGGATGTAGTCACCCACGAAGCCCAACGTCTCCAGCGGTTCCACCTCGGGGATCAGAGGCAGGACGAACTCCGTGTAATCCCACGGCTTGGTCTCGATGTTAATCCACTGCCACTCCTGATCACCCGCCTCCGTGAACTTCCACTTCTCCTCAAGGAGGTTGGTCTTGAAGCGCTTTTCCCACGTCTCGACGATGTAGTACTCCTCGGTCGCGGGCACGTCCTCGATCCAGCGCTCCTCGATGGTGTTGAAGAAGGCGTGGATGAGGCTCTCGCAACCGAACTTAGCGCCCGCCACCTCCACCCCGCAGGTCTCCGGTTCAGCCAGTACGTTGTCCCAGAGCTGGAAGTCCGGGAACAGCTGACCGGCGCCGACGCCAGCGAGCAGATCAAGGACATCGTCGAACGCTGGGATGTTGACATCGTCGATGATGTCGTGTTCCATGTTGAACGGCGGCAGGAAGGGGATCATCTCCATCGGCGCGATGCAGGCCTTCTCGACCGTCAGCGCTTCCAGGTCGACCGTGCAGCCTACGCCCGTCGGGCACTTGCACAGCGGGTTGCGGATGGTGATGTACTTGATCTCGAAGACGTCCTCCGGCGGTACCTCGAAGTCGTAGGTGTAGAGCATCTGGACATCAGCATCAGCGGGATAGACGTCGAAGAGCCTAACCCAACCGTTGTCGCGATCGACCTCCTGAACCGGTACCTCGGTGCCCTCGACCCAGACAATCACGTCGTCCGTATACGAACCATCTTCGTCCACGTCGATAAAGTACGTCCCGTCCGCGTTCGCCTGGGTCGCCGTACCCCACCACCTGGGCCCTTTCGTACCAGGATTCCTGTCGAGCTCATCTAGCTGTGTGTCCGTGTCGAGCGTGGGCTCGGCGCCAGTGTCGACGAGCTGAGTGAACAGCTTGGCCACGAAGTACTCGGCGCCATCGACGAAGAAGGATTCACCCTCCTTCAGGTGTCGGCCGACGCGGACATAGGCCGTCTCGCCGATCACGGCTTCGACGTCCATGTACCAGGGCCGAGTCACAGGCACGGGGTCCTGATTAAGCACGTTCTTGCGGCCCGCGGAGAGCGTCTGACCCTCATCGATGGGCCACATCGACTTGATCCTCTCGTCGAAGCCGAACCCGGCGCCACCGTAGAAGACGTTCAGGGTCATCTCGCCCTGATCAGGCGTGCTGGGGGTCGCGTCGACGCCCGTGATCTCGATCTTGTGGTCGAGGAACTCGATCTCATCGCCGGCCTCCACCGCCAACAGACCCGTGCTCAGGTTGACGTGGGGGACACTATCAAGTTCGTAGATGTCCCTGATCTCGACGACATCGGGCTCGCCGTCGTTGTCGTAGTCGAAGCTGTCCAGGCCGATCTGGTCATCGTCCTTGTCGGAGACCGGGAAGACAAAGCGGGAGATGCCCTCGCGGGCCATCACCGGGTTGTTATCCGTGTCCAGCAGCAGGTAGGTGTACTCCTTGATGATGTGGTCGCTGGCCACGGGCTCCTGGTCCGTCCACACCTCACCCAGAGGCTCCTCGAGGCCAGGTACGTACCACTGGCGCAGGTGGACCTTCTGGTTGGCGTCGCGGTTGTTGACCTTGATCTGCCTCAAGAAGTCGTTCCTGGTGTGGTTCATGTACGCCGGGTTCCAGACCAAGAAGTCCTTGGGCGGCGCCTCGGCGCTGGTGAGGTCGAACGGCCCCTTCGGACTGTCGTAGGTGCTGCTCGCCTGGATTTGGACCGCCGGCTCATCGCGGCCATAGAGCCGCAACGAGTTCGCGTCCACGCCGTATTCCTTCTTATTGTAGGCGGCGTCGTTGACGTAGACGTCGGCGCTATTGACCAACCCGACGGCCGCGTCAAACTGGAACTTGACGCGCACGTCATCCTCGGTCATGAACGAGCTGACGAGCATGTAGTCGCCATAGTCGTAGTCCGCGAGGCCAGCAGGCGCATCATCCCACTGGGGCATGACGAACTCGGTGTAGTGATCGGGATTCGTGTCGATGTTGATCCACTGCCAGTACTGGCCACCGACCTCATCGACGTAGCAGTAGTCGAGCGTGACTTCGGCGAACGGCCCAACATGGTTGGCGGCCGTATCGAGCATTACATAGCCCGTACCCTGGTAGTTGCCAGCGACTAGCACTGGAACCTGGACGCCGTTAACGTAGGCCCTTACCTCAGTAGGAGGAATGAAGCTGTTGTCGGGGCCACAGAACATCCGATCGGCCTCCCAGATGCCCAAACGCTCGTACTCATCCCAGGTCACGCCAACACCCCAGATCGGCCACAACATCCACACAGGCTTGGGCTCGCCGAACGACCACTCGTCGTACAGCTCGATCACCTCGTCGTCTTCCCAACGCGCGACCAGGTCGCCGGGCTCGGTGAACTTCTCCTCCAACAAGTTGGTGGTGAAGCGGAGCTCGCGGGCCTCCTCGATGTAGTACTCCAGCGCCGCGGGCTGATCCGTCAGCCGGCGCTTCTCGATGGTGTTGAAGAGCTCGTGGATGTAGCTATACTCCCCCCAACCCAACGGGAAGGCTGGGAAGTAGGGTGGCGTAAAGCCCTCATCCACCTGGTTGTCGGGGGACTGCTTATCTGGATCTAGCGTCAACGACGAGGGGAACACCTGGTTCAGCGTCGGGATGTTCACGTCATCGATGATGTCGTGCTCCATGTTGAAGGGAGGCAAGAAGGGGATATACGTATTCGGCGCCACGCAGCGCTTGTAGACGGTGATCGGATCGATCAACACATCGCAGTCGCCGCCCGCCTCGCACTTGCACAACGGATTGCGGATGGTGATGTACTTGAAGGCCGCCCCTTCGTCAAGGCTGGGCTGGCCATCCATCTCCGTGAAGATGGCCGACACGGCATACTCAGCCCCATCCACAAAGAAGGACTCGCCGCGGGTCAACAGGCGACCGACGCGCACGAGGACCTGATTCTGCACGATACCGTCGACGTAGAGGAACCAGGGCTCGTAGACCGGCTCGAGGTTATCCCAGGTGTTCTTGTCCCACAAGTTTGCCGTCGCATCGACGCTCACATTGGCGCGTCCGGCAGAGAGCAGCTGCCCCTTCTTCAGAACCTGCAGGCTGGTGCCGGGGATCTGTTCCTCATCATTGAAGCTCCCGCCGTAGAAGACCTTGACCGCCACCTCATTGTGGTCCGTGTCGACGTTCACCACCTCGATGGAATGGTCCAGGAACTGGATCTCGCCGTCCACTGGCACGGCCAGGACATCGGTCTGGAGCTGGACGCCAGCGTCATAGGTCCAATCACCACGCTGGAGGTTGGTGCCCGCCACGACGGTGATGTCGAACACGCCGTCGCCGTTGGCGTCGAAGCAGTCGAGCCCCATCTGATGGGGATCGCGGTCGGCGATAGGGAAGGCGAATGCCGTGGTCTCGCCGGGCTCGCCGCCCTCAGGATTGTCGTCGACGTCCAACAGGCTGAAGGTGTACTCCTTGACGATGTGCGGCAACGGACCCTCGGTCCCCTGCAGATCGTCGTCCTCGGTGACTCCCAGTGGCTCGTACATCTCGGGCACGTACCACTGGCGCAGGTGCACCTTCTGGTTGGCGTCAGCGCCGTTCACCTTGATCATCCGGGTGAAGTCGTTGTCCTTGTGCAGCATGTAAGCCGGGTTCCAGACCACGAAGTCCTTCGGCGGGGCCTCGGCATGCGTCAGGTCGAAGGGGGCCGTCGGGTCGTCCCAACTATAGGGGAACTCAGCGTCCTCGCCCTCGTTGCCGTAGATCCGCAGCGTGTTCGAGGCCGGCGCCGGGTCCGGTGGGGTTGGCTGCGCGGCCACAGGCACAACGGCCAGCAGCATCAGCAGCACGACAGCCAGCCCTACGCCCTTCCATACTCTACTCATCATTAGATTTTCCTCCTCGTATTCTCGCGTCTCTCATAGTCAAGAGCTATGGTACCGATACGTCTCACGCATTGCACTGCGATCCAATATGGACCGTATCCATTGTTCGTGCGTCGTCTCTTCCCGATAGCACCTCCTTACTTTCCCGTCAAACGTCTCGAGCGTCCCGAAACCTGCGTGAAAAAGCCCATGTCAAGCACAGCGCACGAGGGCGCCGAACTCGGTATGTATAACGGGACACGCATCCCTCAGTTACGGGTGTGGCCCCGAATGCGGCCAATCTTTAAGGTTCGTCCTCTTGCTAACTCGTGAGGTCGGCGACCAGAGCCCCTGCACCAACCCCCTGCAGTTCGACCCACGCCGGCGCCAAGGCCGGGGCGGTAGGAAAACGTCCAATAAAGCGTCTGGTGCGAAGAATCAGGCCCCTCGGCTCAGGCCTAAGTGCCAGCGGACGGCACCCGACGGCAATCGGAGCGGTGGGCGACGTGCATCCACCCACTCATCACTACATCATGCCAGCGGAGCGTGTCAAGGTGCCGGCCGCCAGTGCGGGCCGCGCTCGCGGGCATCGCCATTCCTAGGGCGTCTTGGGCCCCGGCGGCTGGGGCGCGGTGGGCGTAGCCGGATCCGGCGGCTGCGGCGCGGTCGGCGTTGGCGTCTCGGTGGGCGGCACGGGTGTCTCGGTCGGCGGCTCCGGCGTGGGATTGTCCTTGAGCCCCGGCGGCTGGGGCGTGGACGGCGTCGCTGTCTGGGTCGGCGTGGGCGTCTGCGTCGGCGTGGCCGTTGGCGGCACCGGCGTCCGGGTCGGACTGTCGGTGGCCTGATCCTCGGATCCACCCGCTTCCCCGCCTCCATCGGCGGTGACCGTAGGCTGTGCCGTAGCGGTCGCCGTGGGACTGGGCGGGGGGGATGTCTCCGTCGTTGTCGGCGCAGGCGTGTCACTGGGCTCGCCTGTAGGCCAGCGGACAAAGTCCTCTCCCTCCCGGGGCGTGGGCACCAGGATCGGCTCGGAGAGCGATCCATCCGGCGAGATGGTCCTGGCCCAGCCGGGCTCCAGCTCCACCTCGATGTCATCGAAGGTGAAGGTGACCAACCCGCTGATCTGGACCACAGTGGTGCGCCCGTCGTCATCGACGACGACTTCGAAGCGGGTGCCGCGCACCGTGGCGACCCCGGCCGGGGTGCGCACCTGGAAGCGCGCGTCCGTGCTGCGGAGGGGCTCGACCGCGTGCTGGGTCTGGCCGCGCTGCTGATGGAGCACAATGGCCTTGGCGGTGCCATCGCGCCGGGAGCTGAGCTCCACGAGGGTGAGCTGCGTGCCCCCCTCCAGCGCGGTGGTGCTGCCGTCGAAAAAAGTGAGCAAGGCCACGCCCTCGGAATCCGTACGGACCTGATCCCCAGGCCTCAAGGTAGCACCCGACGAGGCCGGCACCCAATCCGCCCCCTCATCGGCGCGCACAAGGACGCCGCGCTGCAGCGACTCCAGTTGGGCGGTGCGCTCCACCCTGGTCCCCAGCCAGGGGGGGAGGAGCAGGCCGCCGGCGATGACGACGATGAGGAGCGCGGCAACGGTGGCCAGGGCGGCGCTCCAGCCCAAGCTCCGCTTGGATGCGGCGGGTCGACGGAGGCCCTCGAAGGCGCCCGCGATCCACGTCTCCACTCGGACCAGAAGGCCCGCGGGCTCTCGCACCCGATGGGTCTCGACTCTTTGGTGGACGGCGGCCATCATACGGCGTCTCCCGGCTTCGACGGCGGCCTGGCAGGCCTGCGGTCGAGGGAGGGACTGCATCTCGAGGGCCATCTCCAGGAGCGGGCGGAGCTCAGCGGCACGCTCGGGATAGCGTGCGAGACACGCCTCGACGGAGGTGTTGTCCTCCGCCAGGCGTGTCAGGCATTCATCCAGCGCGTCGCTGAGCTGTCGGTGCTTCATGGTCGAATCGAACTCCTGGCGGTTAGCAAAACCGCCCCACATCCAGTCGTCGGTCGAGGCGGTTAGCAAGCCGCCGTACATTGCTGTCGAAATCGCCCCATAAGGGCTTCTCATCATATATAACGAGGGAGGGGGCTGTGAGATACGGGTTGATCACTAGATCTCCCCCGATTCCAGGGCGCGGCGGAGGGCGGCCAGGCCGCGGTGCTGGAGGGCCTTCACCGCCCCGTAGGACTTATCCATGATCTGGGCCACGGTCGTGTTGTCCAACCCCTCCAGGAAACGGAGGACGATGACCTGGCGCTGGCCGTCGGTGAGCTCCTTTAAGGCCTCCGCGAGGCGCTCGTGGTTGAGCGCGAGTTCAGTCATGCCCTCAGGATCAGGCGCGCTCGCCTCGAGAGATTCGTCCAGGGGGACCTCTTCGGCGCGGCCGCCGCGGCGGTGGTGGTCGTTGATGAGGTTACGGGCGATGGTGTAGAGCCAGGCGAGGAGGGGACGGCCCTGGTAGTGGAAGCCATCGATATGCTCAACCAGGCGGGTGAAGACCTCGCTGCAGAGATCCTCGGCGGTGGTCTCGGTCCCCACGCGGTAGAAAACATAGCGGTAGATGGCCGGCTGATGCCGATCGTAGATCTCAGCAAACGCCGCCGGATCGCCGTCCTTCGCGCGCTGGATGAGCCTGGCTTCTTGGTCTGTCATACGGGGTTCAGCACTGGTCACTGTTCGATCGAGGGTGGCGCACCGCACCGACCCAGTCGTTCCATCGTCGCAGCGAATAAGGGCCTGCACACTGGGCGCCATCCCGTCGTCCGACCCCTCTACCGCACGGGGGAGAGCACCGCGGCAGGCTGCCATGATCCATCAAAGGGCTCTGTGGCGTATCCATTCGGGCAAGGGGAGGGTCAGGGCAAGCTAGGGTGCGTGCCTCAGCAGTAACGGCAGGTACCATCGGTAGGCGTTCACCCAGGCGGTCAGCTCCGTACGCGTGCCGTACGCGTCGGTGAGGAGGGCGGTGTTGCCCACGAACACCTCCTGGTTGAGGGTCACGGCATAGGTGAGCGTGACTGATCCCTGAGAGGGCACGGTGCCGGACCACGTGATGGCGCTTCCATCCGTCAGCACTCCGGAGGCGGCCTGGGCACTTCCAGATACGTACGAGGTGTGCGTGGGAAGATGGTCGACGAGCGAGACATTCTTGGCGCTGAGGGGACCGGTGTTGCGCAGCGCGACGCGATAGGTGATCACCTCGCCGGGGCCCACTCGGTCTGAACTAGGGGACTTGGCAGAGGAGGAGAGGTCGATGCCGGTGGACTCGTCTGCGCCGAGGTCGACACTGCCGCCTGCGGGTATCGGACGGGGATGACCGTCGATATCGGATGTTACCCCGGCGCTGACCCCTCGATCGATGGCGGCCGAATCGAAATCGATGTGATAATCGCCGCCGTCAGGATCGACGAAGTCAGGGTCGCCCCAGACGTTGCGCTCCGGGGCACCGGTGATGACGGTGCCGGGGCCGGTCCAGTTGGTCTGATTGGCCCACGGGCCATCCCCCCAAAGGGTAGCGTCCAAGCTCACGGCGGCGCCGGGACCCGCATAGACTCCGGTGGCGTGGGCGACGAGAATGGTGTTGGTGAGGGCCGCGGTCCCCGAGGCGATGTTGATTCCCGCATCCTGCCCGGGCTCCTCGTATGGACGGTTCCGCGCCAACGTGGTGTGGAGCAAACGCGGGGATGACTGGAGGATGTAGATGCCGCTGCCCGACCCGCGTGCCCGGTTGTCGGCTACGACGGTGTTCACGATGGTCACGTCCGTGTCGAAGAGGTAGAGCCCCCCGCCGTCCTGAGCCAGATTGGCGCTAACGGTGTTGGCGTCAAGCGAGACCCGGGGGGAAGCATGAACGAGCAGCCCACCCCCGCCGGCGATGGCGGTGTTCTCGGACAGCTCATTGCCGCCGATCGTCCCGTTCTCCAGCTGCACGTACAGCCCACCCCCCCAGTCGGCCCGATTGGCGGTGATGAGATTGTCGGTCACCAAGGCATCGTCCCAATTGCTACGCAGATACATGCCGCCGCCATAGGAGGCCCGGTTGCCCGCCACGTAGTTATCCGTGGCCGAGACACGGGTACCATAGAGACAAAGTCCGCCGCCAAGGGAGACGGCTGTGTTGTCCGTGATCCGGTTGCCAACAAGGGCCACACCACTGGAGCCGCCCACGTACAGGCCAGCTCC
>CAYMHT010000054.1:0-7191 GCA_964390305.1 uncultured Anaerolineales bacterium
AGGTGTACGCACAGCAATGTGTTAAGCTGACCCGTACTAATGGTCGAGGGCTTAAGTGCGTGGTGCGGAGAACTTGGAGTTTTCGTTCTGTTCAGTTAACAATCCAATAAGCCGAAACAAGGAAGTCCCTTGGTGATTGTAGCGGCGGGGGTACACCCGGTCCCATCCCGAACCCGGCAGTTAAGCCCGCCAGCGCCGATGGTACTAGAGGGGGGACCCTCTGGGAGAGTAGGTCATTGCCAAGGGGCTTCTTTTTTTGTACCTCTGGTTGGGCGAGATCGTCCGACCGAGCCCCTCCGGCTGCCGTCAGGAGGCCTTGCCGAGCGACCGGAGCCAAGCTCGCCCGCGAAGCACCTTCCGATAACTGTCTGCAGCTGTCGGGGTGTCGATCAGGGGGCTCCTATTCGATACCGTTGTGGGGCCCGCGGGATCCAGGAGATGGTCAGGGCGAGGATACAGAAATGCGTCGGAATCGCTCCCTCAGGGGCTACCGATTGGGATCGGTGCCGGGGTGATTTCTCGTTGATGCGCGGACCGTAAGCCGCGGTTAAGCTGCCTTGTCCGTCTCTTCCTCTTTGGCTTCGCTTTCCTTGCCCGAAAGACCCTCGCGGAACTCGCGAATGCCGGTACCCAGCTCGCGGCCGATCTTGGATACGCGTCCCACGCCGAAGATGAGCAACACGATTACAAGGACGAGTATGAGTTCGCCGGTACCAAGTTGTCCGAACATATCTTTCCCCCTCTCTCCCCCTCTCTGATTTAGCTGGCGAAGATTATAGCATGCGTTCCATAGAACTTCAAGCGATCCGATGCCGCGCTCTGCGCACCGGATGCAGTCCGTGCCTCCCGCGCGTGGTCGGGCTGCGGCCCGACGACGGCGCCCTGCCAGCCGGGGGAGACAGATAGACGCGGGTTTCTCTCCGTCGTGTCGAGCACATTCACTTGCCCTAATCCGTCGAAGATGCTAGACTACTGAAGACTTCGACGGGAGGCATGCATGACAGCTCAAGCACTTTATCGCAAGTGGCGGCCACGGACATTCGAAGAGATCGTGGGGCAGGAGCACGTCGTTCGCACGCTGCGTAACGCGCTTCTCTCTGGACGTATTCACCACGCGTACCTCTTCGCCGGGCCTCGGGGGACGGGGAAGACCACCACAGCGCGGTTGTTGGCGAAGGCCGTGAACTGCCTGGCTCCCAGGGAGGAGCGTCCCTGCAACGAATGCGAAATCTGTGTCGCCGTAAACGAGGGACGACTGCTAGATCTGATCGAGATCGACGCCGCCTCTAATACGGGTGTGGACGATGTGCGCGAGCTCAGAGAGCGAGTGGGGTTCCGGCCTAACGAGGCTCGCTACAAGGTCTACGTAATCGACGAGGTCCACATGCTCTCCAACGCCGCGTTCAACGCGCTGCTTAAGACGCTGGAGGAGCCTCCTCCGCACGCCATCTTTGTTCTGGCGACCACCGAGCCACACAAAATCCTGCCCACAGTACTCTCTCGCTGTCAGCGATTTGACTTCCACCGCATCTCTGTCGGTGAAATCATCGATCGTCTCGAATGGATTGCAGAGCAGGAGAACCTACACTCTGAGCGGCAGGCCCTGGAGCTCATTGCTCGTCAGGCCACCGGCAGCATGCGAGACGCTGAGAGCTTGCTGGATCAACTCGCTTCCTACGATGACGGGAGAATAACCGTCGAGCAGATGCGCACTGCCCTGGGGATCGGTGCCAGTGAGACGGTGATGCAGGTCACCCAGGCGTTGGCCGAGGGAGATGTCGCGCGGGGGCTTGGTGCCATCAATGCCGCCGTGGATCAGGGCACGGACCCGCGTCAATTCGCGCGTCAGATGGTGGAGCACTTGCGCACGCTGTTGCTTCTGAAGCTGGAGTCAGGGGTGGTACCAGCCTGCATCTCGGAAGAGATGCTCGTGGCCCTCCAGGATCAGGCGGTGGCCTTCTCGCGCCGGCAGCTGCTCAACGCGGTGCGGCTTTTCAATCGGGCGGTGCGAGAGGCGAAAGGTGGCTGGCAGCCTCAGTTGCCACTGGAGATGGCCTTCGTCGAGGCCGTATTGCCACTGGAGCCAGGGGGAGATGGCGGCGGCAGTAACTCCCCAACGGAGACTTCCGGCCCATCGGGCCCCCGGCGTGGACGGTCTCGGTTGGCGTCGGGGAAAGTGGCCTCTGCTCCCTCACAGGAGTCGAGGCGCTCTCGCCCTCAGCCAGAGAAGGAGGGGAAATCGGAGGAGCACGAGCGGGCGTCCAAGGCTGACGTCGTTCGAGAGTCAGCAGCTGCCTACGAGGTCAAAGACGCTGACGATACCCCCCTGACCCCGGAGCAGGTGCTTGAGCACTGGCCCAGCTTCTTGAACGCGCTCCGTCCTCGGGATCTATCGCTGGAAGCACTCATGCGATCCTGCGAGCCCGTCGACGTCGAGGAGGACGTCGTTGTACTGAGCTTCTCTCACAAGTTCCACCGGAGCAAGGTCGAGGAGGACAAGAAGAGACACATTGTGGAGGATGTGCTGAGTGACCTCTTCGGTCGGCACCTTCGCGTGCGATGCGTTATGGAGGGAGGTCGTGAGCTGGACTCGAGTCAGGCGGGTCCCCGGCAAGCCGATGACGGGGAGGCGGATCGCCGAGACATCTCTGAGGACCCGGTGGTCCAAATGGCCGTCGATGAGCTGGGGGCAGAGGTCGTCGGTAAGTCGGAGACGTCGAGGAGGTTGAGTTGAGCAAGAGACGAGGGAAGAGCGTGAATCCTTTTGACTCGCGGAAGACCATATCGAGGGGCGGGTCAGGATCCGCGGGGGGCTCCAAACAGATGCTTCAGCAACTGGAGGGGCTCCAGCAGGAGATGCTTGAGGTGCAAGAGGAAATCGCCGAGGAGACGTTCAGCGCTACAGCTGGCGGGGGCATCGTCACCGCCGTGGTGACCGGCGATCGGCGGCTAAAGGAGCTCACGATTGAGCCGGAGGTCGTGGATCCGGACGACGTTGAGATGCTCCAAGATCTTGTCGTCGTCGCTGTCAACAAGGCCATGGAGAAGATCGATCAGGTCACGAGCGAGCGCATGGCGGACTTTACCGCCGGTCTCGGCGGTCTTCAAGACTTACTCTAGGTGAATCGTGGCACGGACAGTGTCGTCATCAGTCCCGCCCTCGGTGACGCGGCTGATCGAGGAGCTCTCTCAGTTACCGGGCGTCGGGCGCAAGACCGCCGGTCGGCTTACCTATTTCTTGTTGCGTGGCAGATCCGATCTGGCCATCCGGCTGTCCGAGGCGCTGCGGGATCTCAGTGAACGCACTCGTTTCTGCTCCATTTGCTACAACATCACCGAGGAAGATCCATGCCCCGTCTGCGCGGACGAGACGCGCGATCACGCCACAATCTGCGTCGTCGAGGAGCCCCTCGACGTTCTGGCCATCGAGCAGGCTGGCGTGTACGAAGGTGTCTATCACGTGCTGCACGGCGTACTGGCTCCCTCGGAGGGCATGTTTGCCGAAGATCTCCGCATTGGCGAGTTGGTCGCTCGAGTGCGAGAAGGGGAGGTAGAGGAGATCATTCTCGCCACGAATCCCACCAGCGAGGGGGATTGGACGGCGTCCTACCTGTTGAGTCGGCTGGAACCGGTCGGTGTCCGGGTCACGCGCCTGGGGCGCGGGCTCCCCATGGGGGGTGACCTCGAGTACGCGGACGCGGTGACCCTGACCCGGGCGCTGGAGCGCCGGGAGCAGGTCTGAGGTAGCCACAGCCGCGTGCCGCACCCCAATTCACGTCACCCACGCTGGGCGCGGCCCTCGCGGGGCGCCGCAGGAAGGACACTGGACCATCTCCTCTTCGTCCCCCGCGTACGCCCGACCGCACCACTCGCAGTGCGTCCAGGCCCGTTCGGCTGCCTTCCGCGCTCGCTCCGCCGCCCGTCTCCTGGCCTCCTCCTTCCGATAGACGTCCTCGGCGGCCTCGCCCACCCGGTCGATCACCCGCCAGACTCGTCTGGGCAGGCTCAGATCCTCGATGTCCTCGGCCACGTCCTCGATGCTTTCGATCAGGTTGCCGGCCGTATCGAGGGCGCCGGTGAGGCCTCGTTTTCTGCGCAGCAGTTCGCCACTCCCTCGCAGTGCGGTTCTGCCCAGCGAGCCGATGGCCCCGCGCTTGACGTCCGGACTCAGGTCGCTCATCGCTGCAGTCAGGGTGTCACCCCTCTCGATTAACGTCACGGTCAGCGCTGGGGTGAAACCGCGTTGAGGGTCTTGGCTCTGCAGGACGGTGACCGTCGTCGCCTGCTCCGTCTCCTCGATCGCCACCTGCATGTCCGGCCCGGCTAGCCCCGCTCTGAGTGCGTTGGCGATCGTCGACGCGCGGCATCCCTCGAAGACCGCCGGGTTGGCATGCCCCGCGACCACGCCGGCCAGGACGCCGGCACCGAGGCCGAGCTCAGCCAGGACGTCGTCCGCCGGGGACGGTCGGGCTTCCGGCTTGGGCTGCGGTTCGAACGAGAAGCCCTCCTTCAGGCGCTTCCGTTCCTCAGCCAACCATTCTTCCAGGCTCTGTTCCTCTGTCATACGGTTCCCTTCCTTTCGCCAGGTGGAGGGTGGGCTCCGGAGGCTGAGGATATTCTAGCACACCTTCGGCCGCTCACAAACCCCGATTGACCTCCGGGCCCGGTTAGGCTATACTGGAGCGTGTCACTCGCCCGGTCCGCTCGTGGGACATCCTGATGACCCTCGTCTACTTCGCCGTTGCCTGGACATGTGGCATTGCCCTTGCCAGGGCGCTCGCCGTCCCCTGGCAGGTGCTCCCGCTGCTGGGTCTCGTCTCTCTCTTCCTCCTCCTTCTCTGGCCCGACGAGCGTCGCGCCCGCATGGTGGGAGTCTGCCTGCTCGCCTGCGCCATGGGCGCGGGCCGATTCCTGCTCGCCGTGCCGCGGTTTGATGAGACATCACTGGCCGCGTACAACGACGTAGGATGGGTGACGGTCGAGGGCGTCGTCGCCTTCGAGCCGGACGAGCGTGGCGACCGTGCCAACCTTCGGGTGCGCGCTGAGCGACTGGTGCTGCCCGACGGTGCCGAGCTTGAGGTCAACGGTCTGGTGCTAGTCCGGGCCCCACGCTACCCTGGCTATGAGTACGGCGACAGGGTGCGGCTCCAAGGGCGATTGGAGACCCCTTCGGACTTCGAGGGTTTCTCCTGGAGCGATTACCTCGCCGACCGAGGCATTCACTCGCTGATGTGGAACGCACAGGTCGAAGTCCTGGGCAAGAACCAGGCCAGCCCGGTGATGTACCAGCTTTACGCCTTCAGGCGGCGCGCTCAAGCGGTTATCGCTGCGATGCTTCCCGAGCCCCAGGCCGCGCTCCTCACCGGCATCTTGCTGGGCGTCGAGTCTGGCATCCCAGAAGACCTGATGGCCGACTTCGCTGCCACCGGCACCGCGCACATCATCGCCATCTCCGGGTTCAACATCACCATCCTCAGCGGCGTCTTCGTGGGCTTGGCCCTGCAGGTGTTTGCCCGTCAGCGGGCCATCTGGGTGGCCATGGTCGCCGTGGCCGTCTACACGCTCCTCGTGGGGGCGTCCGCCGCGGTCGTGCGGGCGGCGCTCATGGGCCTTCTGTACCTCCTGGGCCGGTACGTCGGGCGCGCGAGCTACACCCCCGTCTCACTGTCCGCGGCTGCCGTCGCCATGACCGCGTGGAACCCGCGCATGCTGTGGGAGGTTGGCTTTCTCCTCAGCTTTGCCGCCACCGCTGGCCTGATGCTCTACACGGAGCCGGTGGGGCGCGCTCTCCGGGCGGTGCTGGCACGCGCCACCGCCGCCGAGTGGTCCCAGGGAATCGTGAGCCTGCTGAGTGAGCCCCTTCTCGCCACCCTCGCCGCGCAGCTGCTGACGACCCCCATTCTCCTGGTCACGTTCGGGCAGCTGTCCGTCGTTATGCTTCTGGCCAATCTCCTCGTGCTCCCCGTTCAGCCCCACGCAATGCTTGCCGGCGGTCTCGCCACGCTGGTGGGCCTGGTCCTGCCGCCGTTGGGGCGTGTCGTCGGTTCGGTCGCCTGGGTCTTCCTGACCTACACCATCGCGGTGGTCGAATGGGCCGCGGATCTCCCGTTCGCCTCGGTGTCGGTGAGGACGGGGAGCTGGGTGGTGTGGGGGTATTATGGGGTCCTCGGTGGACTTACCTGGTGGCTGGCGCAGCCCAGGGAGAAGCGCCAGGATCTGCGGGCACGTCTGTGGGGGTGGCTCTCCTCGGGCCTCAGGGCAAAGGCGCTTGTTGGCGCTTCGGCCGTCCTGTTCGTGCTGGCGTTCTCCCAATGGCGCAGCCTGCCGGACGGTCGCCTGCACGTCTTCTTCCTGGACGTCGGACAGGGTGATGCGATCTTCGTCCAGAGTCCCTCGGGGCGGCAGGCGCTGATCGACGGTGGACCGGATCCGAGCATCCTCCTCTCGCGGATAGGCCGCCGAATGCCGTTCTGGGATCGCTCCCTCGACCTTATGGCGCTCACGCATCCCGACGCCGACCACATCACCGGGCTCGTGGCAGCCCTGGAGCGGTATCGGGTGGATGCCGTGATCTTTCGCGAGATGGGATGCGATGCACCGGTCTGTGAGCGGTGGCAGCAGTTGATGGAGGAGCAGGGTGTGGCGATCTACCGTGGCGAGGCAGGGCTGGACATCGAACTCGACGAGGGGCTGCGGCTGGAGGTGCTGCATCCGGGCTCGAAACTGCTGACAACGGACGGCTTCAATGATAATTCGCTGGTGATGCGGCTGACCTACGGGGACGTATCGGTGCTCCTGACGGGGGACATCCAGGCGAGGGCTGAACGAGAGCTATTGGCCGAGGGCGTGCACCTGGCGAGCACCGTGCTGAAGGTGCCGCATCACGGTGCCTGCGAGTCGTCGACGCCCATGTTCCTGGAGGCCGTCAACCCGGAACTCGTCGTGATCAGCGTGGGCGAGAACGACTTCGGACATCCATGCGAGACGCTGCTGGAGCAGTTGAACGGCAGGACCGTCTACCGCACGGACCAGCATGGCACGGTGAAGCTCATCACCGACGGCACCCAGTTGTGGGTGAGAACAGAGCGCACGCCGAGGTGAGTCGGGGCCGTCGCGGCTGCCAAGGATCGTGAATGCGCTGTCTGAGGGTGGCGCGCGAGTGGAGAGGGTTCGGACGGAGTTGGATGGTGG
>CAYMHT010000054.1:7291-16992 GCA_964390305.1 uncultured Anaerolineales bacterium
ATGGAACTGGCGAAGCGAGAGCTGGCTGAGGAGGTCGGAGGGGTGGGCAGCGACTGGCGGTACGTTGGATCGTTTCGCCCTGGCAACAGCATTATCGACGAGATCTGTCACATCGTCTTGGTGCGGGAGGTCGTGCTGAATCGGGAGCCGGATCGTGAGGCCGGCGAGATCATCGAGATACACGAGGTATCGGTCGAGAGGGCGCTGGAGATGGCGCGGGGTGGTGAGATCGTCGACGGGCACAGCGCCCTGGCGCTCCTCCGCTGCGAGCCCTATCTCGTCCGATGAACAGTAACGGAGTACACGGAAAGGAGAGCGTAGATGGCCCGACAGGATCACCTGGATCCGTCCCCCTTCTTGCTTGAGGGCGGCTCCACCGGCGTATTGCTCATCCACGGTTTCACCGGCTCGCCGCCGGAGATGCGCCTGGTCGGCGACTATCTGCACGAACGCGGGCTGACGGTGTCCGCGCCGCTGCTCCCCGGTCATGGCACAACGGTGGAGGAGATGAACGCGTGTGAGTGGACGGACTGGACCGGGGCGGCGGAGGCGGCGCTGCAAGCTCTTCGCTCCCGCTGCGAGACCGTCTTCGTCGGCGGGCTCTCGATGGGGTCGCTCTTGACCATTTACCTGGCGGCCCACCGCGACCTGCCGGGGGCGATCCTCTACTCTCCGGCGGTGAAGGTGGCCGATCCACTCATCCACGTGACGCCGGTGTTGAAGCACGTGATCCCGAAGAAGCCCAAGTCCGACGAGAGCGACTACACGGACCCCGAGGCGGAGCAGTACACCTGGAGCTACGAGGCGTTTCCCACCTTCGCCGCCCACGAGCTTCTGAAGCTGATCCGACGCGTGCGCGAGCTCCTTCCGAAGGTGACCTGTCCGCTCCTCATCATCCACAGCACGGGCGATCAGGCCATCACCCCCGACAGCGCGCGGCACACGTATGAGCACGCCGGCTCACCCGAGAAGGAGCTGGTCACCCTCCACAACTCCGGTCACGTCATCACCGTCGACAGCGAATGGGAGACGGTGGCCGAGAAGACCTACGACTTCATCCAGGCCCATCTTCCCGCGACGGAGTGAGCGATGCCGGATCTCTTTGTGTTGATGCCGAGCTTGAGACGGGTGTCGCATCCGTTGCTGACCGGCAAGCGGGTGATTCTGGTCGGCGTGTCGGCCGTGCTTCACGATGACGACGCGTACTACTTCGAGGTCACGCGGCCCCGCCATTGGGGTCTGCGCCCCGACGGCACCCGTGCCGTCGGCATCGGCGGCATCGGCGGCAGGATCGAGGCTGGCGAGGGCCTCCTCTCCTGCCTGTGCCGCGAGGTGCGGGAGGAATTAGGGGTGGGGTTCTGGCTGGAGGATCCCGAGCGGACCGCGCTGACCCACGACGGGGAATTCGCCGGCTGGCTGGATCTCCCCGTCGAGGACGGGACTGCCCTGCCCTATATCGTCAATCTGCTGCCGCCCCAGCTGGCGAGGCCAGAAATGCCCGATCACCTGGCTATCGTGACGTTTCTGGGGCATCTGCAGGGGAAGCCCGGGCGGGGCGATCTTTTTGGCTTGCTGGCGGTCGCGCACGCCGGGCTGGAGCTATTCTTCGAGAGAGGTGAATGGGCGTGGGAGGAAGCGTCGGGTCATGCTGACCTGACATTCGATCTGGCGTCTGATCTGCCCGAAGGCTCCGTTCTCTGCCCCACGCTGACCGGACGGGCCTTCCAGACATTGCTGCGACGCGAGTCGTCTGCTTGAGACGGCTCGGCGTTGGAACTTCTGGCTCGTTTCGTGCGTCTTAGAGGTGTGATCCCATGGCTGCGTGCACGGGTCGCTCAAGAAGGTCGGTCTTCTGGGGTTTGATCGCCTCTGGCTGGGCGATCGAGAGCGCAGAGGGGTTCTTGGACGTGTTCATGGCGCGGCACACACCCGCCCCTTCGGGTTGGAAGGAGAGAGAATGATTAGAACACGGTCTCACCAGGTGCTCGCGTCGATCGTTGTCCTCGGGATGCTCCTGGGCGCTTGCGGCCGAGGGCCGGCGCCGACGCCCACCTTGGAGCCAACCGCGACGTCCCAGCCGTCTCCCACGTTTCCTCCTTACACCCCGCCGCCTCCGGGGAACGTCGCCCCGAGAATCATCCAGCGGACGCCGGAGCCTGGGGAGGAGCTCCTGCCCAGTGGTGCGATAGAGCTGGTCTTCGACCGCGCGATGGACCGGGCCTCTGTTGAGACCGCATTCGACGTGAGTCCTGACGTGAGGGGCAGCCTCGAATGGGCCGACGAGCGCACGGTGCGCTTCAAGCCAGCGCGTGATCTCAGGAGGGACGCGGAATACGTCATCACCGTCGACTCGCAGGCGAGGGCGGCCGACGGCGGATCTCTCGATGGGGCTTACCGCTTCGACTTCCGGACGGTGGGCTACCTGCAGGTCTCGCAGGCGGTGCCGGCGCCCGGAGCGACGGACGTGGAGGCGGAGAGTATCATCACCGTGATGTTCAATCGGCCGGTTGTGCCGCTGACGGCGGTCTCCGACCCGGCTTACGAGGATCTGCCGCAGCCGCTGATCATCGATCCTCCGCTTGAGGGGACCGGCGAGTGGCTGAACACCTCGATCTATACGTTCGCACCTGCGGGAGCGATGGCGGGGGGCACGACGTATAGGGCTCGCATTGAGGCTGGTCTCACCGACACGACCGGCGGCGTGCTGGAGGAGGACTACGCCTGGACGTTCAGCACGCAGCCGCCACAGGTCACGTGGGTCTCGCCTGAGGACAGGACGAATCTCGTGTCGGTGGAGCCGGTCGTGGAAGTCGAGTTCAACATGCCGGTCGAACCGGTCTCGGCGGAGCGAGCGTTCAGCCTGCGAGGTGGCGGCAGGGTGGTAGAGGGAACCGCCGAAGTGATGTCGAACACACTCGTCTTCACGCCCACGGAGCGCCTGGCGTTCGACACGACGTACACCGCTCGGGTGGACGCCGGGGTGCAGAGCGTGGGCGGCGGGGAGGGTATGCGGAGTGCCTACGAGTGGCGCTTTACCACGGTCCCGCTGCCGCGGATCGTGCGCACCAACCCGAGCGATGGTGAGCAGAATGCGGATCCGTATCGGCCCTTCGAGATCGTGTTCAACACGCCGATCGATCCGGCCACGGTGATGCCAAACCTGGAGATGACGCCATCCCTCTCGCCGACCCAGGTGCACACCTATTTCCACCAGTCCACATTCGTCCTCAGCTTCAACTCGCAGCCCAGCACCGACTACGAGGTGCGCATCGGCCCGGATATCGCCGATCCCTACGGGAACACCACCGATCAGGAGCTGACGGTGCGGTTCCGCACGGCGCCGCTGGATCCGCAGGTTCAGTTGGACGTACCGGGGACGATCGGCACGTACAACGCCAACGAACCGGCCAAGATTTTCGTGGGCCATCTCAACACGGAGCGGGTCGATCTGCGGCTCTACCGCCTCGACGTGGAGGAGTTCCTGGAGATTCAGGACAGCTTCTGGGACGTGCAGCGGCCCGACGGCCTGCTGCGCGACTGGTCGGTGTCCGTCGAGGCGCCTCTCAATGAGAAGGTACACACCCCTATCGACCTGGTGGAGGGCGGGGGGCAGCTGGATCCCGGCATCTACCTGCTGGAGGTGCGGGCGCCGGACGTGAAATTCGAGCCCTGGATCCACCGCCGCCTGATCTCCGTGTCCGAGTACAACCTGACGATCAAGAGCAGTCGGGAGGGGCTGTGGGCCTGGGCGACGGAACTGGAGACGGGCAGGCCTGTCAGGGGCCTGGCGTTGACCGTGCGGGGGGTGGAGGGAGAATCGTTCGGATCGGTGTCGACCGATGGAGATGGGTTGGCGCACTTCGAGCTGGACGCCGAGGCGAGACACACGCTCTACGTGGTGTCCGAGGACCCCTTCGTGCTGGGAGGGGTAGGCCGGGAGTGGGAGCAGGGGATTCGCCCCTGGGACTTTGGGCTGCAAGGCGGCTACGGCGGACGGGAGCACCGGGTCCACGTCACCACCGACCGGCCGCTCTATCGAGCGGGACAGAGTGTCTATTTTCGCGGCATCGTTCGCGCCGAGGACGACGTCCGCTATACTCTGCCGTCGCAGGAGAGGGTGCGCGTGCGGATCCACTCGGCTGAGGGTGAGGCGGTCTACGAGGAGGATTTGACCCTCGACGCATATGGCACCTTCGATGGCGAGCTGACGCTGGAAGAGGGGGCCTCGCTGGGCGAGTATCGCATCATGGCTCACGTGGGCGACAGCACCTACCACGGCTCCTTCACGGTGGCCGCGTACCGGCCGCCGGAGTTTGAGGTGAGGGTCACGCCGGAGGAGATGGAGCTGGCCTCCGGTCAGGCAACCCGGGCCGACGTCGACGTGACCTACTTCTTCGGGGGTGGCGTGGCCGAGGTCGAGGTCGAGTGGCGCGTGCTGAGCGCACCGTATCGCTTCGAGCCGGAGCAGTTCGGGCGCTACGACTTCACCGACGCGGATGACCCGTGGATCTGCTTCTGGTGCTGGTGGCGCGAGCCCCCGCGGCCCCAGCCGATCCTGACCGGCTCCGGAACGACCGATGCCGAGGGCCAGTTGAGCATCAGGCTGCCCACGGAGGTGATGACCGGGGGCCAGAGGCTGACGGTCGAGGCGACCGCGTACGGCAAGGATGGACAGGCGATCTCCGGGCGGGAGGAGGTGGTCGTCCACCGGGGGGATTTCTACGTGGGCCTGGCGCCGAAGCAGCACGTCGGCGAGGCGGGGGAAGAGATGGCGGTGGACGTGGTAACCGTCGATTGGGACGGTCAGCGGGTGCCGGATCGGGAGCTTGACGTCGAGGTGATCCGGCGCGAGTGGGTCAATACCTTCGTCGAGAACGAGCGCGGCGGCGGGCGCTGGGAGTGGGAGACGGAGGACGTTCTGGTCTACACCGACACCATCACCACCGACGGCAGGGCCGAGGGGGAGGTCACCTTCACGCCGGAGCAGGGAGGCTCATACCGGGTCTCGGTCAGCGGGCGCGACGAGCGAGAGCGGCTGGTGAAGAGCTCGACGTGGGTGTGGGTGAGCAGCCGGGAGGACGTCTCGTGGCGGCGGGAGAACAACGACCGCTTCGACCTGATCAGCGACAAGGCGACCTACGTGCCGGGCGAGACGGCCGAAATCCTGATTCCGAGCCCCTTCCAGGGGGAGCAGTGGGCGTGGATCACGGTCGAGCGCGGGAACGTCCTGGAGCAGGAGGTGCGGCGGCTGGAGAGCAACTCGGATATCTATCGACTGCCGATCACGGCCCAGCACGCGCCGAACGTCTACGTCTCTGTGGTGATCGTCAAGGCGCCCTCGCCCCCGGCCCCTCTACCCGAGGGAGAAGGGAGCGGTCAGCCGGTGGCGACGCATAAGGTGGGCTACGTGCCGCTGACGATCGAGCCGGTGGAGCAGACGCTGGACATCGCCCTGACGCCCAGTGTGGAGCGGGCGGAGCCGGGCAGCGCGGTCTCCTTCGACGTGGAGGCGCGGGACGCGGACGGCGAGCCCGTGCAGGCGGCCTTCTCGCTCGATCTGGTGGACAAGGCCGTGCTGAGCCTGAAGCCGCGCGAGGAGGACGCCATCGTGCAGGCGTTCTACGGTCGGCGGGGCATCGGTGTATCGACCTCGAGCGGTCTGGTGCTCTCGATCAACCGGATTCTGCTGAAGCAGATGGAGGAGCTGGAAGACCTGGTCAGGCAGGAGTTGGGCCTGGGGGGTGGCGCCGTCGTCGAGGAGGCCGAGGTGCCGGCCGTGCAGCCCACGATGACAGCTGCGCGCGACGCGGCGAGCAAACCGCCGAGCGAGGCGCTCCCCGAGGGCGTGGAGCTACGGGAGCGGTTTGAGGACACCGCGTTCTGGGATGCCACGGTGGTCACGGATGAGAGGGGCCAGGCCTCGGTGGAGATCGAGCTGCCGGACAACCTGACGACCTGGGTCTTCCGCGGCGTGGGGGTGACGGAAGATACCGAGGTGGGCGAGGAGACGACGGAGCTGCTGGTGACGAAGCCGCTTCTGGTGCGCCCGGTGACGCCACGTTTCTTCGTCGTGGGGGACCGGGCTCAGCTGGCGGCGCTGGTGAGCAACAATACAGGTGCCCGGCAGGAGGTCGAAGTCGCGCTCCACGCCGAAGGACTGGTGCTCGATGGGGAGGCGGCCCAGCGGGTGAGCATCCCCGATGGCGGCGAGGTAGAGGTCTCCTGGTGGGTGGAGGTGAAGGACGTGCCGGTGGTGGACGTGATGGTGAGCGCGGTTGCCGGGGAGTACACGGACGCCGCTCGTCCGCGTCTGACCACCGGAGCGGAGGGGACGCTGCTGGTGCACCGCTACACGGCGCCGGAGATCGTGGGCACGGGTGGACAGTTGACGGACGAAGATGCGCGCACTGAGGCTGTTGCGCTGCCGCCGAAATATGACGATCGGAAGGGGGAGTTGACCGTGCGGCTGGATCCGTCGCTGGCGGCGGGCATGACCGAGGGCCTGGAGTATTTGGAGTACTATCCCTACGAATGCACGGAGCAGGTGGTCTCCCGCTTCCTGCCGAACGTGCTGACGTACCGGGCTCTGAAGGAGCTGGGGCTGTCCAGGCCGGATCTGGAGGAGAAGCTGCCGGGCTTGGTCGAAGAGGGATTGGGGAAGCTGTACAAGCGGCAGAACGCTGACGGCGGCTGGGGTTGGTGGGCCGACGGCGAGAGCCGGGCTCATCTCACGGCCTACGTGGTCTTCGCGATGGATGAAGCCCGCCGGGCAGGTTTCGAGGTAGAGGAGGGGGCCATCAACAGCGGCCTGAGCTACCTGCGGGGGCAGCTGGTGAGCGGGCGCGAGCTCACCTCGTACCGCGAGGCGAACCGCCAGGCCTTCATCCTCTACGTGATGGCCGAGGCGGGTGACACTGGGGAGGCGAGCGAGTGGACGGGCGACCTCTACCGGAACCGGGACAAGCTGAGCCACTACGGGCGCGCCTTCCTGGCGCTGACGCTGGATCTGATCGATGATGGTGATGGGCCTGCGGCCCAGCGCATCGACACGCTGCTCTCCGATCTGCAGAACGAGGCCATCCTCAGCGCCACCGGCGCGCACTGGGAGGAGGCGGGTTACGACTACTGGGCGATGAACACCGACACGCGCTCCACGGCGGTGATCCTGGACGCGCTGACGCGGCTGGATGCGGAGAACGAGCTGATTCCGAACGTGGTGCGCTGGCTGATGGTGGCGCGCCGCGACGGGATCTGGGAGACGACGTACGAGACGGCCTGGGCCCTGATCGCGTTGACCGACTGGATGAGCGTGACGGGCGAGCTGCGGGGGGACTACGACTACGCCGTGTGGCTCAACGACGAGCTGCTGGAGGGCGGGCAGGTGACGCCGGAGACGGTCGCCGAGCCGATCGAGCTGAGCATAGCGGTGGCCGAGCTGCTGCGGGAGACGAGCAACCGGCTGACCATCGGCCGGGGCGCCGGAGAGGGACGGCTTTACTACACCGCTCATCTGAAGGTCTACCTGCCCGTGGAGGAGATCGAGCCGCTCAACCGCGGCGTGGTCGTCTCCCGGCACTACAGCGACCCCGAGTGCACGGAAGGGCTGAAATGCCCGGAGGTGGAGACGGTGGCGGTGGGCGACCTGGTGCAGGTGCGGCTGACGATCGTGGCGCCGCACGATCTGTATTACGTGGTGGTGGAGGACCCGCTGCCGGCGGGCGCCGAGGCGGTGGATCCGACGCTGGCGACGACGAGCGTGGTGGATCAGGAGCCGATGATGCGGAGGATCGTGGAGCGGGGCGAGCGTGTGTACCGCTGGTGGTGGAACTGGTACAGCCGCAGCGAGATGCGGGACGACAAGGTGGTGCTCTTCGCCGACACTCTGCCCGCGGGGACGTATGAGTACACGTACACGTTCCGGGCGACGCGGCCGGGAGCGTATCAGGTGATCCCCACGAACGCTCGCGAGTTCTACTTCCCGGAGGTGTTCGGGCGCGGGGCGGGGCGGGTGTTGACGATCGAGGCGGGGGAGTGAAGCGGTGCCGCCGGAGGAGAATCGGGTCGGGTCGGCACCGCCGGCCGCCGGCACTGGAGACGAGGGCCTGGGCGCTGGAGAGCGCAGTGGGCCTGTCCCCGTCAGGGGATCTGCGCCCGCCCCAGGGGGTGCCTACGGCCGGATGAATCGCTTCCAGTGTAAGGGCGTGGACGCGGCGGAGAGTGGGCGGATGGGTCCTTCGGCGGGGCGGTGGCGCGGGGTGCCGCTGGGTCTTGGCCTGGGTGTGGCTCTGCTGGCGCTCGTTCTGGCGGCGCTGAGCCTGCAGAGCGTCGCGGCTGAGGGGGTCGCTGCGGGGCGTGGGGCGTGTCATCTTTCGGGCGCGGATGCGGCGCTCGGGCGGGGTCCGTATCTCCAATCGGTGACCACGGACTCGATCGTCGTCGTCTGGGAGACGAATCCGGCGGCTGACGGGCGGGTGGACTACGGCCTGACGGCGGATCTTGGGATGAGCGTGACGGACTCGACCCCGACGGCTCACCACGCCATCAGGCTGACGGGCCTCCTTCCACAGACCCGATACTATTACCAGGCATCGAGCGGTGGGTCGCCGATGGGGCCGGTGAGCAGCTTCCGGACGGCCGCGCCGGCGGGGTCGGGCATGCCGTTTTCGTTTGCCGTCTTTGGCGATACGCGCAGCAACCCGCTGGCCCATCAGAAGGTGGTGAGCCGCATCGTGGCGCTGTCGCCGGACTTCGCGCTGCACACCGGGGACATGGTCGCGGCGGGCAGCAGCATCAGCCAGTGGTCCGAGTTCTTCGCCATCGAGCGGGACCTGGTGCGCCAGGTGCCCCTCTTCGCGGTGTTGGGCAATCACGAGGAGAACCACGCCAACTACTTCGAGGCCTTTCACCTCCCCAACAACGAGCGCTGGTACGCGTTCGACTATGGCCCGGTTCACTTCATCGGGCTTCAGGTCGACGGGTTCGCGGACTACGGCCCCGGATCGCCCCAGTATGCGTGGCTGGAGAACGAGCTGATCGGCAGCGACAGGCAGTGGAAGATCGTCTCCTTCCACATACCACCCTACAGCTCCGGTCCCCACGGGAGCGACGCCAACGTGGCCACGGTGCGGGAAGCCCTGGTCCCTCTGTTCGTACGGCACGGGGTGAATCTCGTCTTCAACGGGCACGATCACGCCTATGAACGGAGTGTGGTGAGCGACGTGACCTACGTGGTGTCTGGAGGTGGCGGCGCGCCGCTGTATGGGGCTCAGGGCGAGAATCCCCACTCAGTCACCTTCACGAGCACGCACCATGCGGTGTCGGTGACGGTGAAAGGTGACACGCTTTCCGGCGTGGGGGTGCGCCCGGACGGCGTGACCTTCGATCCATTCACGCTCACGCAGGCGGCGGACACGGCCTCTCGGCGGATCATGGGACCGGGGCTGTACACGTTTGGTGCGGTCGGTGCGCGGGTGGATGTGACCGAGACCGGACGGTTGACGGGCGTGACGGCCGCGGTGAGGTACGAGCATCCGCGCGGGCAGGCGAACGTGCGCTTCTTGGGGCGGGTCTACACCGTCACAACGGGTGGAGGGGCCGGGTACACAGCGAGCCTCGCGCTCCGGTATACGGATGCGGACGTGGAGGCTTCGCGCGTGTCGGAGGATCGGCTGCGGCTGTACCGCGGTGGCGAAACCGGTGAG
>CAYMHT010000055.1:0-16658 GCA_964390305.1 uncultured Anaerolineales bacterium
CAGACCCGTCCGCCAAGATACCAACTCCTTCATCAGCGACATCGCTCCTGCAGGGAAAGAGATCAGTGCCAGCCTTCTTCACAACCTTCCCCTGACGAGTTGGTCTGAATACCCATCCTCTGCTGCCCAGCGCGTCCACGGCCTCTTGGAAGTCCTCTTCTCGTGTCGGTTCAGCCGGGAGCACTGAGCTACACAACCACGTCCGTCCCCTCGACGGCGGGCCTTGGGCGCGGCGCAGATTCACACGGCAACTCCGTAATCACACTGATGAACTCCGCGGCACGCTGTACGATGTCCTCGACGGGTTCGTCCCCGGAGATAGTGGCCTCGAACATCGCCTGGAGCTGCCGAGACACCTTGACGTACTCGGGGAGTGCAGGACGGGCGCGCCCTGAGGCGATCATCTTGGAGACCTGCTTCAGCAAGAGGTCCGCATCAGACGCCACAGGGACGTCGAAAGCAGGACTGGGCAGATTGAGCCACATAGAGCGGTAAAGCTCACCGATGACGTTGGGATCCGTCGCAAGCTTGAGTACGTCGGTAACCAGGGCAGGCCACTTACATTGACGCAAGACAACGTAGCTGGTGCCCCCCACCGTGGAGACCCAGCGCCGGCCCGGAGGCGCCGGGGGCGGGACCGCCCCGACGCGATCAGAGAAGTCGGCATCGCTCCAACGGCCGATCATCTGGATGAGCTCGGCCTCGTAGCTGCCGCCCAGTGCGATAGCCACCTTCCCCTCCGCGAACAATCTGGGGCTGGTATCGCCTCCATAGCCAACCACCTCCCGGGAGCTGATGGAATGGCGCTGGACCAACCCACGCAGGAATCGGAGGGCCCGACAGGTCTCGGGGCTATTGAGGGCGACGCGTCGCGCCTCGGCATCGATGATCTTGCCCCCCGCCGACCAGACAAAGGGGAGCAGGCTGTAAACCGTGGCCTCGGCGCCTGCAGCCCCACCGGGGAAGGCGAGTGGATGAGAAAAACCGTACCGCTCCTGGACCGCTGGCTGGAGGAAATGGACACCTACGTCAATGAGGTCGTCCCAGTCCTGTGGAGGGGTCAAGCCCTCTTGAGCAAACCAATCGCGGCGATACCACAGGAGCGAGGCATCCGCCTTGACGGGCAGACCGTACAGGCGGTGGTCGAGAGAGTTCGCCTGAACGAAGACGGAGGGCAGAGCCTCTACAAATTCCGACTGACTCCAAGGACCCTCTAGATCGTCAAGGGCGTAAAGAAACCCCGACTTGGCAAGCCCGGCCACCCAGACACTATCGACCATGGCCAGATCGGGTGCGACACCGCTTCCCACAGCTGCGCTGAGATATTCGTACAACTCACGGTGGGGTACGACGTCGGTCTCGAATCTGATCTTCGGCTCGGCGCGTTCCTCGTTCCAGACACGGGAGGTGTGCTCAAGCACAGCCGACCAGTGGGGATCAGAGCATATCATGCGGATGAAGACATCGGGCGATGTCTCCGCAGACACGTGATTGGCCACAAAGGTACCGAGTCCCGGTCGCCGGATGAGCATCCCTTCCTGCGCCAGCTGGCTGAGCGCCTGCCGCACCGGCGAGCGACTGATCCCGTGTCTCTGGCACAGCTC
This sequence comes from uncultured Anaerolineales bacterium, assembly GCA_964390305.1. Lineage (GTDB taxonomy): Bacteria > Chloroflexota > Anaerolineae > B4-G1 > B4-G1 > SKLM01. The sequence continues at coordinate 1,605 of CAYMHT010000055.1, forward strand.
CCGCTCCGTGGGGATTCGATCGCCGGGTACCCATAACCCACTCCTGATCCGCTGCCGAATCAACATCTCGAGTTGATGATAGATAGGGACGGGAGATCCACGATTGATAGATGTCATTGAGAGATGCCCCTACGAAAGAGTCGATGAAGATTGAGACAATGTTATAACATTGTACCAAATCGACCGTGAGATGTCAAGACTCTTTGTGCTTCAATTGCCCCGAATCAGGAATGAGGAAAGAGAAGGTCCGATCCCCTCTCGAGATCAGAGCGTGATTGGTCGTGCTGCAGGGAGGATGACTGGACTGACCGGCCCACGAGTGGCCCGGTCACTAGAATGAGGTCGGCACGGCAGGCGAACTAGACCGGCGCGCGGTCGTAGAGGCGTTGACGCAATGTCATCACTTCTCGCCGCAGGTCGCCGTCTCCCTCCACAAGTTCGGCCACGCGCTCGCAGCCATAAAGAATCGTGGAGTGGTCTCTCCCGCCGAGGAGGTCTCCAATCTGTGGGAGCGAGGCATCCGTCTCCTCGCGGATGAGGTACATGGCGATTTGACGGGGGCGCGCAATGTCCCGTTTGCGGCTGCGGCCCTTCAGCTGATCAGGCTCCAGGCCGAAGTGGTAGGCCACCCGCTCGATGATCTCACTCGGAGGCAACTCGCGACGCTGAGACAGGAGATTCCCTAGCGCCATCTCCGCAAGCTCCGGCGACAGGGGCTGCTCAGTCAACCGTGCCATCGCGATGACCTGATTTAGCGCCCCCTCGAGCTCACGGATATTGCTCCGTACCTGAGCTGCAATCATAGAGAGAATCTCATCGGAGATGGCAACACCGCTGAGAGCAGCCTTGGAGCGCAGGATCGCGATCCGTGTCTCCAGATCAGGCGCCTGGATGTCCGCAATCAGTCCCCACTCGAAGCGCGAGCACAATCGCTCTTCCAGCGTGCTTAACGCCTTCGGTGCTCGGTCTGAGGAAAGGACGATCTGTCTGTCCGCGCCGTGCAGCGCGTTGAACGTATGGAAGAACTCCTCCTGCGTCCTCTCCTTCCCCGCGATGAACTGGATATCATCCACTAGCAGCACGTGCGCGGTGCGATACTTCTCACGGAACGCGTCGGTGGTGTGGGATCGAATGGCCTCGATAAGGTCATTCGTAAAGGTCTCAGACGAGACGTAGAGGGTGTCTATACCCTGGCACCGGCAAGCATGCCCGACGGCGTGAAGAAGGTGCGTCTTGCCCAGCCCGACACCCCCGTAGAGGAAGAGTGGGTTATAGGCGCCGGCAGGACTCTCGGTTACGGCCATCGATGCGGCATGGGCCAGGCGATTCCCTGGTCCCACCACGAAGGTATCGAAGGTATAGCGAGGGTTGAGATCGCCAGCCACTGAGGTCCGCACCTGTCGCGGTCCTGACGCTGACTGCGGCGGGGGGCTCGACGTCTTGAGGAGACGGACGTCGGTCTCTTCTGGTTGAGGCTTCTCTGCGCCGACGACGAACTTGACATCGACGGTCCGACCAACCAATCGGGTAAGCGTGCGCTTGATCGTCGCGAGGAGGCGGTGCTCGAGCCAGTCCTTCGCGTAACCGTTCTTGACGGCCACGACGAAGGTACCCTCTTCGTATCTCAGCAGCTTCGAGTCGCGTAGCCACGTCTCGAACGTTGCCTGTGTCATTTGAAGCTGAAGCTCGCCAAGGGCGGCAGACCAGATATGCACAGGATTCATAGTATTATAGCCAGGAATGCGGTCTGTTCTGGTCGACGGCAAAAAGCAACGCGAGGTCAACAAACGTTGCAGCGCAGAGCAGTGGCAGATCTTTCCAGCCAAGGCGGCTGAGTTGAGGTTTAGCCTACCCCTACGCCAGGTGAACCGTCTCTCAAGTCGACGGTAAGATTCTATCAAAATATCCGCACACTGGCAACCGAATTTAGGTAATTTAGCTTAAAAGTCTCGGGTTTTTAAGACGGTCCCAGGCGAGCGCCGACCTAAGAGGACACAGGGGCCGAGAGGCGATAGATGTTGGGGGCAGACACCTCTCGCGCCCAATATATGGGGGACGGGCCAGTCCACGAATCAGCAACGGATATGCAAGGTTTCTAGACAAGCGACGCCACTTTGGTCAACCATGACAAAGCTACAAGATCCGGGCTTCATGAAATCTAGATTACATCGGGACTCGGAGACCTGTACACAGGGACGTCTCTCAGAGCAAAGCAGCTTGCAGGGTCGGCCGATTCAGGGGCAGCGTCCGCCCCGGGTCGAACCTACGACCCGGGCTTCATAACGCCGACCTGGACATTCCGGAACCGCGCCGGAGCCGCCCCGTGACCCGTGTGCGCAATCTGACTCGGCTGGCCCTTCCCGCAGTTAGGCGTTCCCCAAACCTTCCAGTGATCGCGGTTACACACGGCATCGCACGAGCGCCAGAATTGAGGTGTCATCCCGGTGTACGTGCAGTTCTTCAGCATGCGGCCGAGCTTACCGTCCTTGATCTCGTAGCCGATCTCGGTGCCGAACTGGAAGTTAAGCCGCTTGTCGTCGATCGACCAGCTCCGATTCATCTCCATGTAGAATCCCTCTTCCGTATCGGCGATCAGATCGTCGAGGTCCCACTCCCCAGGCTCGATCGACACATTCGTCATACGGATGAGGGGGATCCGATTCCAACCCGAGGCACACATCGCGCCACCTGAGCGAGCCTTCTCGGCGTCCCAGCCCTTGAGCTCGGCGAGCTGGACGGCGGTCTCCCGCGACGTCAGGTACCCAACGAACAGGCCGTCCTTGACCAGCTCGACGCGCTGACCTGGCACCCCCTCGTCGTCCCAGCCAAAGGTGCCCAGTCCTCCGGGTAGCGTCGCGTCCGCGGTAAGGTTAACCACCGGCGAGCCGTAACGGAGGGAGCCGAGCTTATCCGGGGTCAGAAAGCTGGTACCCGCGTAGGCGGCCTCGGTGCCAAAGACCCGATCAAGCTCCGTTGGATGGCCGCAGGACTCATGGATCTGCAACGCAAGCTGTGTGGGACCGAGAATGAGGGTCGTCACGGCGCTGGGACACGGATCGGCTGACAGGAGGGCCACGGCCTCGCTAGCCACACGTTCGGCGTTGGCGGGCAGATCGATGTCCTCAATGTACTCCCAGCCGAGCGTGCGCTGATCTCGCCCGAAGGAGTTGGGATACGAGCGCTGCTGGACCTCCCCTCCGTCCACGGCCAGGGCGACGATACCTGCTCCCGTTTCGACGATCTCCTGCTGGGTGAAGGCACCTTCTGTGCTGACGAAGACCTTCTTCTTCCGCAGCGAGACCATGGATCCGCGCGTCACCTTCACGCCGTCGACGCGCCGCATGCCACGGTCGGCCTCCAGCAGCAATGCGGCCTTCTCGCCGGCGGGCACGTCGAAGGGATCGATCTCAACCGGCGTCCGGTAGATGCCCGTGCTCGTCACCGGGGGCCCGATCTCGACCGGCTCCTTCTGAGTGGGAGCGCTGGCGCGAGCGATCTCCACGGCCAAACCCGCCGTCTCCTCCACGGCCTCCCTGCTCAGCACGGCGGTGGACGCAAACCCCCACGCCCCGTCGGCAATGACTCGCACACCGAGACCACGATCCGTCGTCTCTGTCAGTGCCTCAACCACGCCGTTCTTAACGCGAAGCGTCTGCTCTCGATGCTCGACGACGCGTGCATCGGCGTAGGACGCTCCACGAGCTTCTGCCGTGTCCAAGGCCAGGTCAGCTAGCGCTTTCACGTGACACCTCCGGGGTTGCTCAGCTCCTTTGCCGCGTGCAGTTCTTAGCGTATAATACTTCGACGCGCAGGACCGCGCAACTGGCGAGGCGGAGTCAAGGAGGTTACCCGATGGATCTATTTGACAAGTGCCGGGCCTTCACCGAAGCGAGAGAGGCTCAGGAGGCCGGGTTCTACCCCTATTTCATCCCCCTCACCGACAGCGAAGGGACCGAGGTGACCATCGGCGACCATCGTCTGATCATGATCGGGTCCAACAACTACCTGGGCCTGACGACCCATCCTAAGGTGCGCCAGGCGGCAATTGAAGCGACCCAGGCGTATGGCAGCAGCTGTACCGGGTCGCGCTTCCTCAACGGCACTTTGGAACTCCATCTGGAGCTGGAACGGGAGTTGGCCGAGTTTATGGGGAAGGAGGCAGCTCTGGTCTTCCCCACAGGATATCAGACCAACGTGGGCACCATCTCCGCGCTCGTTGGGCGTCACGACTTCGTCATCACCGATAAGGACGACCATGCCAGTATCGTGGACGGCTGCAACATGTCCTTCGGCGAGGTGCGCCGTTTCGGTCATAACGACGTAGACCACCTAGAGCGTGTGCTATCCAGATTGCCTGATGCGGGCAAGCTGGTCGTCGTCGACGGGGTGTTCAGCATGGGCGGCGATCTGGCCCCGCTTCCGGATATCTTTCCGCTCTGCAAGGAGTACGACGCGCGACTGATGGTGGATGACGCGCACGCCATCGGCGTGGTGGGTGGAGGACGCGGCACGGCGGCCCACTTTGGCGTGAACGACGAGGTGGACCTGATTATGGGCACGTTCAGCAAGTCCTTTGCCAGCCTCGGCGGCTTCATCGCGGGCGACGACGACGTCATACACTACGTGCAGCATCACGCCCGCTCATTGATCTTCAGCGCAAGCATGTCGCCGCCTAACACGGCTGCGGCATTGGCCGCGCTGAGGGTGATGCAAGCGGAGCCCGAGCGGATCGAGCGAGTGAACCAGATCGCGAAGACGATGCGCACTGAGTTCCGTGAGATGGGCTTCGACGTCGGAAACACGGTGACGCCCATCATCCCGGTGATCATCGGCGAGGACATGCCCACCATCATCGCCTGGAAGGCCTTGTACGAGGCCGGCATCTACACCAACCCCGTCATCCCGCCGGCGGTGCCCTCGGGGTCGTCGTTACTGCGCACAAGCTACATGGCGACCCATACCGATGAACAGTTGGAGCGGGTTCTGTCCGCGTTCAAAGAGGTAGGAGACAGACTAGATATCATCTGATCGAAGCCTTGACGGCTGGACAGCTGACGGGTATAATCCTGGCATATTGATCGAGAGAACAATCGCTTCAAGAGAGCTTCGGAGGATTGGATAGCACATGCCGTTGTATGAATACGAGTGCTCTGACTGCGGGACGCGCTTCGACGCCCTGCGGGCGATGTCGGAGGCGGACGATCCCATTGCCTGCCCCCAATGTGAGGGCCAAGAGACTCGCCGTATGATCTCCCTTTTCTCGGCTGTCGGAGATCAGGGAGTGATCGCGGGCGATGGGGGAGCCTGCGCTTCATGCTCACCCTCAGCATCGTGCGCCACGTGCAGCGTCAAATGAAGATAAGCGGGCTTGCGCCGAGTCGACGATAACGGATAAGGCCGCTGCCGAAATTGGCAGCGGCCTTTGCTTTCCCGTGCTGCCCGCTGGCATCGGTGAACGCCGACTCGGTTCGGACAGAGAAGGCAGGGCTGGGCCATCGACAGCAGGTCGACGACTGGAGACCCTGCCCCGGCGCCACCTCACAGCCTGGGCCGTTGAAAGGTTTCGGCCTGGTGAAGACTGCGGTATAATGTGCAGCCCTGGGGCAGAGTAGAGAAGTATGTTCGGGCAGGCACGTTGGGTCAGCGGACCACGTTGGTGATCTGAGCCGGAGCTGGTTATGCCATCCACATTCCCATTCACCGCCATCGTCGGACAGGATCGCATGCGACACGCGTTGATATTGAACGCGATCCACCCTCAGATCGGAGGTGTGCTTATTCGCGGTGAGCGCGGCACGGCCAAGTCGACGGCCGCTCGCGCACTGGCAGCGCTGCTCCCCGAGATCGAGGTGGTGAGCGACTGCCCCTTCGGCTGCGATCCCGATCGCCCTCGTACGTGGTGCACGCGCTGTCTCGAGCGCGTCGAGAATGGTGAGGAGTTGCCGCGGGGACGCCGCCGCACCCGCTTCGTGGATCTGCCGGTCAGCGCAACCGAGGATCGCGTCGTGGGCACGCTGGACATCGAGCGCGCCATTCAGGAGGGGGAACGGCACTTCGAACCAGGCGTTCTCGCCGCGGCCAATCGCGGCGTCCTCTACGTAGACGAGGTCAATCTGCTGGATGATCACGTCGTCGACCTGCTGCTCGACGCGGCAGCGATGGCGGTCAACGTGGTAGAGCGAGAGGGTATCTCCTTCAGCCACCCGGCCCGTTTCATCCTCGTCGGTACGATGAACCCGGAGGAAGGCGATCTGCGTCCACAGCTTCTAGACCGCTTCGCGCTGTGTGTGGACATCCAGGGCATCCGTGACCCTCGCGCTCGGATGTTGATCATGGAGCGCAACCTGGCATACGAATCCGATCCGGAGGGCTTCTATGAGGAATGGGGCCCGAAAGAGCAGGCGCTATCCGATGAGATCGCGCGGGCGCGCCAGCTGTTGCCGCAGGTGCAGCACACACGATCCGACCTGGGGACCATCGCAACGCTGATGGGCGAGCTAGGCGTCGATGGTCACCGCCCTGACCTGGTGGTACTCAAGGCAGCCCGGGCGCATGCTGCATTTGCCGGTCGCACGCACTTGACCGAGAAGGACATCCTGCTGGCTGCAGAGCTGGCCCTCCCGCACCGCCTGAAACGCCATCCCCTGGAGGAGGCAGAGTTCACGTCTGAGGATCTGTCAGAGCGGCTGAGCGAAGCCCGCGCGCAGAATGCGTCGAGAAACGAGGACGAGAACGACGTCGAGCCGCTTGAGACCGTAGATAAAAAAAAAGAGACAGGCACACCCGACGCTGACGACGATTCCTCCGCCGAGCGGGTGAAACCGATGCGTAGGCCAGCCCCCCAAGAGGTCCCCCAGTGGCCCTCGGAGGGACGGTGGTGGGAGGGTGGCGAGCAGAGAGACCCGGGCGAGGCATTCACCCCCAGCCACCTGGAAACTCCCCTCGATCAGTTGACGCGCTCGAGTGGGGGTCGGCGCAGCCAGACGCGCACGAGCAGAAAGCGGGGCCGCTACATCCAGGCGCGCCCGTCCCCGGAGGACCCCAGCGATCTGGCCTTCGATGCGACGCTGCGCGCTGCCGCTCCTCATCAGAACGAACGACAAGACGAGAACAGTCCCGCTTTCGTCCTCCGACCAGCCGACTACCAGCGCAAGGTGCGCGTCACCCGGGCCGCCAACCTGGTCCTGTTCGTCGTGGACGCCTCCTGGTCGATGGCGGTATCCGAGAGGATGGAGGCCACGAAAGGAGCAGTGCTGTCATTGCTAACCGACGCGTATCAGCGGCGTGATCGGGTGGGTCTGGTCGTCTTCCAGAAGAATGACGCGGTCGTCGTGCTTCCGCCGACGAACAGCGTGGAGCTCGCTCAGCGCGCGCTGGCCGACATCCCGGTCGGCGGCAAGACCCCTCTCTCAGCCGGTCTCCAGACCGCCTACGAGGTTATCACCCGCGAGGTGAGGCAGCACCCTGAGCTTACGCCGCTGATGGTGTTGCTCACCGACGGTGCAGGCAACGTGTCAATGACGAGACACGCCCCGCAGCAGGAGGCCTACCTCATCGCGGAGACGTTCCCCGAGGCTGAGATACGCTCAGTGGTGATCAACATGGAGAATGAGGCTTTCGACCAGGGGCTGGCGCAGACGCTGGCCACGCACCTGGATGGGCCGTGCTACTCGCTGGCCCAGCTGAAGGCTGAGACGCTGCTACGGACTGTCCGAGGGGAGCTGGCGGAGCGGACACCCTGACGTGCTTCTGTTCGCACTCTGACCGGGCAAAACCTGACACCTGCCGCGCGTGCGTTACGGAGTAGACTCGTCCGCTTGTAAGCCGTCAGGACCTTCGCTCGATGCGGGCGACTCGGGGGCGGAGGCGGCAGGGCCACGCGTTGCCCCCCGCTGTTCTCTCGCCAGGGGGATCAACTGGTCAAAGGCCCAGTTCGCAAGCGGAACGATGAGACTGCGCAGGTAGTAGCCGATCCCCAGTACTGGGTCGGGCACGATCGCGAATCGTCGTTTCCGAATCCCCCTGATCAAGCTCTTCGCAACGTGATCTGGGCTGTCTGGCGTGCCATCCCCGAGCATCAGCCTACGAAACCGATCGGCGATGATCTCATTGGGGCGCCTAATGTTTTCTAGTGTGGCGACGCTGGTGATTACCTTTGTCTCCAAGGGCTGGAGCTTCATCTCTCCCCTGAGCTGAGGGGTATCGGTGTCGAAGGGCAGCACGAGGGACACGCCGATGTTGTGGGGTTTCAGTTCGGCCCTCAATGCCTCCGTGAAACCACACACGGCGAACTTCGAGGCGCTGTACGCCGTGTAGCCAAACACACCATAAGTCCCCCCGACGGAGGAGATGTTGGCGATGTGACCACTTCCCTGCGCCATCATATAGGGAACAACGGCCTTGACGGTATGGAGCGTGCCGAAGAAGTTGACGTCCATCTGCTCCCTAAACGTCGAAAGGGGGAGTTCCTCGAAGTACCCGGGATAGACCATGCCCGCGCAGTTGATCAGGATGTCGGGCGCACCGCTAGCCTCCACAATGGCTGCGATGGCGTCTTCGACCTCCTCATAGCTGGTGACGTCTGCGGAGAAGGCCCCATACCGCTGATCCTGGCTGTCTCCCTCTGCCTCGATCTCCTGGAGGGCCTGATCCAGTTTGGCCCGATCTCGGGCAATGATGTAGACGTTGGCTCCCTCCTGCGCCAGCAGCTTGGCCGTGGCCTTGCCAATGCCACTCGACCCTCCGGTAATGATGACATTCTTCCCTTTGAAGGTTGTCTTTGTGTTCCCCATGTCGTCTGGATTACCTCGTCTCGCTTGTTCAAAACGGAGAACCGCCCGCGCCGGGCAGTCCCGAACGCGAGCGGCCCCTCTTGATTGCGCATCTTCGGTGCTACATATCCGAATCTGACGCGGCTAGTTAGTTGCTTCGTTTAGAAGCCCGTTGGTTCTCCGATAGGGACCACGTCCGTCGCTCGCAGGCCCTTGGGGCCCTCCTCGACGCTGAATTCGACCCGCTGGCCTTCATTGAGCGTCTTGAAGCCCCCGCCCTTGATCTCGGAGTAGTGAACGAACACGTCCTCGCCCTCCTCCCGCGAGATGAATCCGTAGCCCTTATCGTTGCTGAACCATTTGACGGTTCCCGTCTCTTTACCTTCCATCCTCCTGATTCTCCCTATGTAACTGATACGATTTACGGCGGCAAGGAGAGGCGATTACGCAAACCGCCCAAGCTACGTAAGCCCGGGCAGGATGATGCATCACTACCTAACTTACCGCGTCCTATGAATCCACTTTATCACATCTCCCCGAAAACGTCAAGCCCCGCGGAGGAACGAACTGCCGCGTCGGACGGGTCCAGGTTGGCACCCGAGGGACTTGAAGCCCTCACGAGGTGCGCGCGCCTAAACCGAAGCAGCGGTTTGGCGGGGAACTGACCGTCATGTATAATCTTGAGCAATGCGTGTTTCCGTCGTCGCGACCGTATTGAATGAGGCGAATAGCCTTCCCAGGCTGCTCGGCAGCCTGGCCGCCCAGACTCGCCAGCCGGATGAGGTGGTCATCTGCGACGGTGGGTCGGCCGATGGCACACTCGCACTCCTGGAGGCCGAGGATCGGATTCCGCTGCGGGTCCTCCAGCGGCCGGGGGCGAATATCTCTCAGGGCAGGAACGCGGCCATCAGGGCCGCCACCGGCGACGTGGTGGCGGTGACGGATGCAGGCGTCAGGCTGGATCCTGAATGGCTGGAGCATATCGTCGCTCCGTTTGAGGAGAGGGAGGTCGAGACCGTCGCGGGCTTCTTCCGGCCTGACCCCAGGACTCCGTTCGAGACGGCGATGGGCGCGACCGTGTTGCCCGAGCTTGGAGACGTGCACCCAGACCGGTTCCTGCCCTCGAGCCGGTCCGTCGCTTTTCGCAAGGACGCCTGGGAGACGATCGGCGGGTATCCTGAGTGGCTCGACTACTGCGAAGATCTGATCTTCGACTTCCGACTGCGAGCTCAATACGGCTCGTTCGTCTTTGCGCCGGAGGCTCTGGTTTACTTCCGCCCCCGCCCCACCCTGCGAGATTTCTCCCTCCAATATTACCGCTACGCACGCGGTGACGGCAAGGCTGACCTATGGCGCTTGCGGCACGCCATCCGGTACCTCACCTATTTGGTCGCCGTGCCGCTCATCGCAGCTGCGGGCGCCGCGAGCAACCCGGCATGGTTAGCGCTCTATCTGATCGCGATACCAGGCATGCTGTGGGGCCCCTGGCGCCGGCTGTCGCGGATGTGGAACGGCATGCCGTTATCCGAGAAGTTGAGGGCCGCGCTTTGGGTGCCCCTGATCCGAGTCACCGGCGACATCGCCAAGATGGTGGGGTATCCGGCCGGCCTGTGGTGGCGCTGGCAGCACCGAGGACAGATCCCCGACTGGCGCGAGTTGTGACGCCGCCTGAACCCCTCAGATTCCCCCGGTAGGGAGTCGACCGCCTCTCGTCCCCTATCTCCAACACCACATCTCGGTGGACCTGCTGCGGCCGCTCCACGCAAGAGGCCCAAGGCCATCGCGGTGAGCGCCGGCCCACGGCCCTCATGACCCGCGATGGACACGCGAGCTGCTTCTTTTCGTCCAGCCTGTGTCCATCCAAGGAGACGGAATGGGGTCCGCGATGCATCGTGATTGAGAAATCAAGAGGATGTGCCCCGATCAGAACATCCGGAATCTTATGTCATGCTAACGTCACTCTTATCCCATTCTAATGGGCCTACGGTATATTCATCCTAGAAAGGTGATGCACGAGGCAATCCGGAGAGTTGCCCTGCCAGGTTTGCGTCAGTGTGCTCACGTGTAATTGACTGTAGCATATCAGGAGGGAGATATGAGCAAGATTATCGGTATTGATCTGGGCACGACAAACTCGGTAGCCTCTGTAATGGAGGCAGGAGAACCAACCGTGGTCCCCACCGCCGAGGGTGGGCGTCTGTGCCCATCAATTGTCGCATTCAACGAGAGCGGCGAGCGGTTGGTAGGACAGGTCGCCAAGCGGCAGGCCGTCGTCAACCCGGACAACACCGTCTTTTCTATCAAGCGACTGATGGGTCGTCGATTCGACGATCCGGAGGTTGAGAAAGCGCGCGAGGTTCTGCCCTATGAGATCGTCCAGGGGCCGTCGAATGATGCGCGTGTGTACGTCCCCGTCAAGGACAAAGAGTACACCCCCCAGGAGATCTCGGCGATGATCCTGCGCAAGCTGAAGAAGGACGTCGAGGCTTATCTCGGTGAAGAGGTGACTCGGGCCGTCATCACTGTGCCGGCCTACTTCAACGACAGCCAGCGTCAGGCCACAAAGGATGCAGGCAAGATCGCTGGCCTGGAGGTGTTGCGGATCATCAACGAGCCAACTGCCGCGAGCCTGGCCTACGGTCTGGATCGAGAGGAGGACGAGACCATTTTGGTCTTCGACCTCGGCGGGGGCACCTTCGATGTTTCGATCCTGGACGTTGGCGAGGGCGTGGTTGAGGTCCGATCCACCAGCGGCGATACATTTCTGGGTGGCGATGACTGGGATCAGCGCATCACGGACTACATCGCGGACGAGTTCAAGAAAGAGCAAGGGATCGATCTACGCCAGGATCGACAGGCATTGCAGCGCCTGAAGGAGGCGGCCGAGAAGGCAAAGATCGAGCTTTCGACGGTGCTTGAGACAGAGATCAATTTGCCCTTCGTCACCGCCGATGCCTCGGGTCCCAAGCATCTGCAGATGAAGCTCACACGAGCCAAGCTGGAGCAACTGACTGAGGACCTGGTAGAACGGTGCCGCGGGCCATTTGAGCGGGCGCTAGAGGACGCTGATCTGGCTCCGGGCGAACTGGACGAGGTCGTTTTGGTCGGTGGTGCCACGCGCATGCCGATGATCCAGCAGTTGGTACGCGACCTGACGGATGGCAAGGAGCCCCACAAGGGCGTCAACCCGGACGAGGTCGTCTCAATTGGCGCGGCCATTCAGGCCGGCGTGCTTGGCGGCGAGGTGAAGGATGTGCTGCTCCTCGACGTTACACCGCTGACGCTGGGGGTCGAGACCCTGGGCGGGGTGATGACGCCGATTATCGAGCGCAACACGACCATCCCGGTGCGGAAGAGCGAGACCTTCTCCACGGCCGAGGACGGTCAGACGGCAGTGACCATTCACGTGTTGCAGGGCGAGCGCCCCATGGCAGCCGACAATATGAGCCTCGGCCGGTTCAACCTGGAAGGCATTCCGCCCGCGCCGCGTGGCGTACCTCAGATCGAGGTGACGTTCGACATCGATGCCGACGGCATCCTGAACGTCGGAGCAGAGGATAAGGCCACCGGCAAGGAGCAGAACGTCACCATCGAGGCGACCACCAACCTCGACGAGAGCGACGTTGACCGGATGGTCAAGGAGGCAAAGCGGCACGAGTCTGAGGACCGACGCCGCAAGGAGCTCATCGAGGCCCGTAACAAAGCGGACCAGCTTGTCTATCAGATGGAGAAGACGCTCCGTGAACTGGGTGATCAGGTCTCCGCATCGGATCGGAACCGCATCGAGGACATTATCGAGGATCTGAAGCAGGCCAAGGAAGGCGATGACAAGAATCGCATCGAGAGCCTGATCGACCAGCTGCAGCAGGCGAGCCAGGCCATCGGACAGGCGATGTACGCCCAGCAGCAAGCGGCGGCTGGTGGCGCCCAGGCTGGACCTGGCGCCGGGCCGCAAGCTGGCGGTGGCGCCGGCCCGCAGGCTGGTGATGGGGGAGAAGAAGACGAGGAAGTCGTCGAGGGAGAGTTCCACGAAGTGTAAAGGCAGCGCGGTAGATTGGCAAACGGGCACTCGGCTGAGAATGCCGGGCGCCAGTGCGCCAATCTACCGCTTTCTTGACGCAAGGTTAAGCCATGAATGAACGAGTGAGAGTGCCGATCCGCGTGAAGCGTTCCCCCGACGGAGCGCAGCAAGAGATCGAAGAGGAGGAGCAAGCGGTCGTCGAGTCCGAGCCGGCTGTCGTGCAGCGAGAGCGTGGCGTTCAAGGTCGAGCAGCAGACGTCGCTGCGGCACAACCGGGGGCGCAGCGAGAGCCTCCCTCACCGCCACGGAAGGGGCAGGATGACCAGCAGGAGGAGTTTGAGGCGCTAAAGGAGGAGTTGGAGACATGGCGCGACCGCGCGCTAAGGCTACAGGCTGAGATCGAGAACTTCCGCAAGCGGCAGCAGCGGTTGACCGAGGAACGCATTGAGACGAACCGAGCCCGGTTGCTGCGGAACTTCCTTATGATCGCCGACGACCTGGAGCGAGCGCTACGCGCGGAGGGCAATCAAGAGAGCCTGCGAGACGGGGTGGAGATGACACATCGCTCCGCTCAACAGCTTCTCAAGCAGGAAGGTGTGGAGCAGATCGAGGCCGAGGGAGAGTCGTTTGATCCAGAGTGGCACGAGGCAGTGGGAACCGTTCCTCACCAGGAGGCTGATGTGGATCGCGACGTCGTTGTGAAGGTGACTCAGCAAGGGTACCGTTTGGATGGTAGACTCCTGCGCCCGGCACGGGTTGTCGTCGCGAAGTAAGATCAGTCGGACCGGCGGGTTCGCGTGGGCCGCGGCCTGGATTGACACCAATCCAGGCCTTGCGTCGCCAGGTAGTCGGTTTCAGGTTGGGGAGGAGAACCACTAGCGTAGGGCATCCGGGCGCAGAGTCGCACGGGAGACCTCAAACGTACGACGGCTGTCTCTGGGCGCGGTTTTCACCGAGACTGTAGGGATTGTATGGAATACAAAGACTACTATGACACCTTGGGCGTGGGGAAGAACGCCAGCCAGGACGAGATTCGGCGCGCTTTTCGCCGACTGGCCCGCAAGCACCATCCAGACGTCAATCCGGGCGATCCACAAGCGGAGGAACGGTTCAAGGAGATCAACGAGGCCTACGAGGTGCTCTCTGATCCTGAGAAGCGACAGAAGTACGATCGGCTGGGGGCGGACTGGCGGCGTTACGAGCAAGCGGGCGGCCGGCCCGGAGGCTTTGACTGGGGCCAGTGGACGACCGGCGCGCCAGGCGGCGGCCCGGAGCGGGTCTATGTCCGCCACGGCACGCCCGAGGATCTGGAGGACCTCTTTGGCGGAGGGAGCCCTTTCTCCGATTTCTTCACCCAGATGTTCGGGGGGATGGGCGCCGGTCGTGCGCCGGGCGGTGAGACGCGAACGGGAGCGCGACCTGGCGGGTTTCAGTACCGAGTTCGCCCGCAGCGGGGTCAAGACTTCGAGCAAGAGGTGGAGATCAGTCTGCGCGAGGCCTACACCGGTACGACACGGACCCTCCAGAGAGACGGTCGGCGATTGGAGGTGAAGATTCCTCCCGGTGCTCGCACAGGGACGCGCGTTCGGGTCTCCGGTGAGGGGGGCGCAGGTGCAGCAGGCGGCGAGGAAGGCGATCTGTATCTGCGCGTCCAAGTCCGGGGTGATCCTCGGTTCGAGCGTGAAGGCGATGACCTGCGTGTGAGCGTCCCGGTCGACCTCTACACGGCGGTCCTCGGCGGGGAGACAAAGGTGCCAACCCTGGAGGGCTCGGTAATGTTGACCATCCCCCCGGGCACGCAGAACGGGCAGGTATTCCGCCTGCGAGGCAAGGGAATGCCGAAGCTGCGGAACCCCGATAAGCATGGTGACCTGTACGCAGAGGTGGACGTGAAGCTGCCGACAGATCTCACGCCGCGCCAGCGCGAACTGCTCGAGGAGCTGCGCAGCATCTCGTAAAGAGGCCCCCGAGCGATGGGAACACGAGAACGAACGACCATCACGGTCAAGCGGGCGGCACGGCGGGCCGGCGTGGACGTGCAGGTGGTGCGGCACTGCATCGAGGTCGGCGTCCTGGAGGAGGGACTCACGCAGGACGATCTGGCCGAGTTGCGACGTGTCCGACGGCTGATGTCGCTGGGCATCAACCTGCCAGGTACGGAAGTGGTCCTACGGATGCGGCGTCGGATTCAAGAGCTTGAGGCAGAGATCGCTCAACTCGAGAGACGTCTCCGACGCTGAAGAACCAGGTGATGGTGATGGG
>CAYMHT010000056.1:0-16471 GCA_964390305.1 uncultured Anaerolineales bacterium
TCCGGCAGGATGTGCGCACGCTGGAATCGGTCTTCAACGAGCTGGCCACCGGTTCATAACTTCAACTAGGACTCGGAGGGATATTGTCGTGAAACAGGCACTGTCAATCACACGCAAGGAGTTGGAGGGCTACTTCGGTTCGCCGATGGCCCTCATCTTCGTGGGCGTCTTCCTGGCGGCCACGCTGTTCTCGTTCTTCTGGGTGGACACGTTCTTCGCCCGCGGCATCGCCGACGTCCGGCCCCTCTTTGCCTGGATGCCGGTGCTCATGATTCTCCTGGTTGCGGCGCTGACGATGCGTCAATGGAGCGAAGAGGAGCGGTCAGGGACGCTGGAGGTACTGTTGTCGCTTCCAGTCTCGGGGATCGAGTTGGTCATCGGGAAGTTCCTGGCAGTGATGGCGCTGATCGGTGTCGCTCTCGGACTGACCTTCTTCCTGCCGATCACCGTGGAGCTATTGGGGAACCTGGATTGGGGCCCGGTCGTGGGCGGCTACGTGGCAACGATTCTGCTGGCGGCAGCCTATACGGCCATCGGGCTCTTCGTCTCCTCCCGCACGGACAATCAGATCGTGGCCCTGATTCTGTCCGTCCTGCTCTGCGGGCTTTTCTATGTGGTTGGGTCCCGCGGTGTGACAGACTTCTTCGGCGACCGCGTGGGGGAGATTCTGCGCGCGATCGGCTCTGGGAGTCGCTTCGAAAGTATCGAGCGAGGCGTGATCGATCTCCGCGATCTGCTCTACTACCTGTCGCTGGCGGGGATTTTCCTGACCCTCAACGTGGCATCCCTCCAGAGCAAGCGCTGGAGCACTGGGACACGGACGCGTCCCTACCGCCGCGCCGTCACCCTCACGTCGGCTCTCATCGTGGTCAACATGGTGCTGACCAACGTCTGGGTCTTCCCCTTGCACGCCCAGGCCCTTCGGCTGGATTTGACCGAGAGTCGACAATACACGCTTTCGCAGACCACCCGCGACCTGCTGAACAACCTGCAGGAGCCTCTGCTGGTGCGCGGCTACTTCAGTGAGAGGACACACCCGCTGCTGGCCCCGCTCGTCCCACCCATCCGGGACATGCTCCGCGAGTACGACGTCGCGTCCGGGGACAAAATGGATCTGGAGATCATCGATCCGGCGGAGCATCCCGAGTTAGAGGCCGAGGCCAATCAGACCTATGGGATTCGCCCGCGACCCTTCCAGGTCTCCGGGCGGTACGAACAATCGGTGATCAACTCCTACTTCGATATCTTGATTCGCTACGGGGATCAGCACGTCGTGCTTACCTTTGGCGACCTGATCGAGGTGCAGTCAAGCGGCGGCGGCGTCGACATCCGTCTGCGCAATCTGGAATACGATCTAACCAGCGCGATCAGAAAGGTGGTCTACGGCTTTCAGAGCGTGGAGGCCGTGCTGGCTGCGCTGGAAGATCCGGCCAGGCTGACCCTCTACGTCACACCAGACACGCTACCGGAGAGGCTGGTCGAGGGTCGCGCAACGATCGAGGAGGTGGCCCAGGAGATCGCCGCCCGGTCAGACGGGAAATTCACCTACACGGTCGTTGATCCGGACAAACCCGAAAGCCCGGTCACGCGGCAGCAGCTGTACGATCAGTACGGGATACAGCCTTTTGCCACCTCACTCTTCTCAGCCGAATCCTACTACCTGCACATGGTCCTGGAGGTCGGCGATCAGGAACAGGTGATTTATCCGTCGGGAGAGATGACCGAGGGAGACATCCGCTCGTCCATCGAGACGACGCTAAAGCGACTATCGCCGGGCTTCCTGCAGGTGGTCGGCCTGTGGAGCCCACCAGCGCAAGCCCAAGAGGATATGTTCGGACAGATGCGCGAGCCTATCTCCAGCTGGCAGCAGATCAGAGAGTCGTTGGCGCAGGAGTACGACGTTCGGAGCGTGGATCTGAGCACCGGACAGGTGCCGGCAAACGTGGACGTGCTGGTCGTCATTGCCCCTCAGGGGATGACCGACAAGCAGAGTTTCGCCATCGACCAGTATCTCATGCGGGGCGGGTCGGTCGTGGCCGCTGCGGGCAACTACGGCATCCAGATCGACCCCATGCGGGGTGGACTGGGGCTCAAGCCGCTGGAAGACAATCTGCGGGAGATGCTGTCTACGTACGGTGTCAACGTCGAAGAATCCCTGGTGATGGATCCGCAGAACGAGCCTTTTCCCGTGCAGACCACCCGGGACGTGGGCGGGGCTCAGGTTCAGGAGATCCAGGCCATCGATTACCCCTTCTTTGTGGACATCCGACAAGATGGTATGGCATCTGACAGTCCCATCGTCTCCAACCTGCCGGCGGTGACGCTGAACTGGGCCTCCCCGATCACCATCGATGAGGAGAAGAACGCCGACCGAGAGGTGACGAAGCTGCTTCAGTCAAGCCCGCAGTCGTGGACGCGGACCGACACCAATATTCAGCCCGACTTCAACGCCCATCCGCAGCTTGGCTTCCCGGTGGGGAGCGAACAGGGGCGTCACACGCTCGCTGTCTCCATCCAGGGGGCATTCGACAGCGCCTTCAAGGACAGGCCATCCCCTCTTGCGGAGAGCGACTCGGGGGAAGATAGCGCGGTCCCTGCAGAGGAGGGGGCACCCACGCCCACACCACCACCCTCGTCGCTGGGCAAGATCGACTCGTCGCCGGAGACGTCGCGCCTCGTCGTGGTCGGCAGCGCCGAGTTCGTCGACGACGTCGTCTTCGACATCTCCTCCAGCCTCACGCGCGATCGGTATCTCAATAGCCTGCAGCTCCTGCAGAACTGCGTGGCCTGGTCCACGGAGGACCTGGCCCTTCTAGACATCCGCTCGCGCGGCACCCAGACACGAGTGCTGGCCCCGCTCAGTGAGCGGGAACAATCGTTCTGGGAGGGGGCCAACTATGTGGTGGCGCTTCTGGCGCTCGTGGTCGTCGGCATCGTCTGGAACTCCCGCCGTCGCAATGAGGAGCCGATGGAGTTACTGCCGCGAGAGGCTGTCCTAGCTTCAACTCAGGAGGTGAGCCAATGATTAAGAGACACCACCAGATCCTGGCTGTCGTTCTCATCGCTCAGGTTGCGCTGACCATCGTGGTCTTCTGGCCCAGACCGTCGGCGGTCGGCGAGGGAGAGCTGGTCTTCGCTGACGTGGAGGCAGAAGAAGTCAGCCGACTCACCATTGAGGACGCTGACGGCAACCTGATCGAGCTGGAGAAGGTCACGGGCGAGTGGGTGCTGCCTGATGCCGATGACTACCCGGCGATGGGCGACGACGTCGGCTCGTTCCTGGAGAAGCTCTTGACGTTGAGCACAGACCGACTGGTGACGCGCAGCGACACCAGCCACAGGCAACTCCAGCTCTCTCCTGATGAGTTCGCACGCCGTATCTCCTTCGAGACGAGCGACGGGATGGAGCATACGGTGTACGTTGGGTCCTCACCGCAGTATGGGTCCGTACACTTCCGCCTGGAGGGCCAGAGCGAGGCCTACTTGACTCACGAGCTCTCCACCTTCGACGTGAATGCCACAGCCAGCGCCTGGGTTGACACCACCTATCAGAGCGTGGTGCAGGAAGACGTCAACCGAATGACCCTGGAGAACGTCAACGGCACATTCGTCTTCGAGAGGGAGGATGAGGAGACCTGGACGATGGCCGATCTGGGCGACGACGAGACGCTGGACCAGACTCAGGTCGCGGCCGCACTACGAGCGGCCAGCTCTGTCAGGATGAGGAAGCCCATGGGCCGGCAGGAGCGCGCTTCCTATGGCATGGACGAGCCCAACGCCCTGGTGACGCTCGAGATGGATGAAAAGACGGTGACCGTGCGCGTCGGGGCTAAGGATCCCGATGACGCCAGCTACATCGTCAAATCGTCTGAGTCGGACTATTACGTTGTCGTCGCAGAGACCAGTGTGAGAGCGCTGGTCGAGAACGACCGCGAGGCCTTCCTCGAGGAACCGCCCACACCAGAGGGGGAGTCCAGCGGTTCGTAGTCAGCAGCGAAGCGCCCGACCGTAGGCGGGTCTGGGTCCGCCTGCCCGGCGTCCACGCTCCCTGCGGCCTGGCCCATGACCGGCTCCCGGGCTGCTGACCGCCACGCGTGATGCGGCCTCCGCGGAAAGGGTCGTCCTGAGCCTGGCCTCAGACCAGATGAGGCCGCCCCCGACTGCGGAGTCGGGGGCGACCTCGTGGCGGGTGGGGATGCGCCGGCAAGTATCTAGGCGCCCCCGCCGCGACTCGAACGCGGAACCTGCGGATTCGAAGTCCGACGCTCTCTCCAATTGAGCTACGGGGGCAGGTATAACGAAAGCCGGACCATGATCCGGCTTCAACGAGGGGTGAGTGACGGGACTCGAACCCGCAATCGCCTGGGCCACAACCAGGTGCCTTAACCAATTAGGCCACACCCACCTTGCGTTCAAAATTCTACCACGAATCGGGAAGACAGGCAAGCAGGATTGGCCCGGGGCCGGACCCGCACCTGCCCTCAGGACTTCTCGGCGACGAGTAACCGGACAGAGGTCTGACCCACTTGCTCGCGCACGGTGCGCCACGAAAGCCCCACCTTGTCCAGGCAAGGGGCGAGCGCATCCGGATTGGGCTCGCTCTGGCCCGTCACGCGATAGAGCCAGGTGAGAAAGACAGCCGTCAGATCCGCTCCGTCAAAGCGAGCCCCGAGCACGACGACCAACCGTCCCTTTGACCCCATGGCGCGCGACACCTCCCGCAGCGTCCTGGGATCGATGATGAACCCGGTTGGGAACGTCGCGACGACGCTGTCAAAGCTCTCAGCGCAGAAAGGGAGTGCCTGAGCCCGGGCTCGCACGAGCGAAACGGTGGTGCCGGCCTTCTGCAGTCGCCGCCGTGCCTGACGCCCCATATTGGGCGAAAGGTCGACTCCCACCGGATCGAGCCCCCGCCTCTCAAGCGCCACGAGGAGGTGCCCAGGCCCGTGTCCGAGCTCCAAGATCCGCTGACCACGGAGGTGAGGAAGTGTCGTCCGGCCCCAGGCCTTCCAATGACCGAGCGACACGAGCCAGGCCACCAGGTCGTAGGTCCAGGCGAGCTGGTGATAAAGCAGTTCGAAGAACAGGCGTAGAAGCGCGCGCCAGAGACGCTGCACACCACCCTCACAAGAAGACCCCGCCGTGCGAATGGCGGGGTCGTCTATTCTCACCGGGGACCGGCATCAGCCTGGCATAAAGAGCCACAACCTACCATGACGGCGACTGTGAATCACGAGAGTGGACGAAGGAGCCTGGCTCGCCTACCTCAGGCTCCTGACCCGGAGAAGTCACCTCTCCTCGGTGCGTCGGGTCGGCCTGCCCTACGTTGATCCAGGGGCGCTCACCGGGATACGAGGTTCAGCGCCCTCCGCCTCTGGCTTGACCCAGGCTGCCAGCTCAACGGTGAAACGGTCAAAGAAGCTGTTGGATGGCAAGTCAGCCTCAGCGTACCGCACCTCGACAATGTGAGCCCGCAGACGGAGCATCTTCGTCTCCAGGACCACATTTTTCCCCTCCTCAGCCAAGACCGGTTCGCCCTTCGGGGCCAGCTTGGTACGCAGGGCCTCATCGTTAAAGGCATATTCCGACATCAGCACCTTGGTGACGGTGCGGATATCGTTCTTGTCGAACAGCCACGCTTCCAGGGCGGTGACCTTGTCCGGGCTGTCGGTCCCGATGGCCTCCGAGATGCCGACGCCACACTCGCCCATGAACTCCCCGGACTCAAGCTCGATGCTGAACGAAGGATCGTAGGTGTCATCGCCCAGCACGTACGTGGTGACGAACTGGGCATTCGGCGGCTGACCGTCCCAGGCAACCTCTTCCGGGGGACCGGCCTCCTTCTTCGCCACTGTGCTCGGTCTTGCCGCTGGCGGTCCCAGGGCCTCGCGTCCCTCCATCAGGCGGCTATACAAATAGAAACCGCCCCCGACCAGGGCCACCACGAGCAGTCCAATGCCACAGACCAGCGCGACTGGTCGGAGCCTCGCCCCCACGGCCTCAGGTTGCTCCTCTGGCGCAGCGGGAACGGCCTCCAGGTCTCGAGAGAGTCTCCTGACAGCGAGAGCCTGCTGCCCATCGTGGGCCTGCTCCACCTTCTGGAGCGCCCGGGCGAGCTCTTCTTCGTCCCAGAAACCCGGCCCCAGCCTCTCGCGCGCCCTCTCCAGGTTACCGGTCTCGGCATATTCTTCGGCCACCAGGAGGATGTAGGCGCTCTGGAAATCGGACCGTAGGTCTGCGGGCGTGGCGTTGGTCCACTGCACAGGCCACAGCCACCAACCAGTGACCAGACCAAGAAGCAGGCCGATCACGGCCGCGCCGATTGCGGCTGCCAAGACTTTGCGTTGCTGAACAAACTCTAGGTTGACGCCCATCTTTACCCCCTGGCCTCTTCGGTTGTGTGGCGTCCGCGCCAAACAAACTTGTACGGTATGCCAAGTGCATGCACAACCAGTTTATCATAGGTTAGCCCCTAGGGCAAGTAACCACGCCAATTTCCTACGAAGCATCTGGCAGATCGGCGACGTCGAACTCCTCTTCACATTGCCGACATTTCGCCCACCCCGGGCGCACCTCGGTGAGCAGTCCCCCGCACTGGGGGCACGGCTGCGGCAAGGGCCGCCTCCACACAGCAAAGTCACAGGAATCTGGATCATCAGGATCATAGTTGGAGCAGCCATAAAACGTGCGCCCCCGGCGGGTCTGTTTCTCCACCAGGTCGCCCCCGCACTCGGGACACGTGGCGCCAGTCTTCACCACGATGGGCTTGCTGAAGCGGCAGTCAGGGAAGTTGCTGCATCCGATGAACTTGCCGTATCGCCCGTACCGGTAGACCAGGGGGTGGCCACACTCGGGGCACATCTCGCCTGTCGGTCGATTGTTGATGTCCACCTTGGGCATCTTGTCTCGGGCCTCGGCGACGGTCTCCGCGAAGGGATCATAGAAGCCGCGCAGCACAGGGACCCACTCTCGCTCGCCCCTGGCGATCAGGTCCAGGTCATCCTCCATCTGGGCGGTGAAATCGACGTCGACGTAGCCCGGAAAGTATTGTACGAGCAGGTCATTGACGATCATACCGATCTCGGTGGCGTGGAGCCGCTTACCCTGCCGGTCCACGTAGCCGCGCTCCTGGATCTTAGATAGGATCGGTGCATAGGTGCTGGGGCGCCCGATACCGTATTCCTCCAGGTCGCGCACGAGGGTCGCCTCCGAGTAGCGCGGGGGCGCCTTGGTGAAGTGCTGATCGGGCAACAACTGAACCAGGTCGAGGAGCTCGTTGATCGTCAGCGGGGGAATCTCCTCCCGCTTTCTCTCCTCGATGCTCTCTTTATCGTCCTCTTCCTCCTCCTCGTAGACAACCAGGAACCCTGGGAAGCGAAGGGTCGAGCCGCTGGCACGGAGAAGATAGGGCCTCTGCTCCAGGTCGTCCGAAAGACCGGCCAGGATCTGGGCCGCGACGGTGTCGTAGACCGCGCGGGCCATCTGACTGGCCACAAATCGGCGCCAGATCAACTCGTAGAGCTGATACTGACTTCGGTCCAGGACCTTCCTCAGCGACGATGGCGTGCGGAATACGCTGGTCGGGCGGATCGCCTCGTGAGCTTCCTGCGCTGCCTTCGCCTTGGTCCTGTAATGAGGGGGCTCGGGGGGCACATATTCCTCGCCGTGCTCGTCGATGACGTACCTTCGTGCCTCCGCCTGCGCCTGTTCAGCCACACTGGTGCTGTCGGTGCGCATGTAGGTGATCAGACCAACGGGGCCATCGCCCAGGTCGATACCCTCGTACAGCTGCTGCGCCACGGCCATCGTGCGCCGGGTGGTGAAGCCCAGCTTGTACGAGGCCTGCTGCTGCATGGTACTGGTCGTGAACGGCGGATACGGATTGCGGCGCCGCTGCCCTTCCTTGACATCGGTGACCGTGTAGCCTGACCGCTCGAGGTCCTCGACGACAGCCTGGACCTCTTCCTCGCTGTGAAGCTCAACCTCCTCGCCGCGAATGCGATGGAGACGAGCGATGAAGGCGGGAGGGTAGCCCGGCTCCGGTTCCTGCTTGGCCAGCTCCGCCTCCAGCGACCAGTACTCAACGGGCACGAACCCCTCGATCGCACGCTCTCGTTCCACAACGAGACGCAGAGCCACCGACTGGACGCGGCCTGCGGAGAGCCCACGGCGTCCCAACTTGTCGCGGAGCAGCGGGCTGAGGGTGTAGCCGACGATACGGTCGAGAATGCGCCGCGCCTGTTGAGCGTCCACCCGCTGCATGTCGATCTGGCGGGGACGGGAGAAGGCATGCTCGATGGCCTCCTCTGTGATCTCGTGAAACTCGACGCGGTGGACAGGACGCCAGCGGATGGCTGGCTCCAACACCTGCAGCAGGTGCCAGGAGATGGCTTCCCCTTCGCGATCCGGGTCGGTCGCCAGGTAAAGCTCGGAGGAGCCCTTGACCGCGTCCTTCAACTCCCGCACGACATCCTTCCGCTTGGACGGAACGACGTAATGGGGCTTGAAATCATCGTCGATGTCGACGCCCATGCGATTGGACGGCAGGTCGCGCACGTGTCCGACCGAGGCAAGCACATTGTACTGATCCCCCAAGAAGCGATCCACGGTGCGCGCCTTGGCCGGCGACTCGACGATCACCAACCCCGGCTGTTCCTCGCGCCGAGCGCGAGCTTTCGACATCACGGTGTGCTCTTCTGGATCGAGCCCCTCATGAGCCGGCGTGCTGCCCATACGGAACAACTTGGTACCGCACTCCGGACAGATGCCCTTCGTGGCCGGCGTGCCTTTGTTTGTGTACACCGGCTCAGGGTTCTTCATCTCACGTTTCGCCTTACATTTGACGCAATAAGCTTTCATAAAACAACCCCAACGAGACCCTTCGTCCTAAGCCCTACTTACCTCAGTCCAATGAGACCCTCTTGGGATGCACAGTCCTAAGAGGGCCTCAAGCACCTATGAACAAACTCCGTACTCGCTACAGATAGTCGCTCATGTCGTTGCGCTGCAGGCGGTGAACCATGTCGCGGACTTCTTGCTCGCGCTTCATCGGACAGACCAGAACGGCGTCCCCGGCGTCCACCACGACCATGTCCTCCAGGCCGATGGTGGCGATGAGACGATGGCCGCCGAAGATCAGCGAATCCTCCGTGTCGATCCCCACGTGCTGTCCCACCACGACGTTTCCACGGTCATCCTGGCTCCCCATATCCGCCAGGAGCTCCGCAAGACCGCCCCAGCTTCCCACATCGGACCAACCGATGTCGACCGGGATGACGGCCACGTCTTCAGCGTCCTCCATCACACCGTAGTCGATGGACTGTTTGCTCACCCGCGGCCAGACGCGGTCGAGGGTGGGGCGGTACCCACGCGTCCCGAGCGACGCCTCTACCTCGGCAAGCTTCACGTAGAAATCTGACATCTGCACCTGGAACTCCTCCATGATGCGCTCCACCTGCCAGACAAACATGCCGCTATTCCAGGTGTACGCTCCGCTTTCCACCATACGCAGCGCCGTCTCCTTGCCCGGCTTCTCCGTGAACCGCTCGACGCGGAAAACGTCGAAGCCATCGACCTCCCCCACAGTTTCGCCCTGCTGAATATAGCCGTAGCCGGTCGAGGGCGAGGAGGGCTCGATCCCCAGCGTGACGAGATACCCCTCCCTGGCAATCTCCTCCGCCGCATCGAGTACGCTTCGGAAGCGCTCCACGTCTGCGATGAAATGGTCTGCCGTCAGCACAGCCATCACCGCGTCCGAATCCTGGCGCCGGAGGTGAATCGCCCCCAGGCCGATCGCGGGCGCCGTGCCGCGTCCGACGGGCTCGACGATGAAGTTCTCTGCCGGCAGCTCCGGCGCCTGATCCGCGAGGTCCACCACGTGCTCGCTGCCGGCAACCACGAAGATTTGCTCCGGCTGAAACAGGGGAGCGATCCGATCGACGCTGTGCTCGAACATGGTGCGGCCCCCAACCAGCTTGAGCGACTGCTTGGGTCGGTCCTGGCGGCTGACGGGCCACAGCCTGGTCCCCGTCCCGCCGGCCATGATCAGGGCGTAGTAGGCCATGCTTTCTCCTTCGTATCCCCCCTCAATCGATCACGTAGTCCACACCCGATTCGCGAGCCACAACGTACTTCATCCCGCCCACCTGGCGTACCATCCCCTTCAACTCCATCATGGCCAGCGTGCTGGTGACCTGGGAGATGGGGAGGCCGCTCTGCTGCTGAAGTTCATCCACGTGCGTGGGCTCTGCCGAGATATGCTCGAGCAATGCCGCCTCAACCCGGTCGCCTGGCAGTACCTGGCGCGCCTCCGTCTGCTCTGCCACCATCGTGAGGTTCAGCTCCTCCAGGACATCCTCTGCCTTGGTGACCAGCTTGGCGCCGTCCTGGATCAGCCTGTTCGTGCCGATGCTCCCCTGGGTGAGGATACTGCCGGGAACAGCGAACACGTCGCGGCCCTGCTCGGCACCGAAGTCAGCCGTAATGAGCGCGCCGCTCGACTTCCCCGCATTTGTCACCAGCACGCCCAGGCTGAGCCCGCTGATGATACGATTGCGCGGAGGGAAGTTCCTCCCCTCCGGCCGAGTGCCCAGCGGGTAGTCGCTCACCAGAGCTCCGTGCGCCGTGATCTGACTCGCCAGCTGCCGATGCTCCGGTGGATACACGTGATCGATGCCGCAGCCGAAGACGGCGATGGTCCGTCCACCGGCCTCGAGAGCTGCATGGTGGGCGACGCCGTCAATGCCACGGGCCAGACCGCTGACGATCGTGATACCGTTTCGAGCCAGCGCGCCGGCCAGACGACGCGTCACCTCACGACCGTACGTCGAGGCCCGCCGGGTGCCGACGACGGCCACGGCCCAGGCATCATCCTCCGTCAACTCCCCCTTGACATACAGCACCGGCGGTGGGGCGTTTGTCTCCAGCAGAAGACGGGGGTAGTCCGCGCTCTCCCAGGTGAGCACCTGAACACCCGCGGCGCGGATCCGCTCCAGCTCTCGGTCCAGGTCGACTTCAGCCCGGGCCTTCAACAGATTCTGTATCGATCGGCTGTCGACGCCAATGCTCCTCAGTTGCTCAGTCGACGCATGCCAGGCCCGCTCTATGCTGCCATAGGTATCGAGCAGCGCGCGGAGCCGCAGGGGGCCGATGCCTCGGACCCTGTTGAAGCCGACCCAGTAGCGCAGGTCACTCACGTCTCTTCCTCCTCTACCATCCCGGGCAGCAGATGGACGATCATCTTGCGCGCCTCCAGATCGATCTCCAGAATCACGTCCTCGACGGCCGGGAGAAGAACCTCTCCTCGCGGCCCGCGCACGAGGTAGACGTCGTGGGCCCCACCGCGCAACACCTCCCCAACTCGGCCCAACCACTCGCCGGTTTCGGCCTCCACGTCCATCCCCTCCAACTGGAAGTGGTAGTACTCCCCTTCCTCCAGGGGTACCGCCTCCTCGAGAGGGACCTGAACGAGCATCCCGCGTAGTTCCTCCGCCGCATCCCGATCGTCGCACCCTCCAAGCTTGACCAGCAGGATGCCCTTGTGTGGCCGCACAGACTCCACCTCGTAGCGCTCCACGTCATCGGGTGTGTCTGGACGAGCGAGATACAGAGCCTCGTGCTGAGCGATCCTCTCAGGATAGTCGGTGAGGATCTCGACGCGTACTTCTCCTCCTATGCCGTGCGGGCGACGCACCTGCCCTACGACAACATAAGAAGGCTCAGGGTCTTGTCCGCCTCCTGAGCCTCGCCGGTTGGTATCTGATTGTTTAACCATATTCATCCACGTTTGACGTTCATTCGTCGACCGTGAATCCCCAATAACGGGACCCTGGCTCCGATCTAGACGATTTCCAGGTTGGCGCGCTTGTCCTCCTTAGCGGCGAGGACCCGCACCAGCCGACGCATCGCGTTTGCGGTGCGCCCCCCTTTGCCGATGACGCGGCCCATATCATCGGGGCCGACACGAAGCTCCAGGATGACCGAGTTCTCACCTTCGATCTCCGAGACGTGAACCTGATCGGGACGATCGACGATCGCTTTGGCGACGTACTCAACCAAATCTTTCATCGAAGAAGCCATGGTTGCCCCTCCCTTCCTAATAGATGACGTGGACAGATGTGGGTATGGAGACGCAGTGGAGGAGCAAAGTTCCACTGCGATGTTGAGCGCCTGTTCGTGAGCAACTCCCTCTTAGGAGCGTGAGTCAAGTTGAGACCGCCGCAAGCGCCCGAAGCTGTCTCTGAACAAGCCTCCAGGAGCTATTCCTCTTTCTCTTCTTCCTCCTCTTCGGGCTCGCTGGCCTCTGGCTCCGGCTCTGGCTCCGGCTCCGCGGGCTCCTCTGCCTCGGCTTCCTCTGCCTCCTCAACCGCCTCAGGGGCCTCCTCAATCTCGACCTCGGCTGGCTCTTCCGCCTCAGCTTCCGAGACCTCAATCCCGGGACCCTCTTCAGCTTCTAGAGACTCGGCCCCAATAGCCTCTTCCTCGAGCTCTTCCTCCGCAGCCTCGACCTCTTCCTCTTCTCCCACTGCAGCCAATGCCTCTTCTGCTTCAGCCACCAAATCCTCCAGCGGCTCGCCCTGCTTCAGACGCTCGAAGCGTTCCATTGTCCCTGTCGTCCTCAGCAGTCGGGTCACCGATTCGGTGGGCTGCGCTCCGACCTGCAGCCAATGCAGCGCTCGCGCCTCATCGATCCGCAATGTCTCTGGCTCGGTGCGGGGGTTGTAAAAGCCGATCTTCTCAATGAATCGGCCATCGCGCGGGGATCGTGAGTCCGCCACCACCACGCGGAAACTTGGCTGCTTCTTGGCGCCAACGCGGCGCAATCGAATTTTGACCATACTCCTCCTCGTTATACTCGGTAGACTGATAAGCTCATATGACGGCAAATTGGCACACGGCCGAACCCAGAATCAGTCTCCATCTACCCAAACATTCGCATCAGTCGCTGCATCTCGCCCCGCCCTTTCCCCAGCTGTTTCATCATACGCTGCATCTGGCGGAACTGGCTGAGCAGCATGTTGACCTCCTGAACGGAGGTGCCACTACCGTTGGCGATGCGCTTCTTGCGGCTGCCCTTGATGATGCGTGGATTGCGCCGTTCCTCGGGCGTCATCGAAAGAATGATCGCCTCGACATGCTTGAACTGTTCGTCGGTCGCCTCCGCGGAAACCTGCTGGACTGCCCCTCGCATGCCGGGGATCATCTCCATGAGCTGCGTCAGGGGCCCCATCTGCTTGACCTGCTGCAGCTGATCCAGGAAGTCCTCGAGGTCGAAGCTGGCCTCGCGGATCTTCCGCTCCATCTGCTTCGCCTGCTCCTCATCGAAGGTCTGCTCCGCGCGTTCGATGAGCGTCAGCACATCTCCCATTCCCAGGATACGGGAGGCGAGTCGATCTGGGTGGAAGACCTCCAGCGCTTCCGCCTTCTCCCCGGTGCCGAGGAACTTGATGGGCACGCCGGTCACCGCTCGCATGCTGATCGCCGCGCCGCCCCGTGCGTCACCGTCGACCTTGGTCAGGATGAGCCCCGTCAGACCAATGCGGTCGTGGAAGCCGTCGGCGACGTTGACCGCCTCCTGACCCGTCATCGCGTCGGCGACGAGCAGCGTCTCCACGGGCTCCGCAGCCCGCTTCACCGCCTCCAGCTCCGACATCATCTGGTCGTCGATCTGGAGCCGCCCTGCCGTGTCCAGGATGACGACGTCGCGACCTCGACGACGTGCCTCGCGCACGCCGTTCGCACAGATCTGCGGCGGAGGGGTCTGACCCTCCCCGTAGACGGGCAGATCGAGCTGGCGTCCCAGGACTTCCAGCTGCTTGCCGGCCGCCGGGCGATACGTGTCGCCGGCGACCATCATCGGCAAGCGCCCTTTCTGCCGCAGATACTGAGCCAGTTTAGCCACCGTCGTGGTCTTGCCGGAGCCCTGCAGGCCGACCAGCATAATCACGTAAGGCGCAGGCCCTGTGAGCTGAAGCCGGCCCGGTTTACCCAGGGTCTCGATCAGTTCCTCATGGACGATCTTGACCACCTGCTGGCCTGGGCTGAGGCTCTTGGTGACCTCGGCTCCGATGGCCCGCTCCCGGACCCGGCCGATGAAATCTTTCACTACCTTGTAGTCAACGTCTGCCTCGAGCAGGGCAAGACGGATCTCCCGCAGTATCTCGTCGACGTCCTTCTCGCGCAGGATGCCGCGATTGCTCAGATCTCGAAAGACGGACTGTAGTCTGTCGGTCAGGCTTTCAAACATTTTTACACTGGATCCGGCTGAGTCACGAAAATGCGAGACGATTGTAACGGAAAAGGCTGCATCCGTCAAGTTTTTTGGCGCTGGACGACGGCGCGGGCATCGACTGCCGCGGCCCCCTCCTCGAACACGAACAGCGGGTTGACGTCGATCTCCACGATCTCCGGACACGCGACCAGCAGGCGCGACATCGACACCAGTGCCTCCACGATCGCGTCGATCTCCACCGGCGGCTCGCCTCGCACACCGCGCAGCAGCCGACTCCCCCGCACCTCGTCGATCATCCGCTCGGCCTCGTCGGCGACCACCGGGGCAAGGCGGAAGGCGACATCCTCAAGGATCTCCACGTATATCCCGCCCAGCCCGAACATCACCACCGGCCCGAAACTGGGATCGCGCTTGCCGCCAATGATCACCTCACGGCCACCGGTGAGCATCTGCTGCACCATCAGGCGAGAGTCTGCAGAATCGGGAGCACGCCTGCGCATCGCCGTTACCAGATCGGCGAACGTCGCCCGAAGCTCCTCGGCGCTGCCTACGTCGAGTCTGATCAAGCCCTCATCGGACTTATGCGAGACCCCAGCACAGAGCCCCTTGAGCGCCACCGGATAGCCAAGCGCGCGGGCGGAGGACAGCGCGCCCTCGACATCCTCGACCACGGACCACTCGGAGATGGGAATGCCATAGGCGGCGCAGAGCTCCAGCCCCGCATCGGTGGCCAGCACCCCGTCGTGGGACAGCAGCGCCTCCACCCGGCCGGGTCGCTTCTCGAGCGGCGATGGCAGGGGAAGGAGTCGCGAGGGGTGCGTCTGTCGCTCCCTCGAGGCGGCAAGCGCCCGCAGCGCCGCCTCAATCTCGGTGAAGACAGGCAGCGAGGTCTGGGCCTTCAGCGCCTCCACCTCATCTCGTTGGGCAAAGGCGCAGAACGCGAGTGGCTTCTCCAGCTCTCGGCTCAATTCTCCCAGGCGACGGGCGAGTCGACGGGACGCCTCCGCCTCCGGGCCAGAGCTGTAGGTATGCACCAGAAGAAGCGCGTGGGGGTCGAGGGTGCGCAGGCTTTTCTCCACGATGCGACTGTAGAGATCGAAATCGAAGACGGTGCCGAGGTCCAACGGGTTGGTCGGTGTGATGACGTCAGCGCGGAACAGGCGTCGCACCTCATCCAGGAAATCAGCAGGGACGGGCATGAGTCGAAAGCCCTCGGTCTCCGCCACGTCCGCCGCCACCACCGCGTGTCCTCCCGAGCGGGAGACGATGAACAGATCGCTGCCGCTCACCGGCGGCAGTGAGAGCCCCTGGGCCAGCGCCGCCGCCTCGTCGAAGCTGGCCGCCCTGGCGACGCCCGCCTGTCTCAATGCCGCGTCGACGATCCGGTCGTCGTTGGCAAGGGCCGCCGTGTGCGAGAAGGCGATCTGAGCGCTTGCAGCGCCCCGATTTGCCTTCTGTACGATCACGGGTTTGGGCGAAGATGCCGCGAGCTCCAGCAGGCGGCGTCCCTGGTCAATGCTCTCCAGATAGAGGCAGATGATCTCCGTGCCTGGATCCTCCAGCAGGTAGGTGAGATAGTCGACCTCGTCCAGGTCCCCCTTGTTGCCCATGCTGACGACTTTGTTGGCTCCCAGTCCCGCTTCACTGAGAAGAATCAAGTAGGTGATGGAGACGCCCCCACTCTGGGCCAACACGGAGACTGGACCGAGCTTCGCGGCCTCCGGCCGGATACGGGCGAAGGGCAGGCACAGGCCATTCTCCATATTAATCGCGCTGATGCAGTTTGGGCCGACGAAGCGGATGCCCCAGTGACGTGCGACGGCAGAGACTTCCTCCTCGAGCTTCCGTCCCGCCTCCGAGAACTCGGCGAAGCCCCCGGATTCGATCACCGCCCACCGGATGCCCTTCCGTCCGCAGGCTGCGAGCAGACCGGGCACCGTCGACGCCGGAGTGAGGATGACGGCCAGATCGACACCGGCCGGCAATGCGTCGACGGAGGTGAGAATGGGGATGCCACGGATCTCACCGGGACGGAGGCCCACAGCGTGGACGGCCCCGTCGTAGCCAAAGGCCAGGAGGTTATCGATGATGCCCGCTGCCAGGTTGTCGGGGCGCTCCGACACACCGATGACGGCGACGCTTTCGGGATAGAAGATCTTGTCCACGTATGCCCTCCGTTGCACACATCTTGGGTCAGCGCACCCCCGTGGGTGGCGGGAGGCGATTTTAGCAGACGACGGG
>CAYMHT010000057.1:0-16205 GCA_964390305.1 uncultured Anaerolineales bacterium
CCGACACCGAGCGGGAGCTGTACCAGGAGCTCAGACGCCTGCTGAAGGAGGGCGTGATCTACCACTGCGGCCCCGTCGTCCGCCGTCTCCCCCCTTCCCAGGAGGACACACCCTTCCCCCCCTATGAGGGGGGGACAGAGGGGGGGTGGCAGTTCGTCGCCGCTGGGCCCACCACCTCGATCCGCGAGGAGGTCTACGAGCCGGACATCATCGAGCATTTCGGGCTCCGCGGCGTGATCGGGAAGGGTGGGATGGGCCCCAACACCCTCCGCGCCTGCCGGGAGCACGGTGCCGTGTATCTCCACGCCGTCGGTGGGGCCGCCTCCCTCATCGCCGACGCGGTGCAGGAGGTCGTCGCCGTCCACAAGAAGGACGCCTTCGGCGTCCCGGAGGCCTTCTGGGTCATCCGTGTCGAGGGCTTCCCTCTGGTGGTCACCATGGACACCCACGGGAAGAGCATCCACGACCAGGTCGAAGCGGCTTCGAAAGCGGCTTTGGATCAGCTCATGGTCAGCTAAGCGTATCGGCTCACCAGTTTGCCGGTCCGCCGGTACGCCGGTGTGCCGGTCCAGTCGCCTATCCAGGTACGAAGGGGCAAATGAAATACTGGAGAGAACCGCTCGACTTGAAGGACCTCCGCGTCCCTCGCGGCGAGATCCACGTGCTGGTGGAGCGTTGCAAGGGCTGCGGCTGGTGCGTTGAGTTCTGCCCACGCGACGTACTGGAGGTCTCGGACGAGATCAACAGTAAAGGGTATCACCCCCCGAGGACGGTTCGGCCGGAGACGTGCGTCAGTTGCGGGCTGTGCGAGTTGCTCTGCCCGGAGTTTGCCATCTACGTCGTGGAGGGGGAAGGCGAGGCGGTGATACTGTGAGTACGGAGACCCAACAAGGCGTGCTGTCAGGAGAGTTCTTCATGCAGGGGGACATCGCCTGCGCGGAAGGGGCCATCTGCGCCGGCTGCCGGTTCTTCGGTGGCTATCCCATTACGCCGGCCACCGAGGTGGCGCAACGCATGAGCGAGCGCCTGCCGCTGGTGGACGGGATGTACATCCAGATGGAGGATGAGTTGGCCTCGATCGGTGCGGTATTGGGGGCCTCGTGGGCCGGCACGAAGGCTATGACGGCCACCAGCGGGCCAGGTTTCTCGCTGATGATGGAGAACCTGGGCCTGGGCATCATGCTTGAGACGCCCTGCGTGCTGGTCAACGTTCAGCGCGGTGGTCCGTCCACCGGGCTGCCGACGCTTGGCAGTCAGGGGGATATGATGCAGGCCCGCTGGGGATCGCACGGCGATTACTCGATCATCGCCTTGGCGCCGTCCTCTCCGCAGGAGCTGTTCGACCTGACCATCCACGCATTCAATCTCTCTGAGATCTACCGGACACCGGTGCTGGTGATGACCGACGCTGAGGTGGGCCATATGACGGAGAAGGTGGTCATTCCCCCGGCCGAGGAGCTCGAGATTGTGGAGCGGCGGAAGCCGACCGTCGGCCCGGACGAGTACCTGCCCTACGGCGTCGAGCCGGGGGAATGGGTGTCGCCGATGGCTACGGCCGGCGATGGCTATCACATCCACGTTACCGGCCTCACTCACGACGAGCAGGGCTACCCCGTCACGAGCGACGACAGTGCCCAGTGGTCGCTGGTGCAGCGGCTCATCGGCAAGATCGAGGAGAACAAGGACGACCTCATTATCCTACAGGAGGACGGATTGGAGGATGCCGAGGTAGTCGTGGTGTCCTACGGCATAGCCGCCCGTACGTCTCTCTGGCCGATCCAGATGGCTCGCGAGGCGGGTATCCGGGTGGGGCTTCTGCGACTGGTGACGGTGTGGCCTTTCCCCGACGAGCGGATCCGGGCGTTGGCCGCACAGGTCCACGGGATTGTGGTGCCGGAGATCAACATGGGACAGGTCGTCCGCGAGGTCGAGCGCTGCGCCGCAGGCCAGACAGAGGTGTTTCGGGTCTCGCACCCGGGCGGGGGCATCCACGACCCCCAGCAGGTGTTACGTACCATTCGGGAGGCTGCGCGGTCGGGTGTGGAACCCTGACGCGTATCAGAGGAGATGGGGGCTTAGCGATGGTCTTGGAGACGAAGCACGAGCAGCTGCCCGGCACATTAGAGACCGACGGAGCGTCTGAGGGGTTGGATGAGGAGATTCACGGACGTCATCCGCTCGATGACCTGCTGCGCACCGAGCGTCTGCCGCACATCTGGTGCCCCGGCTGCGGATTGGGGACCTCCTTGACCTGCTTTCTGAGCGCCCTTCGCAAGTCGGGGCTGGATCTGGAAAAGACGACCGTAGTCTCAGGAATCGGGTGCACGGGGCGCGTGGCAGGCTACGTGAAGCTGGATTCTTTCCACACCACCCACGGGCGGGCCATCCCCTTCGCCACCGGCCTGAAGCTGGGCAACCCGGAGTTGAAGGTGATCGTATTCTCCGGCGACGGGGATCTGGTAACCATCGGCGGCAATCACTTCATCCACGCTGCGCGGCGCAACATCGACTTGACGGTCATCTGCGTCAACAACTTCAACTACGGGATGACGGGCGGTCAGGTGGGGGCGACGACGCCCGTGGGCGGCATCACGACCACGTCACCGTACGGCAACTATGAGTACCCATTCAACGTGTCGGCCCTGGCGGCTTCGAGCGGCGCGGTGTACGTGGCGCGCTGGACGGTGCTCCATGCCCGGCGGTTGGAGCGCGCGATGACGGAGGCATTGCTCAAGCCAGGGTTCAGTCTGGTCGAGGTGATTTCGCCCTGTCCCACGGGCTTTGGTCGCCGTCACAAGCAGCGTGAGGGCCTGGACACGCTGCGGTACTACCGCGAGCACGGCATCATCGATCATGACGCCGATCTCCGCAAGGCCGACATTCGACTGGGCAGCTCTTTCGTCGAGGGCAACTTCGTCAACGTCGATAAGCCGACCTTCTTGGAGCAGCGGTCGGAGTGCCTGCGCCAGGCATTCAAGTAGCTGCAGTTTTGAGTGGAGCATGACCATTCCACCCAGGCTGGGTGAAGGTGCCTGAGTGGGTGTAGCGGGAGCCTGCGGGCAGGAGGCAGAGGTTGAATCGTCTGGAGATACGGCTATCTGGTTTCGGGGGGCAGGGGATTATCCGTAGCGGAGAGATCGTGGGCAGAGCGGCGGCTCTCTACGACGGCCGGTATGCCACATTCACACAGAGCTACGGGCCGGAGTCCCGGGGCGGCGCCTGTGCGGCCCAGGTGATCATCGCCGATGATCCGGTCGAATTGAGTTATCCTCATCTTGTGGATCCTTCCATTCTGATCATCATGTCGCAGGGAGCGTACAACAAGTACGTCCCGGGCTTTCGCGAGGACGGCTTGCTGGTGGTGGATGAGGATCTGGTGGGGCTGGATGAGGCAGCCGAGTCCCTGCGCGTGATTGGTATCCCGGCCACGCGCCTGGCCGAGGAACTGGGACGCCGTATCGTGGCAAACGTGGTTATGCTGGGCTTCGTGGCTGCGGTGACCGATATCGTCTCGCCGGGGGCCATGAAGAAAGCGGTGCTCGATTCGGTGCCGAAGGGCACGGAGGAGCTGAACACGCGCGCGTTTGAGACAGGGTTCGAGCATGGGCGGAGGCGGGGGGCGATAGACGACGTCGGTGGATAGACGAGGTCGGAACGCAGCGCGCGCGGTGCGCAATCAGGCCCATTTGGTGTGAGGGGCGAGTTTCTAGGGCTCAGCCTATGACAGGTGCGGAGAGGGACATGCCGGACAGACCACGTCCGGCGGGTCAGCAACAGCCAAGAGAGGCTCTCGTGATCGGCGGGGGTATCGCCGGCATCCAGGCGTCGCTCGATCTGGCTGACATGGGCGTGCGCGTGCATCTGGTCGAGAAGAGCCCCACCATCGGCGGGCGCATGGCTCAACTGGACAGGACCTTCCCCACGAACGACTGTGCCACCTGCATCCTCTCACCGAAGATGGTCGAGTGCGACCGCCATCCCGACATCGCAATCCATACCCTTTCGGAGGTGCAGGCCGTCACGGGTGAGGCGGGCGATTTCACGGTCCAGGTGTTGAAGAGAGCGCGCTACGTGGACGAGCAGGCGTGTACGTCCTGCGGCGACTGTGCCGAGGTCTGCCCCGTCGTCAAGCGGAATGAATTTCAGATGGGCCTGTCAACGCGGCGGGCGATCTACATCCCCTTCGCCCAGGCCGTTCCACAGGCCTACGTCAGAGACCCCAACGACTGCCTGGGCGACGAACCCATGGCCTGCGGGCGCTGCATCGAGGCGTGCAAGAAAGGGTGTATCGACTTCGACATGCAGGACGAGGTCATCGTGCTGTCGGTGGGCGCGATCGTGTTGGCTGTGGGCATGGAGACCTTCGATCCGGCGCCGCTGACCGAGTACGGTTACACGCGCTACGAGAACGTCATCACCGGTCTGGAGTTCGAGCGGTTGATCTGTGCCAGCGGACCCTCCGGTGGGCGTCTCATCCGCCTGACCGATTCGAAGGAGCCGAAGGTGATCGGCTTCATCCAGTGCGTTGGATCCCGCAATCTGCAGTACCAGAGGTTCTGTTCGGCAGTCTGCTGCATGCACGCCACCAAGGAGGCCGTTCTCGCCCGCGAACAGATCCCAGATGTCCAGTCGTATGTCTTCTACACAGACCTGCGTGCTTCTGGCAAGGGGTTCCGCGAATACATCGAGCGTGCCAAGGAGGAGTACGCGGTCGAGTACATCCGCAGTCGCGTGGCCCAGATCGAGGAAGACGAGGACGGGAGGCTGGCCTTCCACTACGAGGACGCGGCGACGGCCCGTCCCAAGGAGATGCGGGTCGATCTGGCCGTGTTGGCCACCAGCGTCCTACCCGGTGCAGATGTGGCCACGCTGGCTGAGGTTCTGAGCGTCGAGTTGGACGAGTATGGTTTCCTGGAGACGAATCCCCTCTCGCCAACGGACACGACGCGAGATGGCGTGTTTGCCTGTGGGTGTTGTCGGGCTCCGGTTGACATTCCACAGGCGGTGGCTCAGGCCAGCGGTGCGGCGGCGCGGGCGGCACAAGTGGTAGGCGATGGCCGATGATCGATACACCGCGCATCGGTGTCTTCGTCTGTCACTGCGGCACCAACATCGCCGGTCACGTGGACGTGGAGGCCGTGGACGAGTATGCCCGGACGCTGCCGGGCGTCGTCTTCGTCCAACGCAACCTGTACACGTGCTCCGACGCTGGCCTGCGGGAGATCAAGGAGGCCATCGCCGATGAGAGGCTGGATGTTGTGGTGGTGGCTGCGTGCACACCTCGCACCCACGAGCCGCTGTTTCAGGGGGCGTGCCGTGAGGCGGATTTGAACCCCTACTTGCTCGAGTTCGTCAACATCCGCGATCAGTGTTCCTGGGTCCATAGGAAGGAGCCGGAGGCGGCCACCCGGAAGGCACAGGATCTGGTGCGCATGGGGGTGGCGAAGGCGCGTCTCCTGGAGCCACTGGAGGAGCACGAGGTGCCGGTGGATCCGGTGGCGTTGGTGATCGGCGGGGGGATCATCGGTATGACGGCAGCGCTCAACCTGGCTAACCGCGGCTTCTCAGTGAAGCTGGTGGAGCGGGAGCCTGAGCTGGGGGGGATGATGCTGCGTCTGCACGTGCTCTACCCCACGCGGGCGGACGCGCTCGAGGTGGTCCAGGAGCGCATCGCCGAGGTGCGGCGGCAAGATGGCATCGAGGTCTTCACGTCGTCGGTTGTGAGCGGTGTGAAGGGGTTCGTCGGCAACTATGAGGTGACGATCGAGAGGGTGGGGGATCGGAAAGGCGGCGCTCGGGAGAGGACGGACGACCGGGGGCCGTCCACCGACGGAGCGGCCTGCCGATCGGTCGGAGCTGGGGCCATCATCGTCGCCATCGGGACGAACGTGTTTCGGCCGGAGGGACTGTACGGCTACGATGGGAAGCGCGTCATCACTCAGCTGGAGCTAGAGGAGCGCTTCAGGATGGATCAGCTGGATGTGGATCGCGTCGTGATGATCCAGTGCGTGGGGGCCCGCTGTGCGGAGCGCCCCTATTGCTCACGGATCTGCTGCACCACGGCGATCAAGAATGCGTTGGAGATCAAGGACCGTTGTCCTGGCGCGGAGGTCTACATCCTGTACCGGGACGCTGAGACCCAGGGCACGCGCTACGAGGCCTACTACACCCAGGCCCGCGAGGCCGGCGTCCAGTTCGTCCGCTACGACGTCGAGCGTCCCCCGGAGGTGCTGGAGGAGCGGGTCCTGGTGTACGACGAGATGCTGGGAGCCAGGCTGAGCATCCCCTGCGACATGGTGGTGCTCTCGACGCCGTTGGTGGCCACAGAGGGCGCGCACGAGCTGGCCCAGATGCTCAAGGTGCCGGTAGACGAGTATGGCTTCTTTCTGGAGGCTCACGTCAAGCTCCGCCCGCTGGATTTCGCCACCGACGGCATCTACGTGGCCGGCACGGCCCGTTGGCCAGGTCACCTGGAGGAGACCATCGCCCAGGCCTACGGCGCGGCGGCGCGGGCGGCCACCATCCTCTCCAAGGAGCACGTCATCTCGTCAGGCGTCGTGGCGCGGGTGAACGAGCATCTGTGCCGGGGCTGTGGTCGCTGCGTGGCGGTCTGCGAGTTCGGCGCGCCATCGCTGGAGGAGACGTCGCCGGGAATGAAGGTTGCTCACGTCAACGCAGTGATGTGCAAGGGATGCGGGGCCTGCGCGTCGGTCTGTCCCACCGGGGCGATGCAGGCCTGTCACTTCACGGATGAGCAGGTCACGGCGATGGTGCGGTCGGCGCTGGAGCCGGCCTCGTCCTTCGCGTGGGGGAACCGTCTGTGATGCTCGCTGCATACCAGACGGTGCAGATCCACGATGGCTGAGTTCCAGCCGCGGATCGTCGTCTTTGCCTGCACCTGGTGCTCGTACGCCGGGGCCGACCTGGCCGGGGCCAGCCGGATGCAGTACCCACCCACCACCCGGGTCATCCGCGTGATGTGCTCCGGCCGCGTGACGCCCGGGTTCATCCTGGAGGCGTTTCGACTGGGGGCCGACGGGGTACTGGTCACCGGCTGCCACCCTGGCGATTGCCATTACATCTCCGGCAACGAGAACGCCGTGGTCACGGTGGAGAAGACCGCACGGTTGCTGCAGCTTCTGGGCCTTGAGATCGAGCGGCTGCGCCTGGAGTGGATCTCGGCCGCCGAAGGGGCGCGCTTTGCGGATTTGATGAAGGAGTTCACGGAGGAGATCCGCGGGCTGGGGCCGACCGGGCTGGGAGGTGGTGGCGCAGGAGGTGAAGCGTAGGGCGCGGCATGGACTTCGAGCAGATCCTTCACCGAACGCGTGCCTTCCTGTGTCTCGATTGCGGTAAGTGCACCGGGAGCTGCCCGGTGTCGCGGGTGGACGGCGCGTACTCGCCCCGCAGGACGATCGAGTGTGTGCTGGCGGGTGAGCCGGAGGGCTTGATCAACGACCGCTATCTCTGGTCGTGTCTGACCTGCGGCCTGTGCACGACCCGCTGTCCCTCGGACGTCGACTACCCAGCCTTTGTCATCGCCACCCGCATCGAGGCACGCAAGGCGAGCGTGGAGGGTCCCTACGCGCACAACGCCGTCATGCAGCACTTGATGGGCATCATGGCCCAGTCCGTCAAGCAGAACCGCACGGGCTGGCTGACAGACGGATTACAGACGGTGACGCATGGCGAAGATTTCTACTTCGTTGGATGTCTGCCGTATTTCGACGTCCTCTTTGAGGACCCGGGCGTCGCCTCCACAGACACCGCGCGGGCCGCGGTCCGCTTGATGAACGCGGTGGGCATCACACCGGTGGTCAGCGACGACGAACGGTGCTGCGGCGCGGATCTGCTGCTCAACGGTGACGAGACAGGGTTCCGGGAGCTGGCCAGGCGCAACGTGGAGGTCATCGGCGCAAGTGGGGCGGGGCGGGTGATCTTCACCTGTCCAGAGTGTTACAATGCTTTTCGAGACGACTACCCCCGCTATGTCGGCTCGCTCCCTTTCGATCTGGTTCACATCTCGGAACTCCTGGTCGCGCACCTCGAGGGGCTGGGGCTGGATGAGCTGGACGAGACGGTCACATATCAGGATCCCTGTCGTCTGGGACGCTATCAGGGGATCTACGATGAACCGCGTCTGCTGATCGAGGCAACCGGGGCGAATTTGGTCGAGATGCGCAGGAACCGGGCGAACGCCGTTTGCTGCGGATCTTCGGGGTGGGTCAGCTGCGGTCAATGCGCCAAGGGGATTCAGATGGCGCGGCTGAGTGAGGCGGAGGCTACCGGGGCGACCACGATGATCACAGCCTGTCCCAAGTGCCGCATTCATCTCAGTTGTGCTCTGAAGGAGGCCGGCGATGAGGCGAATGAGCGGGATGGGATCGACATTACGCTAGAGGATCTGACAGGGCTGCTGGCGCGAGCCATACCAGCGGATGAATCCGGCGGCTAGGATGAAAAGCCGTTGAGGCGGCTGGTGGCGTAACTCGCCTGAGCCGATTTGAGATACCGGCCTGTGGATTCCTCCGCAGATGGTGGGAATGAGCGACGAGACCGAGGCAGTCTTTGACGTCAGCACCTTCACCCCCGGCTTCCGAGACGAAATCGCGGCCGAGCCGGGCGGTGAGCACATCCGGCGCTGCTTCTCGTGCAGCACCTGCACCGCCGGCTGTCCCGTGGCTGGCATCACCGAGAAGTACAACCCTCGCCGTATCGTCCACATGGCGCTGCTGGGGATGCGCGACCAGGTGTTGACCAGCGACTTCATCTGGCTCTGCTCGGTCTGCTACACGTGCTACGAGCGGTGTCCGCAGGACGTGCGGATCCCAGAGCTGATGAACGCCATCCGGAACATCGCCGTGCGGGAGGGGTATGTCCCTCCGACCTTCATCAGACAGATGGAAGAGTTGCGGGCCCACGGTCGGCTCCTGGAGATTGACGACTACGAGAACGAGCGCCGGGCGCGCTACGGGCTGCCTCCCGTTGAGGCGACGGCGTCGGAGGTGCGCAGGATTCTGAACAGAACGCGTCCGAACAAGGGTTCGGGGGAGGGAGTGTGACCGGCCCATACACGCTGTACCTGGGCTGTTCCGTCCCGGTGCGCGGGATGAACTATGAGATGTCGGCGCGCCGGGTAGCCGAGCGGCTCGACATTGAGTTGAAGGATATCGATGGCTTCTCCTGCTGTGGTTTCCCGGCCAAGCCGCTGGACTGGGAGGCAGCGATGCTCATGGCCGCGCGCAACCTGGCCCTGGCCGAGGCGCAGGGGCTGGACATCGTGACGCTGTGCAGCGCGTGCACGGGGACGCTGACGGAGGCCAACCATCGACTGCGCGGCGATCCCGAGCTTCTTGCCTGGGCTAATGAGGAATTGGCCGATATGGGCCATCTGGATCCGGCAGGCTCACGAGGGACTTATCGGGGGACGGTGCGCGTGCGGCACTTCGCGCGGGTGTTGTACGAGGAAGTGGGGGTCGAGACTCTGCGTGAGAAGGTCGCGGAGGGGGTGGGTGGCGAGCAC
The DNA here is from genome assembly GCA_964390305.1 of uncultured Anaerolineales bacterium. Lineage (GTDB taxonomy): Bacteria > Chloroflexota > Anaerolineae > B4-G1 > B4-G1 > SKLM01. The sequence goes on from CAYMHT010000057.1 coordinate 9,524, forward strand.
CTGTTGCAGAGTTTCGGGTTTGCACCGCACTACGGCTGTCACTATCTGAAACCCTCTCATCTATACGACGGGTTCGACGATCCAGAGAACCCGCAGAGCCTGGATCGGCTTATCGAAGCGACCGGTGCACGCGTGGTCCGCTACGAGGACGAGGACCAGTGCTGCGGGGGCGGCATCCTGGGCTTCGACGAGAGGACGGCGCTGCTCCTGACCAGTCAGAAGCTCGACCACGTCACGGAGGCTGGGGCTGACGCGATGGTCCTCATCTGTCCCTTCTGTGCGATTATGTACGAGGCGAACCAGCGGCGTGCTGAGAAGCTCCGGGAGGACACTTACCGGCTGCCGGTGCTCTACTACCCGCAGATTCTGGGCCTGGCGATGGGTTTCTCGATGGAGGAGATGGGCGTCAGGTTAAATCGGGTGAAGCCGCGCGAGTTGATCAGAAAGCTGCGTGAAGCGTAGGACGTGAAACGTAAAATGCAGGAATGCAAGAACTGTGTGAGGTGCCTTTGGGCATTACGTCTTACGCAATACGTTTTGCGCACTACGCAATACATCCTACGTCTCACCCCGAGGAGATAGCAACTTGCCAAGAGATGATCTGCAGATCGGCGTCTTCGTCTGCGACTGCGGACTGAACATCGCTGGCAGCGTGGACACGGAGGCCGTGCGAGTCTATGCTGAGGGGTTGCCGGACGTGACGGTTGCGGTGCGCAATCGCTACACGTGCGCTGATCCTGGTCAGCAAGAGATCAAGCGGACGATCGTGGAGCACAACCTCAATCGGGTGGTGGTCGCATCCTGCTCGCCCCGGCTGCACGAAGCCACCTTCCGCCACTGCGTCAGCGAGGCGGGCCTCAACCCCTACCTGTTTGCGATGGCGAACATCCGCGAGCAGTGCTCGTGGGTCCATCTCCAGGATCGTGAGGCGGCCACGCGCAAGGCCAAGGACATCGTCCGGGTGGCCGTGGCTCGCGCCCGGTGGCTGCACCCTCAGGAGGAGGAGCGCTTGCCGGTCACCGACGCGGCGTTGGTCATTGGCGGAGGCGTCGCTGGCATCCAGGCCGCCCTCGACTTGGCCGATGCCGGTCACCAGGTGTACCTGGTGGAGAGGGAGCCGTCCATCGGTGGGATCATGGCGCAACTGGACAAGACGTATCCCACCATGGACTGTAGCATATGAATCCTGGGCCCCAAAATGATGGATGTCGGTCGACATCCAAAGATCGAATTGATGGCCTACAGCGAGGTCGAGGATGTCTCCGGGTACGTCGGTGATTTCAGGGTGTGGGTACGCAGGAAAGCTCGCTACGTCGATGAGACCGAATGCACCGCCTGTGGGGACTGCTCGGACGTCTGCCCCGTTGTCCTGCCGGACGAGTTCCAGGCCGGCCTGTCCACCCGCCGCGCGATCCACATCCCCTTCCCCCAGGCCGTCCCCTCCTCCTACGTCGTCCACGCTGACGAGTGTCTGGGCAGCAACCCCATCGCCTGCGGCAAGTGCGTCGAGGCGTGCGACAAAGCGTGCATTGATTTCGATATGCAGGACGAGATCGTGGAGCTGCAGGTGGGCGCGATTATCGTGGCCACCGGCATGGAGACGTACGATCCGACCCCCCTGGACGAGTACGGCTACGCCAGCTACGAGAATGTTGTCACCAGCCTGGAGTTTGAGCGCCTGATCTCGGCGGAGGGGCCGACGGACGGGCATTTCGTCCGCCCCACGGATCGGAAGCGGCCCCAGCGCATCGGCTTTGTGCAGTGCGTGGGCTCCCGGACTGTACCTTCGGAATCGAACCCCGATGGTCAGCGCGGCAACCCGTACTGCTCCAACATCTGCTGCATGAACACGGTCAAGGACAGCCTGCTCCTTAAGGACCATTACCCGGACACGGACATCACCGTCTTCTACATGGATATCCGCGCCTTCGGTAAGGGGTTTGAGGATCTATATCGGCGCTCGAAGGCCCAGGGCGTCCGCTACGTGCGCGGGCTGCCAGGCGAGGTCGAGGAGGATCCGGGGACCGGCAACCTGACGGTCTACGCGGAGAACACCACCACTGGCCTGCTGCAGGAGCACGAGTTCGATATGCTGGTGCTCTCCATAGGGGCGGTTCCGCGAATGGAGACCGGTCTGGTGCGCCAACTCCTGACGCTGTCGGTCAGTGTGGACGGCTTCTTGATGGAGGCCCATCCCAAGCTCAAGCCGGTGGACACCCCGACGAAGGGGGTCTACATTGCCGGCTGCGCTGAGGCGCCCAAGGACATCAAGGACTCGGTCACCCAGGCGAGCGCGGCTGCCGCCCGCGCCGAGGTGCTGCTCAGCACGGCACAGATCAGGGTGGAGGCGATCACGGCGGTGGTCGACGAGGATCTGTGCAAGCAGTGTGGGCAGTGTGCGAAGGTGTGCCCCTTCTCGGCCATCGTCTGGGAGAGGAAGCAGACGGCCCGGGTCATCAGCGCCGCGTGCGCTGGCTGCGGCACGTGCGCCGCGGAGTGCCCCTTCGATGCCATCACGATGCGCCACTTCACCGATCAGCAGATCTACGCGATGGTCTACGCCATCCTGGAGGAGGATCCGGCGGACAAGATCGTGACCTTCGCCTGCAACTGGTGCTCCTACGCCGGGGCGGACACAGCCGGTACGTCACGGTTGCAGTATCCCCCGAACGGCTATGTCATCCGGACGATGTGCTCCGGCCGCGTCAAGCCCGACTTCGTCTGGTATGCCTTCCAGAAGGGCGCGCCGCTGGTGCTGGTCTCCGGTTGTCACTACGCCGATTGTCACTACATCGACGCCAATCGCAACACGGTGCGCCGTGTGGACGCGCTCTGGGAGGGATTGGAGAAGCAGGGCGTCGACCCACGGCGGCTCCAGCTCGATTGGTGCAGCGCGGCCGAGGGGCAGAAGTGGGCCAGGATCATGCGCGAGCTTGAGGAGCTGCGGGCCGGCGTGACGGTTGAGGAGGTCGACGAGGCCAGGGAGGCGCTGAAGGGCCAGCGCGTGCCGCGACGCAGCCAGGTCTGGCGGCTGAAGGAACCGACGCCGGCCACGATGGTCTGCTACCGGTGCGGGAACGAATGGGGGGTCACGTTCGATCCGACCGCCGACAGGGAGCGGATGTGCCCGGCCTGCCGCAGCAACAGCGTCCGGGTTGTGCTGGATCAGCTGATGAGGCAGTAACTAGCTGCTTTCGTCCGTGCCCGACACCTGGTCGGCGGTGAGGAGCTCGATAGAGCGGGCGGCCAACTCAGCGCGAGCGTTGGGGGGAAGGCCACCGTCGGTAATCAGCCTGTGGATCCGGTCAATGCTCGCAACCTGGAAGTTCGACACCGCTCCCCATTTGCTGTGGTCGGCCACCAACATCACTGGGCCACGGGTGCGCTCGATCATCAGCTGGACGACGCGTGCCTCCCGTTCATCGGGCACGGTGCAGCCGTACCGGGGGCTGATCCCCTCGACGCCGATGAAGGTCTTGCTGGCGTAGGTTCGGCGCAGCATGTCCGTGGCCTGGTGTCCCACGACTGAGCTGGCCCGCGGGTAGAAGGTCCCGCCCAACAATCGGACCTCGAAGCCGCAGTCGCCGGCTTCCAGGACCGCTCTGACATTGTTCGTTATCACCTGGAGCCCAGGTTTGCTCGGCAGATGGGTGATGACCTGAGTGGTGGTGGTGCCACTATTGGCGAAGATCACGTCGCCGCTCTCAACGAGCGAGGCTGCTGCCACACCGATCTTACGCTTTTCCGTCGGGCGGATCTGCGCCCGCTGGGCGTACTGGGGCTCATACGGGATGCGCTGACTCAGGATGGCGCCGCCGTGCGTGCGCTCGAGGACGCCCTGCTCCTCAAGCCATTCCAGGTCACGCCTGATGGTGGCTTCTGAGACTCCCAACATGTCGCAGAGGTCAGCACTGCGTACAATGCGGTGAATCTCGATGTATTCCCGTATCCGTTCGCGCCGCTGTGCCGGGATGAGATGCTTACTCATTGGGATAACCTCGCCTTTGTGGGCAGTGGCCGTGTAGACAACCGTGGCTTCGGTGTGGCAAAATTATATCGTATTTTGCGCCGATTTGCAAGGTTCCTTTTGCGCACCTCTGCGAGAGACACCGTTTGAGAGATTGGGAATGTTTTTCGTCGAATCTTGCCGGAATTTGCAGGTTTGCCCGCCGTACACTATAATGGAGCGCGTGGGCTGTTGGAACCAATCAGGTCTCCTGCAGGCACTTTTTGGGTCTAGCCTTTGGAAGCGAATTACGTGGAGAGGAGCAGGTTATGGCGAATGCCGCAAAGGGGATGCAGGAGCAGGACCGAGCTGAACGGGAGCGGTTCGAGAACGAGCTCGAGCGGATCCTCCGCGCCAGCCGTGAGGCTGACGTGATACTGAGCGTGATCGGATCGCTAGCCTTCCAGATGCATTGCTCCAAGTACGGCCATCTCCAGGAGGCGATGGGACGAGCTTACACGGACCTTGATTTCGCCGCCTATAGCCAGCAGACGAGAGAAGTCAAGGAGTTGATGGAGAGCCTGGGCTACGTAGAGAACCGTGAGGTCTTCATGGTCAGTGGTGGGGACCGTTCGATATTCGACGACTACGACAGTGGTCTCTACGTGGATGTGTTCTATGACAAGCTCGACTTTTGCCACGTGATCCACTGGGAGGGTCGATTGGAGGTCGATAGGCCCACGATTCCGCTGGCCGAGCTGTTGCTGGAGAAGATGCAGATCGTGAGGATCAACGAGAAGGACGTGATCGACACGATCATGTTGCTCCTCGAGCACCCGCTTGGGGACAGCGATCACGAGATGATCAACATCGATCGCGTGGCGCGCCTGTGTGCCAGCGACTGGGGTCTCTGGCGCACCACCACGGAGAACCTGGACAAAGTGGGCGTCCTGGCCCAGGGTTACCCTCAGTTGAGTGAGGACGAGAAACAGCGCATCGCCGCCCGGGTAAGCCAAGCCCTTCGTCGAATTGAGGAGGAACCTAAACCGCTGGCGTGGAGACTGCGGGCCAGAGTGGGCGATCGGGTGAAGTGGTACAAGGAAGTGGACGAGGTCTAGCTCTGCGGCGAGACCGCCAATGCGCTCGGCCGGCGGAAATGACGCGGTGAGCGCGCGGCTGGAGCCCGTAGAGTAACAAGGGAGTTTGTGCTATGGCGAAATCCGTAAGCGATCTGATGCATCCCGGTGTGATCACATGCAGTCCCAATGCGACTCTTGGAGAGGTGGCCGTGATGCTCACCCAGCATCACATTCACGCCCTCGTCGTCGCCGACCGCGACGGGCGCCCTCTTGGTATCATATCGGATTTCGACCTCCTGGCCGGCGAATGGTTGTCGGTCGATCCGGAGAGCCTCGAGGCCATGCGAACGATGACGGCTGGCGAGTTGATGTCCGTGCCGATTGACACCGTCGAGGCCGACGCGGATGTGGGTGAGGCAGCGGCACGCATGCAGAAGGAGCAGATCCATCGGCTGGTGGTGGTCGACGGAGGAGAGCCGGTGGGTGTGATCTCCATATCTGACTTCGTCGCGGGCCTGGCGGGGCGTGTCTCGGTCGAGAGGGAGACCGTGGGAGACGTGATGTCCGACGCGATGTTGGTCTGTCGCGATAAGACGCCTGTCGCGACCGCTGCTCGGGCGATGACCCAGGCTGGCTGGCGGTCGGTCCTCGTCGTAGACGCCGAAGGCCGGCCCCTGGGCGTGGTAAGCGGGATGGATCTGATCACCTTCTGTGAGAATGACAATTGTGATGACATCACGGTGGCAGAGGTGATGCACGATCCGTTGACGATTGACATATCGGCGACCCTACGCGAGGCAGCCGACAAGATGATCAAGAGTCACCATCACCGCCTGATCGTGGTGGATCCCGACGATCCCGAGGCCGTGCCATTGGGCATCATCTCTTCCTACGACATCGTCGCCGAGATGGCGCGGCCGGAGTCGCCCTGGCGACAGTAGCCTGGGACATGCTTGGGTAAGACGAGGGTCGAGAAATGTCCACTCACTCGGTGGCTCGGGGACCCGGTTGGGGCGGACCTGAAGCGGGTTGACGGTTTCTGAACATGCTTGACAATTTTTCGCCCCATGTAGTATAATGATTTGAAGAGTTTCGACAGGTCGCCAGGACGGCGTGGACACCAAGAGCGCCGCCCACCGCCCCTGAGCGGCTCGGCGAACCGAACGCATGGCTCATCAAGACACGCTAGGGAGACAGCTCCATGGAAAAGAAGACCCAAAGACCTATCATCAGGTACCTCACTGACGGGCAGATGGAGGCGATCCACGAGGGATCGCTGGAGATCCTGGAGAAGACCGGCATCAAGGTCGAGCTGGACCCAGGTCTCAAGGTTCTCGACGAGGCTGGAGCCGACGTAGACTTCCAGACCGGCGAGGTGAAGATCCCTCGGGGACTGGTGGTCGATTGTCTGGAGACTATGCCGCGGGAGTTGGCCTACGCGGCCCGCAACCCGGAGAAAGACTGCCACATCGAGCCGGAGGGCAAGCTGTACTCGCGCACCGCCGGCTCTCCGGATTTCATCATCGACATAGACACCGATGAGTGGAGGCCGGTGCTGGAAGAGGACGTGCTAGAGATCTATACGTTGATGGATGCCCTGGACGGCATCAGCATATGCACGTCCGCCTTTGCGCAGGATTGGCCGGAGTTCGGACGT
>CAYMHT010000058.1:0-2535 GCA_964390305.1 uncultured Anaerolineales bacterium
GCCGGGAGTCGGCGACGTTCATCTGACACCCAATCGTCCAGATGTAGTAGTTCACGATCGGGGTCTACCCCTCCAGTCCCTCCATCGGCGCGAAGCTGGCCATCAGCCGCTTCTCTCCCCCCTCCTCGAAATTGACGGTCACGATCTCGTCGTCGCCCTGCACGCGGCTCTCCAGCACGATCCCCTCGCCGAAGGCCTCGTGGACCACGCGCTGCCCGGTGTGGAACCGGGGTTCGGTGGGGAGCTCGGTGATCCTCTCTCTCGAGGGGGACCGTTCCCACGTCGTCTCCTGCTGACGCGGCGAAGTGCGCGCCCCTCGCCAGGATCCAGTCGTCAGCTCGTCGGGGATGTCTTCCAAGAAGCGACTGGGCGCCGTTGCCTCACTGCTGCCGTAGCGGGTGCGCCGGAACGCGTAGCTGAGAAAGATCCGGTCCTCCGCCCGCGTCAGCCCCACGTACGTCAGCCGCCGTTCCTCGGCCATCTCCTCCGGCTCGTCGAATGAGCGGCTGTGGGGCAGCAGGCCCTCCTCCAGTCCAGTGATGAAGACAACGGGGAACTCCAGCCCCTTCGCGCTGTGCAGCGTGAGCAGCGTCGGGGCGTCCACGTCGCTGGTCAGGTTGTCCACATCGGAGACGAGCGCCACGTCGGTCAGAAACTCGGTCAATGAGTGATTCTCATAGTCTGCGGCGACGTTGCGCAGCTCCAGCACGTTGGCCCAACGGTCCTCTCCCTCGTCGGTGCCGTCGCGGATGTAATCGGCATATTCTGTGTCTTCGAGGACCCGGTTAATCAGCTGCGCGACGGTGAGCTTGCTGCTTGCCGCCATCCACCCGTCGAGCATCTCCACGAAGTCGAGCACGGAGCGCTCTGCCCGCGTCCAGAGGTCCGGACCGTCACCGTCGGGATTCTGGATCTGGCGGAGCACACGGTAGACGGAAGCGTCGCACTCTCTCGCCGCGTCCTCGAGCGCCGTACACGTTTTCTGGCCGATGCCGCGGGGCGGGACGTTGATCACCCGTGCCATGCTCAGATCGTCATCAGGGTTCTGGACCAGGCGCAGGAAGGCGAGCACATCCTTCACCTCACGCCGGGAGTAGAAGCGAGTGGCCCCAACGAGCTTGTAGGGCAGGCCAGCCCGAACGAAGGCGTCCTCCAGAGCCCGGGATTGGGCGTTGGTGCGGTACATCACCGCGAACTCGCCGGGGCTCCTCCCTTCCTCAGCGACCAGCCGGGCGATAGTATCGACCACGTATTGAGCTTCATCGTCCTGATCGTAAGCCTCGTGGACGACGATCTCTGGCCCTCCCCCACGTTCGGTGAACAGATTCTTGTCGACGCGGTCCCGATTGTGGCGGATGACTGCCCGTGCCGCATCGAGGATGGTCTGGGTGGAGCGGTAGTTCCGCTCCAGCAGGAAGGTCTCGATCTCCGGGTGGTCGCTTCGCAGCCGGCGGATGTTCCGGTAGTCGGCCCCTCGCCATCGGTAGATCGATTGGTCTTCGTCAGCGACGCAGAAGAGATTGTGGTGCTTTCTCGAGAGCTGCCGCAAGAGGGCGTACTGGGCCTGGTTCGTATCCTGGAACTCATCGACGAGAATGTGCCGATACTGATCCTGGTACTTCTCCAGCACCTCCGGGTTTCGCCTGAACATCAGCGCCGTGAGCATCAGGAGGTCGTCGAAGTCGAGCCCCCCGCTCGCCGCGAGGAGCTCCTGGTAGCGCTCGTAAACCCGCTTGACGATCTCCCCGTAGTAGGAGTGCGTGGCGTACGCCTCGGGCGGGGCCAGCTCGCTCTTGGCATTCGAGATGGCAGAGTGGAGCGAGCGAGGCGGGTACTGCTTGTCGTCCAGGTTGAGCTCGTCCAGGGCCTGCTTGATCAGCCGGCGCTGATCGTCGGTGTCGAAGATCACGTAGTCGCGAGGGATGCCGGCTGCCTCAGCCTCGCGGCGCAAAATGCGGGCGCACGTGGCGTGGAAGGTGCCCAGCGTCAGGCTGCGGGCACGGGACGGCCCCAGAAGATCCTCCAGGCGCTCACGCATCTCGCGGGCGGCCTTGTTGGTGAACGTGACTGCCATGACGCGCCAGGGTGCGACGTCGTGCTCCAGCACGAGCCAGGCGACGCGCGATGTGAGGACCCGGGTCTTCCCACTACCGGGCCCGGCCAGCACGAGGATCGGACCCTCGGGCGCTGTCACGGCCCTTTCCTGTTGAGAATTGAGTTGCTCGAGAAAACTCATCGATAATCCGTTCGGTTGTCCAGGGTGGTCGTCGAGGTCCGCGGTGCCAAAGAATCGGCCAGCCCTCGGTTCCTCGTCCTGAGGAGAGCTGGCCTTGTTTAGATTATACCACTGCGGCGCCAGGAGACCAGGCGATCTGGCGGCAGAGCGTCGAGGGCTTCGGAAGCTTTGAGGACAGGCCTGTGCCCGATCGGGAGACCGCCGACAACGACTGGGGGGTGGATAGGGCTGTGGTCGGTGGGGAGGTCAGTCAGAACGATCGGGGGCCTTCTCAGCGCCCGGGGGTTGGGGGCTCGGCC
>CAYMHT010000058.1:2635-15840 GCA_964390305.1 uncultured Anaerolineales bacterium
TGGGGCTTGCGGATAGGGAGCGGTCGCGATCGACGCACCACGGGCTGGAGGCGATCACGTGACCGAGGGTCGTTGTCGGGGCAAGGGTTTATGGTATAATCGATCACGCCGATGAGAGAAATGGCAGGTTTTGAGAAGCCCAGCGCCGCCGAGTTGGTCGAAGAGGTGGACCGCCGTCAGCAGAAGGAGGGGGGTCGACGCGGCGACAGGACGACGAGGTTCATCGTCGCCGCCGACCGCTTCATCTTTTGGCTTTCCAGGCACTGGCTGGCGGTATTCAACGGCCTGGCCTTCCTGTATGTGGGATTGCCCTTCCTGGCGCCGACGCTGATGCAGCTGGGCGCTGAGGGGGCGGCGTCGGTCATCTACACGATGTACAGGCCGCTATGCCATCAGCTGCCACACCGATCCTGGTTCCTCTTTGGACCTCAGCTCTCCTACCGGCTGCCAGAGTTGATGGAGTTGGCGGGGGAGAGTGTGTCTGGCCCCTGGGCCAGGGACTTTGTAGGGAATCAGGCTGTGGGCTATAAGATGGCTTTCTGTCAGCGGGATACGGCCATCTATGGTGCCATCTTCCTGTTCGGTGTGGTGTACGGCCTGCTGCGGCGGCGGTGGAATGTCCGTCCGCTTCCTTGGTGGGCCTACATTCTACTGGGCATCGTACCGATGGGCCTTGATGGCGGGTACCAGTTTCTTTCGTACGCGCTGCCGCTCATATTCCCGGGGGCCTCTCTGAACCCTTACGAGACCACGCCGTTGATGCGTCTCATCACCGGGACGCTCTTCGGGTGGGCGACAGTGTGGCTGGCCTATCCCTACGTCCAGGAGTCGATGGACGACATTCGAGCGTCGTTGGAGCGGCGCTTCGGGTGGGCGTAGGTTCTCGCTCCGTCCCCGCCCCGTCTTTCGGGAGGGGGGTCGTGGATGCGGTGCGAGGGCGACGTGATTGGCCGCCTGTGGGCGCGAGACACGTGAGAGCGCGTCAATGAAGCGAGCCAAGCTGGATGGCGTTGTGCTATATCGCTTCGAGGACTTGGACGGCGCCCACGGGGTTCTCCATGCTGTCCTGACGCGCATCGGCGGTGTCAGCCGGGGACCCTATGCCACCCTCAACCTGGGTCACACGGTCGGCGATGACCTGTCGGCGGTCAAAGAGAACCACCAGCGGGCCTTGGGGCCGTTAGGATTGGATCCGGGACAGGTCGTCAGCCCCTGGCAGGTCCACGGGGCGACGGTGGATGTGGTCGGAGCCGGGCAACGTGGAACCGTTCGTCCGCAGACCGACGCGCTGGTGACGGCCGTGCCGGACGTGCCTCTGATGATGCGCTTCGCGGACTGTGCCCCGGTGCTGTTGTTCGATCCGGTGCGGCGCGCGATCAGTCTGGTGCACGCCGGCTGGCGCGGCGTGGTCGCCGGCGTGGTGAGTGCGTCGATCCGGACGCTGGGGGAGCGGTTGGGTTCTAGCCCGAGTGATATCTGGGCTGGCATCGGGCCGACGATAGGTCCTTGTTGCTACGAGGTGGGGAGTGACGTCGCGGAGGAGATTGCGTCCGCGTGCCCAGCAGGGGCGGCGGCTGTGCATTCTGTGAACGGTCACTTTCACGCCGACCTGCCCGCTGCTGTCGAGGCACAGCTCCGTGCCAGCGGCGTCGAGCGGATCGAGCAGGCGGGCCTCTGCACGTCGTGCCGCGTCGATGAGTTCTTCTCACACCGGGCCGAAGGCGGTCGGACGGGGCGTTTCGGTGTAGTGATAGGATTGAAGCATGACTGACATTCAAGGCAACCTGACCGGCGTACGAGAACGCATCGCGGAGGCGGCACGGCGCTCCGGGCGCGATGTCGGAGAGGTCACCCTGGTTGCTGTGACGAAGACCTTCTCGGCTGACGTGGTTCTCGCCGCCTACGAGGCCGGTGTGCGCCATTTCGGTGAGAACCGCGCGCGTGAGGGCATCAGCAAGATCATGGCACTCGAGCCCTACCTCTCCGAGGAGCCTCCGACCTGGCACATGATCGGCCACATCCAGAGTCGGAAGGCGAGGCGGGTGGTAGAGCACTATGACTACGTCCACTCTGTCGATCGACTCAAGATCGCTCGACGCTTGAGCGGCTACGCTGCAGAAGCTGACCGCGTGCTCCCGGTGCTCCTCGAGTGCAACGTGTCCGGTGAGAGCTCCAAGTATGGCTTCGCACTGGAGAACTGGGAGGAGGACGAGGCGCGCCAGAAGGGCTTCTTTGCGGCTGTCGAGGAGATCCTGGGCCTGCCGGGTCTGGAGGTGCGAGGATTGATGACGATGCCGCCCTACGTGGACGACCCCGAGGAGGTCCGACCGCTGTTCGCCAGCCTGCGTCTGTTGCGCAATGCGCTGCGGGAGCGCTTCGTCACCGCCGATTGGCATCATCTCTCTATGGGCATGACGAATGACTTCGAGGTGGCGATAGAGGAGGGAGCGACGATGGTGCGTGTCGGCCGGGCGGTTTTTGGACCGCGAGGAGGGGGATAGAGCGGGCTGGTTCCCAGCCCATCCTTGTGCCGATTGAGCAACCCGTCCGATTTGTCACCACAGGAGACCTATGCGCACGCTATTGCAGCTCATCAGTCTGGCCTTCACACTCTACTCTTTTGCCATCATCGCTCGAGCGCTGCTTCCCTGGTTCAACGTCAGTCCCTATCACCCGGCGATGCAGTTTCTGATCCAGATTACCGAACCCCTTCTGGAGCCGATACGCCGGAGTCTACCGACCATCGGAGGGCTGGATTTCTCGCCCATGGTGGCGCTGCTCATTCTGTGGTTCATCGAACAGCTGCTGCGCAGGCTGCTCCTGTCGCTCGCCTACTGAGCTCGAGAGCGTTTGCGACCCAGGGCTTGCCGGTGATGGTCGCGGGGGCAGGTAAGACGAGGTGGACGGAGAGCGTCGGCAAGCACGGTGGAGGGGGCCACGTCTCTAGAATCGCCATCGAACCGGGGAGGGCAACGGAGGGCTCTCAAAGAGTGTGGCAAATGGTACGATAGTACTATTGACGGGTGAGCTCCGCTGGGCTAGAATGAGATCACTGTAGGGACGGGTTTCCCGTCCCCCGAAGACCTAACGAAGGTTCTCGGTGGTTACCCTCCTTTCGCTGTCATGGCCTCCCGTGCGGGAGGTCATGACGTTTTTATGTGGTTCAGGGGTGCGCGTATATCTCTGACCGGTCTCCGACCAGGGCCTAGAGTGAGACGATGATCCGGTCACAGGAGTCGCAGTGGATCAGCTCGCCGTGTCGCAGCTTCCACTCGGCGCTGGGCGAGATGGTGACGCCGCATGCAGAGCAGGCACCATCTCGCACCCCAGCCACGGCCTGGCCTCCCTTCGTCCGGCGGAGTTTCTCGTAGGTCGCCAGGACGTCGGCGTCGACGCGAGGCACGATGGTGCTGCGCTTCTGCTGAATCTCCTCCAGGCGCTGCTGCAAGGCCTCTCGCTCGTCCTTGAGGTCAGCCTGCCGCGTCGACCAGATGGACTCGACCTCCTCCAGGCGCACACGCGCCCCCCTGCGGGTCTTTTCCGCCTCCTCCCGCTCGATCATGGCCTCCAGCAGTGTGTCCTCCAGCCTCTGGCGCCGCTTCTTCAGAGAGGCGACCTCCGCTTGAAGATCGGAGAGCTCCTTCGGGTTCTTGACCTTTCCGCCGTAGAGCCGGTTCTCGGAGCGTGAGGTCTTGTCCGCGAGGCTCTCGATCTCCAGCTCGAGGTCGCGCTGTCTGATCAGCCATTCTCGAGCGCGCTTCTCCGCCTTCTCCAGGGCCTGGCGTGCGTCTCGAAGCGCGGTGTCGTCCTTCAGCGCAGCTTCTATCTCGATCAGGCGGTCTCGCTTGGCGTCTCGCTCGCTGTCGAGTTGCTGCAACCGATGGAGTGCCTCTCGTTCAGTCATCGGTCCTCTCCCTCTTGTCCCAAAAAGAGAAAGAGCCCAATGCCATTGGCATTGGGCTCCCCCAATCAGTCTCTCACGTGCCACGCTGAGCACGCGGCGCGTCGGGCAGTCACAGGCGCGGGAACCGGGCCGGATCGGGCAATCACGACTGTTCCTCCGCCTCCAGTCCTGAGCTTGCCTTACCCTCACTGGCCTCAAGGGCCGGCGTGGTCTCTTCCGGCGCCGCTTCGCCGGGCGCAGGTCTCTTCGCGACGGTGTGACGGACGATCAAGAGCGCGCTCGCGGCCACCACGCATATGATGGCGAAGAGCTGCGCAGCCGCGATGGGGCCGATCATCCAGGCGTCGGGACGGAGGTACTCAAGAAAGAAGCGGCCCAAGGGATAGCCGATCAGATAGCCGAGAAGGATGTCGCCTTCCTTCAGCCGATCCTTGTACTTGTGTGCGATCACGGCCAGAACGCCGAACACGAGGAGGCACCAGAGAGACTCGTACAGGAACGTGGGATGGAAGAGGGTATCCGGCGGGTACTGCTCGAGGTTGTTGTAAGGCACAATGCGGTGTTCGGGATCGACCTTCAATCCCCACGGGAGATCCGTCGGTGGCCCGTAGAGCTCCTGGTTGACGAAGTTGCCCCAGCGGCCGATGGCCTGGCCAAGGGCCAGACCGGGGGCGCCGTAATCCAGCCACTTCAGCGGACGCAGACCGGCGCGCCAGGCATAGAGGGCGACGCCCAGGAGACCGCCCACAATGGCGCCGTAGATGCCAAGGCCACCCTGCCAGATGTACAGGATCTCGACGGGATGCGTTCGGTAGTAGTCCCAGCCTACCATCCCCCCCTCGGGGTCGGAGAACACGTGATACAGGCGGGCCCCGATAATGCCCAAGATGATGGCGATGGTGAGGGCGTTCCAGACGTGGTCGGGATCGTCGCCGTTCCGGCTGGCTCGCCACGCCGCGTAGAGGGCACCCAACATGACGCCGCTCACAATCAGAACGCCGTACCAGTGGATGCCCCAATTCTCGGTGAAGTGAATCAGAATAGGGTCGACGGGTGGTCTCATTTGCTCCTCTCTTATGGTGTCTGCGCAAGATTATACCACGAGCGGTCGTCCGCTGGCAAGATCGCCTCTCGGGAGACGGGTTTGCAGTTGACCGGACGGAAGGGCTCGATCCGTAGGCCGTGGCGGATCTATTCTCGTCGGCCCAAGATCGCTGCCAGGACGCGGGCCAGCCAGAACACGCTCCAGGCACCGACGAGCAGTGCCACCATCGCCACTTTCTGCTCGTCGATGACGGGCTCTATGCCTGTGCCCTCCTGGGTCACCTCGATGACGGCAAGCGGCGAGCTCTTCACACCGCCACCGTACGGACCCCGACTCTCTGCCTCCACAGGCTGTGCCTCGGAGGCCGGTCCCTCCTCCGCTCCCATGCCAAAGCCGTAGCTGACCTTGGCGACGGGGATGACGGTGCGCCCCTCGACCGTCACCGGCTCGCCGAAGCAGGCGTTCACGTTTGCCTTCTCCTGCAGGGCGGCGAAGGTGTCCAAGAGTGTCTGAACGTCGGCTGTCATTTTGCCTCTCTCCTCTTGTTTATGCTTGTTGCGGTAAGTACCAGCATAGCTGCCGCTATGGCAGCACCGGTGTAGAAGGTGGCGACAGTTCCCCCCGCGGCGGCCACCGCGCCCATCAAGGGTGGACCGACCGTCTGCCCCAAACGGAGGACGACGCCGTTGACGGACATGAACGCACCGCGGTGTTCGATCGGCGCCAGGCTTGCCAGGAGTGTCTGCAGGTTGGGAATGCTCAGTCCCTGTGCGACGCCGAACAGAACGACGGGGATCCAGAGCAGCAGAAGACTTCGGGCGACGGGGATCATCAGCAACGCCAGAGCGTAGAAGGCGCACGCGATCTGGAGCAGCTTCTTCTCCGACCAGCCCCTGGCCAGGCTGCCCAGTTGAGATGAGGCAACCGCGGTGGCCAGGGACGTGCCGGACATCGTCATCCCGATCATGAACGGTGAGGCCTGAAAGGCGTTCTCCATCCGGAAAGGCAGATAGGTGAGGAAGGCGCCATAGATGATGACGAAGGTCATGAGGGTCAGTAGAAAGAGAGCGATCGCCTGGGCGTGTTGGACGCTTGACCAGGCCTGGTGCAGGTAAGTATGGAGTGTCTGCTCCCCCTCCGGCTCGGGATTCTCCAGGGCGAGGAGGACGAGCAGCGCGATGGGGATGGCCAGGATTGGGAGCGCGAAGGGATAATACCATCCCAGCGTCGCCAGAGCGCCACCGACGGCCGGGTAGATGGCAGTGCCGACGCTGAGCACGCTGGTGTTATAGCCCATCGCGGTCGTTCGTCTCTCGCCACCGTAGAGATCACCAACGAGGGTGATGTAGAGGATGTTCAAGGCGGCCGCTCCAACCCCCTGGACGAAGCGCAGGGCCAACAGCAGGCTGAAACTGCGGACGAACGCACAACCGCCTCCCGCCAAGGCAAAGACTATCAGCGACGGGATCAAGATTATCCTCCGACTGTAACGGTCGGCCAGGATGCCCAGAAGCGGCGTCAACAAGACGCCGGGCAAGGTGAAGGCGGTGATCAGATTCCCGACGGCCTGGGACGAGAGATTGAACACACGTCCAATCTCAGGGAAAGCGGGGGTGATGCTGGAGACACCGAGCACCGCCATCAGTGTGACGCCGAAGACAACCTGAAGATTGGGATCGAGGTAGAGCGGCCGGGAATCGCTGTCGCTCATGCGCTACGACTGGCTCTCATCTACATCCCACCCTCGTGAACGTCGGTGGCGTGGGTCGCGGGTACGCGCTCGGCCGGTCGCTCCTCTGCAGCGACGCCGGCGAAGACGCCCAACGGCACCTCGATAAACAGCGGTCGCTGGGTGTCTTCTTTGACGGCATCCAAGTCGACGCCCTCCTCGCGGAAGAGGCGCTTGATCAAATTGGCGCACGTCTTTCCGCCGCAGGCGCCCATGCCCGCCCGGGTGACTGCCTTGATGTGGTTCATGTCTCGCACACCGGAGCGGATGAGGTCGCGAATCTCGCCAGCCGTCACACGCTCACAGCGGCAGATGACCTCGTCGTCGGGGGTGCGCTCGACGACCCTTTCGAGGGGCTCTGAGACCCAGGGGTCCTGCACGCGGATGCCGGCGATGCGCTTGGCGATGGCGCGGGGGGCTCTCACCCGCACGAGAAGCGCCCGATCTGCGAAGCGGGGCTGCCGAACTCGCACCACCTCCACGTTGCCCAGGACCAGCCCCTCGGTGTCCAACACGGTGACCGTATCGCCCTCGTCGATCGTCTCGGGGGGGAACTCGTAGGGCACGGTGACCGTCGCATATTCGGGGCCGTCGTCATAGTCAACGAGGGTGATGGCCAGTCCAGGACAGATGGCGACGCACTGCTCGCAGCCGATGCATCCCTCCCCCACGTACTGGGGGAGCCCGCGTATGTCGTCCTCCTCGATCGTCAGACAGTCCTGAGGACAGACGGAGATGCATGGGTTACACGGGATCTCCTGCGCGCAGTGTAGAACGGGGAACACTCCCTTCTCCCTCTCGGGGATGTCCTCGGTTACCACAGCACCGGGGTCCGACTTGAGGATCTCGGCGGTGCGGTGCCACTCGGGCGGCACCTCGCCGACGTCCCGGCCCAATGATTTGGCGATCTCCAGGCCGCGGATACGACCGGTGAACATCGCGGCCGACGCCTCGGCGATCTCCTCGGCGTCGCCCGCCGCGTAGACCGGGAGGCCGAACTCCCTGGCCTTGGTGACGAACTCGTCGACGGGATCGAGTCCCACGGCGACCAGGATGGTGTCGCAGTCGAAGGTGCGTTCCGTGTCCGGAACGGGTTCCCAGTTGTTATCGATCTCGGCGATGGTGATCGACTCGACCTGATCCTCGCCATTGGCACTCAGCACCGTGTGAGAGGTGTAGATCGGCACGCCCAGGCGGGCGAGCTTGTCCTTGTGAACCTTGTAGCCGGAGCACTCCGGGAGAGCCTCGCACAGACCGACGACGTTGATGCCGGCCTGGAGCGCGTGGTAGCCGGCGATCAGGCCCACATTCCCACCGCCGACGATGAAGAGACGGTCAGCCGACCTCACCATGTCGCGGTTGACCAGGGTCTGAAAGGCCCCGGCGCCGTAGACGCCGGGCAAGGTGTTCCCGCGGAAGGCGAGCGACTTCTCCCGCGCGCCCGTTGCCGCCAGGAGAACCTGCGGCCGGACCAGGACGTAGTGGCCCTCGCGGAGCAGCCCCACTTTTCGGTCCGAAAAGACGGCCAGGGCGGTGGTGTCGAGCCAGACCTGCACGTTTTCGAAGTCGCGCACCTCCCGCTCCAGCTTCTGGGCGATGTCGATACCGCGAGTGCCGGCGTAGCAGGCCTCGATGGAGCCGAAGAACTTGTGCGTCTGGAGCACCAGCTTCCCTCCGAGGCGATGTTTGTCGTCGACAATCAGAGCGCGTACGCCGGCCTTTCCCAGCTCGATGGCGGCCGATAGCCCTGCCGGCCCGCCCCCGATGATCAGGCACTCAACGTCGATCGTGTTGATGCGCTGGGTCTCGGGCGCGGACTCGACATCGGGCAGCGTGGGTTTCCCCTCCATCGGTTCCACCCGCATGCCCGGGAGGACAGGGGTCATACAGGACTTCACCGGCAGCCCGTCCGCCATAACCAGGCACTGGGCACACTGTCCGTTGGCGCAGAAGATTCCCTGCGGGGCTTCGTCCCTGTGATGGTGACCAAAGGTACGCACGCCGTTGGCGAAGAGGGCCGAGGCGATGGTCTCTCCCTCCCGGGCCGTCAGCGTGCGTCCGTCCCACGTAAACTCGAACGTCGGCTGCTCGTGTACTGGAAGGATGGGGTGCTGACGAATGCGGTAGTCCGCCACGCGGATGCCTCCTGTCTCCTGCCAGGCCCAGCCCCGTCGCCGGAGCGCAGTCGAGAGATCGGCCGAGGCAGTTGGTCAACTCCGTATACAGGCTCGCTCGAAGGCCGGTCGTCCTCGTATCAAACTCCATTATACGTGGGAACGCGGCGGGGGGCAATTGGCGTCAGCGGGATGGAGAAGTTGACCCGAGCCGTATTCCCTGGTATACTCTAGAGTGTCGGGCCGGAGTGGCGGAACAGGCAGACGCGCGCGACTCAAAATCGTGTGGGCTTTGACCCATGTGGGTTCGATTCCCACCTCCGGCACTGTCTCATGGGACACACCTCGCGGCGTCCACGGGCGGCAACCGCCCTGAAGCGCCGCGTTTTCTCATCGTGAAGGGCAGGACGAATGACCGAGTCGCCGCGGCAGTGGATCCGCTGGGCCCTGATCGGGGTCGCGATAGGGGCAGCTTTGGGCGTGGCCATCGGCTGGTGGCTCTGGCCGGTGACGTACACGAACGCCCCCCTGAGCGCCCTGCGGCAGGACTACCGTGACGAGGTCGTTCTGATGATCGCCACGGCGTATGAGCTAGAGGGAGACGGGGAATGGGCCCGCGAGCGTCTGGCCTGCCTCAGTCCCGACGACCCGGCCGCGCCTGTGGTCGAATTGGCCGATCGGCTCATCGAAGAAGGTGGCAGCGAGGAGGAGATTCGTCGCCTGGCCCGCCTGGCCTCGGCCCTCGATGCACCCGCTCCGAGCTTGACGCCTCACCCGCGGAGCTGACATGCGTCCGTGTCTGCGCTACGCTCCGTTGCTCATTGGCCTCGTGGTGGGTCTGGCCCTGGGCCTCGTTTACAGCTGGGTCGTCGACCCCGTAAAACTGACCAACGCGTACCCGGCGGTGCTTCGTTCGGATCATCGAGATGAGTGGGTGCGCCTGGCGGCGCTCTCCTACGTGGTCGATGGCGATCTGGACCGTGCCCGGGCGCGCCTGGAGGGACTGGAGCGGGGTGACGTGGGTCGGGCGCTGACGGCCCTGATTGAGGCGTACGCGGCTGGCGGACGCTCTTCGGATACGCTGCGCCGGCTGACGACGCTGGCCGAAGCGGTCGATGTGAAGACGCCGGCGATGTCGATCTATGCGGCCGTCACGGTATCGGCGCCGCCGACGCGAACGCCGACCGACGAACCGTCTCCCACGCCGACGCCCACCCGGACGCCATCGCCGACGCCGATGCACACGGTCACGCCATCGCCCACGCTTACGCCTTCAGCGACTCTCACCCCGTCACCCACGCCGCCCTTTGTGAGGCGCCTTCGCCTGGTCGAGAAAGAGCCCCTGTGCGAGCGTGAGCAGGCCCCGCACATCGAGGTCGTCGTCCTCGACGAGACCGGCGAGGGCGTGCCTGGTATCGAGGTGTGGCTGAGGTGGTCAGACGGGGCGGATCGGGCCATGACGGGGCTCAAGCCAGGTCGAGGGCCAGGGTACGTCGACTTCAGGGCGGCCCCCGACGTGACCTACACAGTAAGCGTCGTCGAGTCGGGAATGCCGCTGGTGACCGGCCTGCGGCTCGAAGACTGCTCGGTTGAAGAGGACGGAGAGCCGTTTGCAGGCTCGTGGCGCCTGGTGCTGGCGCCCTAGATGGAGGACAGGGCGATGGACAGACGATGGTTGGTTTGCCTGCTGGTGTTCGCGGCGCTGCTGAGCGTGGGCGCAGCGCCTCAGCCGCAGAGAAGCGTTGCGTATGAGCGCTACGACGTCGACATCGACGTGCAGCGCGACGGGACGTTGCACGTGGCCGAGACGTACCAGCTGCGCTTCGAGGGGGAGTTCCGCACCGGGTTCGCCGAGATCCCTCTCGACTTCGTCACCGACATCGTCGACGTCCGGGTGCGGGAGGGCGCTCGGGTCTATGAGGAATTCGGCTCCGGCCCCGGGACGTTCACAGCGCAGCGTCAATTCGACGCCATCCGGGTTGAATGGGAGTACGAGCCGACCAGCGGGACCGAGGTGCGGACCTTCACCGTGGAGTATCGAGTGCTGGGTGGCCTATGGGTCTACCCCGAGCAGGACATCCTCTCGTGGAAAGCCGTGCCGGCGGATCGAAGCGGCATCCCCGCGGAAGCGAGTCGGGTGACGGTGCACCTTCCAGCCCCCGTTGATAGGAGCGATCTGACCATCGATGCCCAGGGCGTGGACGCCCGGGTGGAGATCCCGGACGGACAGAGCGTCGTGTTCGAGTCGCGGGCAGCCATCCCCGACGGCGTCGCGTTCGAGGTGACCGTCGGTTTCCCGCACGGCTTGACCAGCGCCAGTGTCCCCTCCTGGCAGCGTCAGATCGACGAGCGTCAGGCGGCCTACGTCTGGGACTCGTTCGACGTCGATCTGACCCTCACCTCCGACGGGCTCCTTCTCGTGACCGAAGAGCAGACCCTGGAGGTCGATGAGGGAGTAGTCTACCACGGTTATCGGAGCATCCCCTGGCTGTATCTGGATCAGATCACGGACATCGAAGTCCGCTCCGCAGGGCGGGCCTTCGAGCTCAGCAGCACCCCCTGCGAGCACTGTTACGTGGTGGAGGAGAGGCCGCCCAAGGGTGACTGGGTTTCGTACGATGGTCGTCAAGTGATCATCCAGGAGGATCGGGTGGGCTCGACACTGGTAGAGTGGGCCTTCCCGGCGCTGGAGTCGGGCGAGAGCGACGCGTTCGAGCTGAGCTACACGGTCATCGGCGCGGTGCGTGTCCTGTCCGAGACCCAGGAGATCGATTGGACGGCGGTGTTCGCGGACCGAGAGGCGCCGGTCCGCTCAGCGAGGGTGGACTTGTACCTGCCGGAGGGGTTGAGCCCCGACGACGTGAGCGTTTCCGGTGGGGCGACGTCGCTCCAGCCCGACGGGGCCGTGCGGGTGACGCACGACGGGCCCGTGCCGGAGGGGGAGCCGTGGGCGGTGAGCATCCGCATGCCGGCGGACGCCACCGCGGCTCAGAAGCCGGCGTGGCAGGCCGAGCTGGAGACCCAGCTGGAGAGGCAACAGGCGCGCATCGAGGCGGAACGAGCGGAGGCCGTCAGCCGCGCCCGCTGGCAGGTCGGCCTGGGTGCCCTGGGCTGCCTGTTCCCCGTGGTCGGCCTCGCCGGCGTCATCGCGGCCTGGTACGTGTGGGGGCGCGATCGAGCGGCGCCCCCGGTGGCGGCGTACCTGACCAAGCCGCCTTCGGACTTGCCGCCGGGGATCGTGGCGTACCTGGTCGACGAGAGGCCGACGGTGAAAGGTGTGCTGGCCGATCTGCTGCGCCTGGCCACCCTGGGCCTGATCAGCGTCGATCTGCAGAAGGAAGACTTCACCGTTCAGCTGAACTGGACACGGGAGATCGGTGAGGGCGAGACCGTGCGGACGAGCGGGGGTGAGGAAGTCAATCTGACCAAGCACGAGCGGACGCTGTTCAACGTCCTGGTTAAGCGCATCCGAGAGGTCACCGGTGGAGATGGCAGGGAAGCGGGGCCGGAGAGTCAGGCGGTCCCGTTCTCCAGGATCGAGCGGGCGTTCACAGGCGCCCTCCCCATGATCTATGAGGAGATGGGAGAGGTGGCGTCGCAGTACTTCTCGGTCCTCCCGGAGACCGCGCGCCGCCGGTGGAGATGGGCGGGGGAGATCGTGGTCATCGCCGCAGGTGCACTGGGGCTGGTGGGGCTGTGTGGCATGACGGCCCTGGGGTGGCCGGCGTGCGCGCCGCCGGTGGGGCTGGCCGTGGTGGGACTGATGCTGATCGCCGTCAGCCGTTGGATGCCGCAGCGGACGACGCTGGGCATCGAGGAGGCGGCGCGCTGGCGGGCCTTCCGACGCTACCTGAAGAACCTGAAGCAGTTCGGGGACCTGGAGAGCGCCCAGGCCGTGCTCGACCTCCACTTCCCGTACGCGGTGGCCCTGGACGTGGAGGAGGTCGTGCTGCGCCAGGCGGCGGACATGGACGCGCGAGTCCCAATCTGGATGGTCCCCGTCCCCGTGAACGTCGGCCCTACGGTGGGGAAGGTCCAGGGCGGGCGTCTCCGGGATCGCGTCACACGGGAGCTCGCGCCGCCGCAACCGGAGACGGAGGCGCCACGATCGGCGAAAGTGCGTCCCTCCCTGGCAGAGCGTCCAGCGGGTGCCGACGTCTCGCTCCAGGGGCTCTCGGACAGGCTCAGCCGCAGCCTCAACCAGGCGAGCCGGTCGCTGAGCTCGGTGCTGAACACGGCGGTCGGCGAGGTGGACGGTGTCGAGTCCCCCTTTGAGGTGGTTGTGAAGGGTGCGGGTACCGCGACGAAGCTGTCCTGGAAGGCGGGGACGACCACGATGAGGGTGCTGGGCGACATCCTGGAGGAATCGTCGTCGGGGGGCGGCAGAGGGGGATTTGGCGGCGGGTCCCGCGG
>CAYMHT010000059.1:0-15837 GCA_964390305.1 uncultured Anaerolineales bacterium
CGAGGACCCGCTGAGAGGTCACGGCGGGTCCTGTTGCTCGCGCCACCTCAGACTGAATCTACGGTGACAGGATTGCCCTCAGCCTCTCCCTGATCTGCGTCTTCGCCTCTGCGACATCGATTCCCTGTGCAGCGGCAATCTCTCCAGCCAAGAACATCAGGGCTTCCTTGTAAATGCGCTTACCCCGCGTCGTCAGGTGATCTTCTTCCTTCTGTCGCCAAGTGAGATCTCTCAGTACCTCAGCGACCTGAAAGACGTCTCCGGCGTGAAGTTTTTCTCTTAGCAACTTATGGCGTGTCTTATGGTTCTTCGGTAGCTCGACTGGTTCCGACTGCAACACGCGCCACACCTGTTCTACCTCCGACTGCTGAATCGCCCGCCGAATTCCCAGCTCGTCCGCCTCCTCGATCGGGATCATTAGCTTGAGGCTCGGTTCACGACCCAGGAGTTCAATCTGATAGTACTGACTATTCGTTCCCTGCCACTCTCGTTCTTGGATGTCAACCACCACGCCGACGCCGCGAGTAGGATGGACAATCGCATCACCCGTATTAAACATCTCGCCTCCTCCTACCTGTCTTACTCCGTCTCGGTCCCGACGCTCTAGAAAAGGGCAACTACGGCGCAATGATGGCTCGATAATAAGGAATGACCGGATCTATGAGAACGATTTGCCCCCCATCCCCGCTCAGCCAGGACTGTCGCCACACGGTGCTCGTTCTCGCATCGTGACCGACTCTTCTCTTCAGCGGGGCAATCCGTATCCCTCTTAATGTGCGTTTACGGGGCCAAGAGATTGCTCACGACAGGGGACTGAGCGGACAACAGACAATGACGCTCTGGAAGAAGATTCCCATCAGTGTGGTCTGTAGACCAATTCGTCGGTGATCGACCCCTCAGCTGTGAGCCAGAGACCTGCGTATTCGGTTTTCTACGCCAGCACATTCGCCTGTGCCGGCTGCTGCGTTACGGTCACCCGAGAGCTAACGCCTACGAATGAACGACAACGACCTCTTGCGCTCGAGGGCCCTTATCGGCTTGCTCGACTGCGAACTCGACAGTGTCGCCTCGTCGCAGCCAATAGGCGTCCATGCGGTCTCGGAAGTCGTTCATGTGGACGAAAACGTCTGGCTTCCCGTCGTTACGCCTGATGAAACCGTACCGCTTCTGATGATCGAACCACTTGATATTTCCTGTTACTCGATCAGACACTTTACTTCGTCTCCTTTTTGCTTCGATCCTAGTTGCTTGGATTCTCCTCCACTTCAATAGTCGCCTGCTCGTAGGATGAGAGCGGCTCAGGATCGCCGGGAGCGCCCGGGTAGTCCAAGGCAAACAACAGAGCCTCCACCTCAGACGGGTCCACGCCGTGGCCCAGTCGCTCCGCA
Source organism: uncultured Anaerolineales bacterium (assembly GCA_964390305.1). Lineage (GTDB taxonomy): Bacteria > Chloroflexota > Anaerolineae > B4-G1 > B4-G1 > SKLM01. Next base: position 1,389 of record CAYMHT010000059.1, read on the forward strand.
ATAGCCCGAGCTCCTAACCCGGCGACCATATCTCGTCGCCTATCGGAAGAGGCGCTCGCTGACATTCGCACCAATCGGAAGAGGGGCGACAAGAGAGCGGGCAAAACCCACGTCTCACCATCTTCCTCCCGGGTGACATCGAACAGAGCCACGTCGTCGGTGCCGTCCGTCGCCAGCCTTATCTCACGCAGCCGAATCCGATAGGAAGACATATCTACTCCACGATCTCGACATTGAGGGCCTCAGGACCTTTCGGCGAGTATCCCATATGGAAGCGAGCCAGCTGCCCCTCCTGCGGAGTGACCCCCCTATCCTCAAGAAGTTGCTGCTGGTGGAAGAAGACGTCCCCATCCTCTTCGCTGGTAATGAAGCCGTAGTGCTTGCGCGGGCTGAACCATTTGACCTCTCCGCGTTCCTTCGGCAACGGCCCTGCTTCCAGGAAGCAAGTTGGACACACGACTGGCACGATCACCTGCCTGCCCCACCGCACCAGGAAACTGCGGTAGGTAGCGGTCAGTACAAACCCTCGCCCACAGCGCTGGCACACGATGATCTTGAGCGTGTCCCCCATGGAGGACCCTTCTCGAGATGCCTCACGCCCTACCCGACTGACGCATCCACTGCCTCCTCGCGAGAGGAAGTGGCGCTCGGAACCCCACGCAGACTGAGGCCAAGGCGTCGCTTTGAGGGGTCAATGCTCAACACGCGCACCCTGATCGGTGTCTTCCGAGTCAGTCTTGCGCAGGTCGCCTTCCCATCGGGCATCTCGGAGGTATGGACCAAGCCCTCTACCCCCTCCCCCACGTCGACAAAGGCACCAAAATCGACGACGTTGGTCACCTGACCTTCGACGACCTGATCTACCTCCAGTTCTCCGACCACTGCAGGCCATGGATCGGGCAAGAGACGCTTTCGGCTCAGTTCGATACGCTCACGCTCCCGATCGACGCTCAGAATCTGCACCTTCACCTGATCGCCGACGGTTAGCACGTCACCGGGATGGTCCAGGTGCGTCCAGTCCAGCTCCGAAATATGGATCAGGCCGTCGACGCCGCCCAGATCCACAAAGGCGCCGTAATCCACCAAATTGCGCACCACGCCACTGCGCACGTCGCCTTCCTTAAGCTCATCCAGTAGTCTCTGACGGCGACGCTGATTCGCAGCACGCTCCGACAGTACCAGGCGGCTTCGCCACTGCTCTACCTCCAATACGGTTAGGGTCAGCTTACTCCCCACCAGGTCGGATTTTGCCTCCAGAAGACGCGGGCCACGCACTCCCGGTGGAACCGAGGACAGATGCGAGTTCGGCACAAAGCCGCGTACCCGTCCGAACGAGACAAGCACACCCCCGCTATTCACGTCTATCACCTCAGCCTCGCAAACCCCTCCATTCTCGAGGAGTTCCTCTGCCCGCAGCCAATCTTGCTGGGCCAGTCCCTGGCTCAGAGAGACCATGATGCCATCCCCGCTCGCGCCGGCATCGCCGACGCGGACGGGCACGCAGTCTCCAACCCGGAGGCCGTCGCGGTACCCGTCGTCGAGCGACTGCAGATCTTTGCGCGGGACAATCCCGTCCCGCTTCACCCCGAGGTCGACGATCACCTCGTCCTCGCCAACAAACAGGATAACCGCCTCACAGATTTCGCCAGGCTTTGGAACCGTGTAGTCGTAGTCTTCCTCAATCAACGCCGAAAGCTGCTCTTGCCTGTCGCTGCGCGGTCGATCCATTGAGCTAGTACCCGTAGCGTTCTTCTTCCTTCTGCCGACGCTTCCGCTCACGACGAATTGCTTTCCGCCGAGCAATGCGCTTCTTCTCACTGTCTGGAACGAAGTATCGCTTCTTCTTCACGGTGCTCAGGATCCGCGACCGGGCCACCTTCTTTCGGAATCGCTTGAGCAAGCTGCGCTGAGACTCTCCTGGTCGTAGTTCAACCTTCGTCAACCCCTATCACCTCCTTCTGGCTCTAATTGGCTACCGTACGGACAGCACGGCCCGACCCCAGGCAGCTAGGCACCACCGGACCGGGCGCACTCGATACATAGATCGGTATCCGGCAAGACTGCCAATCGGTCAGGATCGATTGGCTTGCCGCAGCGTTCGCAGATGCCGTAAGTTCCCTGACTGATCCGAGATAGCTGCCGTTCGAGACTCGCGGCACGCTCCTTGAGCTCACCCAACATGGCGTGGTCAAGCTCCCATCTCGTGATAGACGGATCCCCCTTGCCCATGCCGTAGTCGGGCTTTTCGGCAACGGCCGCCTCCAGCGCCACGATCTGCTCTCGCAGCTCGTCCAATTCGCGCCGGAGTTCTCTGGCTTCTCGTCGCTTCTTCTCAACCACCATATTCAACAACATAAACACACAGACTTGGTCAGCCGCAAACCATGCTCTGGTCTTGGCCAAACCAAGTCCGAATTAGGAACGTCAGTAACTCGAACTGAGAACGACTCTCAGATCAGACCTCACATCCTCTGAGGTCGAGAAATGTCCCGCTAGAATTCGTTAGAACGACCGTCCGGATATCCACAGGTTCCGGCCGGTCGAGCTCGTTTGAATTCCGGCATCAAGCGCACGTTCACGCCCACACGCCCACTTGAATTCGCACCTGGAGTTCGCGATGACTCTCGAGAGACCAAAGCCGTTCGGCAATGCGCGCAACATAGGGCAACACACCTCTCGTCAGCGTCGCTATTATATCATAAACTATCGGAACTGACAATCGATCCCGCGCCGGAGGACACACCGCTCGCACCGATGCGAGGATATCGCAACCGAGCAGGCAGGCACACATGCTGGAAAATCCCTCGCCGCTCCCCTGCCCGAGACAGAGACGGGGAGCACTCCAGGGACAGTGCCTTCACGTCCGATAACCCTCTACACGCAGAGCAGGAACCCAGTCGACTGTGGATCGGAGATTGTCACGCCAAGGGGTCCGACACACGCAGCGGCGGATTGGGCGAGGGGATAAGCCTTCGATGGCAACTCGACCTAGAGCCGATCCTTGATCGTCTTGGCGACGGATTGAGGAAGGCCTGGTACAGCGTCAAGCTCCTCCAGGCTAGCCGCACGTATCGCCTCGATAGATCCGAACCTCTGAAGAAGCGCCTTCCGGCGGGCAGGCCCGACACCGGGGAGACTCTCAAGTTGAGAGGTCAAGCCTGCCTTCCGCCGGCGTACGCGATGATGTGCGACGGCGAAGCGATGCGCCTCATCTCGCACCCGCTGCACCAAGAAGAGACCCGGTGAACGACGAGGCAGCAGGACCGGCTGGGATCGCCCAGGGAGGAAGATCTCCTCCCGCCGCTTGGCGAGGGCAGCGACCGGCACCGTATCCAGCAGGTCGTACGACTCCAGCACATCGACGGCCACTCCCAGCTGTCCTTTGCCCCCGTCCACAAGGATCAGATCTGGCAGCTTCGCCCAACCCTCGATGTCCCGAGTCCCAAGCATCTCTTCTGACTGAGCAATCTGCCAGCGGCGGAAGCGGCGATCCAACACGTCACGCATACCGGCGTAGTCGTCCTGCCCGTCGACGCCACGAACGTTAAACCGGCGGTAGTGTGATTTCCGCGGGACACCCTGGACAAACACGACCATACTGCCCGTGGTTTCAGCTCCCCGGATCGTCGAGATGTCGTAGCACTCGATGCGAGCGGGGGTCCTCGGCAACTCCAGGGTCTCTTCAAGCTCAAGGAGAGCTTGCTCCTGCTTATGAGCATCAGCCTGCCACTGAACACGCAAGGCTGCCAACGTCTCGGCAGCGTTCTCAGCTGCCATCCTCACCAACTCTCGCTTCTTGCCTCCACGAGGCACACACAGGGTCACCGTGTCGCCGCGTTTCCGCCTCAGCCATCGCTCAATGATCAGCGCCTCGTCGATCTGCTTGGGCAACAAGACCTCCGGCGGAACGTAGGCCGCCTCCTCATAGAACTGCTTGAGAAAGGCACTCATGACCTGGCGATCGTCCTCTTCGCGTGCGCCCTCCAGTACGAAGTACTCGCGCCCGAGAAGCTTTCCGCCGCGAATGAAGAACACCTGGGCACAAGCATCGTCCTCTTCACGGGCAAAGGCGATCACGTCCTGGTCAGTGCCAGCCACAGAGACAACCCTCTGCTGCCTGACGATACTCTGCACAGCCCGGAGCTGGTCACGAAGGGAGGCCGCTTGCTCATAGTCCCAGCTATCGGCAGCGTCACGCATCCGCTCCTCCAGATCGGCAATCACCTGCTCGCCACGGCCCTCAAGGAAGCGGACAAGATTGTCGATCATCGTTCGGTACTCCGCCTTCGACACCGCACCGATGCACGGCCCGAGACAGCGTTTGATCTCATAGTAGAGACAGGGGCGCTCATCCTCGCCAGTGATATCGCGATTGCAGGTCACATACGGAAATGACTTGCGCAGGAGGTCAAGGGTCTCATGCACAGCCGAGGAGGAGGTATAAGGGCCGAAGTAGCGGCTTCCGTCCTGCTCTATGCGACGCGTAATCGTGACCTTGGGATAGGGAGCAGATAGCGTTATCTTGATGTAGGGATACCGTTTGTCATCTTTGAAGCGTACGTTGTAGCGTGGACGGTGCTTCTTGATGAGATTGGCCTCGAGGATGAGTGCCTCCAGCTCGGAATCGGTGACGATGAACTCGAGGTTGTCGATCTCGCCCACGAGAGCGCGCGTCTTCGGATGCTCTTGGGCGGAGGTGTGGAGATACGAGCGCACGCGGTCGCGTAGGTCAATTGTCTTGCCGATGTAGATGACGTCCTCATTGACGTCGCGCATCAAATAGACGCCCGGCTTATGGGGCAGAGACTCGACTTGGTTCTGGATGCGCTCGGAAAACTCGACCATATCTGTTTCTCACTCGTCCACTTCAGGCTGCGTCGAACACATTGTAGCGCGATGAGAGACCAAAGGCAAGGAAATCGAGTGCCGGCCCCAGGAGCGAGCCAGATGAAGCGACCTCACCAGACCACGTCGGCGGCGCCTGCCCTCGAACGCGCTACCCCTGACGGCTCTTTGGTGCACGCGCCAGGAATCTATGGAGGTAGGGCACCCTGCACGGCGCTTCCCCGGCCTAGCACAGAGGCTGGACGACGGCATACTCGCCCACCAGATGTACCCTCATTTGACGCGGCACGACTCTTTCCAGAAGACAGGCAAGTCGAAACAGGGGTTCGTTGAACGCCAGATAAGTGGGATCGCCAATGAACCGAAGTGAGACCCGCTCCATTCCAGCCGTGCGGGCCAGACGTTCAATCTCTGCGGCCGAGTTGGCGCGGTAATAAGCGGGAAAGATGTCCGGCTCAGTGCGCCCGTAGAGCCAATCCACCAGCCGGCCTTGAGTCCAGCGTAGAATGCGGTTGGTCATCAGCAGCGGGTGCAGCCGATTGGGCGTGAGGAAAACGAAGCGTCCGCCAGGGGTGAGCACTCGCGCCACCTCCGCGAAGGCCCGGGCGGGGGTCACCAGGTGCTCCAACACCCAGGAGCAGGATACCAGATTGAAGGCGTCATCAGCGTAAGGCAACGCCTCTGCCATTCCGCACGAGAGGGGAAGCGCGGAGGTGCGGTGCTGGCGCAGTGACTGCGAGTCGGGATCGAGACCGATCACGAGGTCAGCTCGAGAATGGAGCCGCTCCATCACACCGCCGCGACCACACCCCAGGTCAAGCGCTCGGGTCCCAGGGTCCAGGTTTCTGGCCACCAGATCCTGGTAGACGTGGCTACTCGGGCGCCAGCCGGGCCGGATCTCGCTATAGCGTCGACGATACCATTCCTGTCGGTCGTGTGAGAGCATCAGGGCTGATGCGGCAGGGCATTGCCAACCACCGCAGGCAATATACCACCTGGCCAGTCTCGGGCAAGCGAAAACTTGACAGGCGACCGCTTCGACGTATAATATGAGGCACAAGACGATCCTCGGTAGCTCAAGGGTAGAGCGGCCGGCTGTTAACCGGTAGGTTGGAGGTTCAAATCCTCCCCGAGGAGCTGGAGGCATTGTATGGAGGGAAGCGACGCTTCCCTCCTCTTCTTTTCCTCGCCAGTTCCAAGCCCCAGATTATGAACCCTTGGGAATGCGCTAAGACCGCCTCCCTCCCCCTCCGAAAGGAAGCCCTGGCCTGGCTCCATCGCGTGCGGCCGAGGGACCTCCTCCGACTGGCGGTGGTCCTCTTCATCTTGAGGGCTATACGCCCGCCTCACGTCCTCGTCATTCCCGATCCGCCCCAGCAAGTCGACACAACGAACCCCATCGTTGGCGTCCACACGCGCCTGACCGACGAAGTGGAGGTATGGAAGATTCAGCGCACGCTGCGCATGGTACGTGAGATGGGTGCCCCCTGGGTAGTCGAGTACTTCCCCTGGCCCTATATTGAGCCGAAAGAGGACGAGTTTGCGTGGGGCCATAGCGACACGGTGATCAAGTACGCGGAGAACCAAGGGCTCCGGGTAATCGCCCGGCTGGGTTGGGTGCCAAGCTGGGCTCGACCAAGAGCGTCCGACTCCGACGTTGAGGAGGGAGCAACGCTGACGTACCTGGACGCTGAACACTACGACGACTTCGCCGACTTCGTGGCCAACTTCCTCGGGCGCTATCGGGGGCGCGTCGATCACGTCATCATCTGGAATGAACCGAACCTCAGCTTCGAGTGGGGGTATCGGCCTGTGGACCCAGAGGGATACGCGGAGCTGCTGCGCGAGGTCTATCCTCGTGCCCACGCCGCCAACCCCCGCGTGATTGTCCTGGCCGGGGCCCTGGCCCCGACGTTGGAACCCAAGGACAGTGCCGCCGGTATGAGCGACCTGACCTACCTCAGACGCCTATATGAGGCCGGCGCGAGCCCTTACTTTGACGCGCTGGCCGCTCATGCCTACGGTCAGGGCTCCCCACCGGAGGAGGCGCCGGCATCGGACACGATCAACTTTCGGCGCGTCGAATTGCTGCGCGAGATCATGGTCGCCCATGGAGATAAGACCAAGCCGATCTACGTCACCGAGGCAGGATGGAACGACCATCCGCGCCGGACGGGGGGTGTCAGCCCGGCACAGCGCATTGACTATACGATTCGCGCCTACGAGTGGTCCCGGCAGCACTGGCCGTGGTGCAAGTGCGTAGCCATGTGGGCTTTCCGCTACCCTGCGCCGACGTACACGTATCAGGACCACTACACATTCGTCACCACAGATTTCGAGCCCAAGGTCATCTATTTGGAGATGCAAGCGTACACCGGGAACGTGCACTAAGCAGGATGCGGAAAGAACTGAGCCCGTTCCCGCCTCTGCCACGGCCCAGGCGCTCCTCGCAACAATCATTGCAGGCTTCGAAGGTGTTGACAGAATCATCGTTTGCCGGTAAACTACGCATCGCTTCAGGGGAGACCATCTTTCAGGATATTGCGGCAAGAGCAGTGCGTGAGACAGACATCGACCGGCTCTGGGTCTGACCTGCAAGCAAGAGCTCGGTCGAGTCATCACTTGCCTCCGTGCCTGGCTCCTGCGCTGACGCTGGTAAAGTGATCCGAGCCTGCCTGGGCCACCCGCGTTTACGAAGGGTGGCTCTTAGTGTGCCTAAGATACGATGAGTATCAGCGAATTCGAAGTCTCTCGGGAATGGGAATCTGACCGACGCGGGCCGGTCCGGTGGATTCTATCGCACGTCAAGCGCCATAAGGTCTTCATCGCCGGCATGCTGTTTGGTGCTGCGGGGAACGCAGCGTTGGCAGCGGCGATGCAGCTCCTCATCGGCCGCGCCGTCGAGGCCGTGACAGCAGTGCCGGCGGACCTGCGGGGCCTGACGATAGCAGCAGCTCTGGTTGCCGGGTCACAGCTTTTTCGAGGCATTGTCCTGCAGCTCATGCGGAACTGGTCGAGCGAGGTGCTGGGCCAGCGTCTGGAACGGGACATCCGCGACGAGTTGTACGCCAGCCTCATCGGCAAGAGCATGTCCTTTCACGATATGCACCCAACGGGCGACCTGATGGCGCGGGCCACGAACGATGTGCGTCAGGTGAACTTGATGTTCAACCCTGGCGTCAACCTCGTCATTGGCTCGGCCAACTTCTTGTTAATGCCCCTGATCATTGCCCCCTCCATCCATCCGCAGCTCATAGCGACTCCCCTCCTGTATCTTCTGGCTTACGTGTTATCGGTGCGCAGTTACCTGCACCAACTGCGACCGGCGACCGAGCGTGTTCGTCAGAGATTCGGCGAGATGAACACGACGCTGGCCGAGGCGATTGATGGCATCGAGACGGTCAAGGGAGCAGCTCAGGAGGAGTTCGAGAGTGAGCGCTTCACGGAGGAAGCGACGAATTGGCGTGACGCGTATGTTGAGCAGGGAGACATTGAGGCGCTCTTCATTCCACTGCTGCTGCTAGGCCTCCTGCAAGGCCTGGGGTTCTTCCACAGCCTCTTGCTCTTCCGGTCCGGGGGGATCGAATTGGATAGCGTCGTCTCGTTCAATGGTCTGTTGCTCATGTTCGGCTTCCCAACCTTCGCCGCTCAGTTCGCCTACTCGCGGGTGTCATCAGGGGTTGCCAGCGCACGTCGCATCCTCCAGTTGATCGACTATCAGACAGAGCTTGACGAGAATGTAGCAGGATACGAGGCCCCGATGGAGGGAAGCGTGACGTTCGAAGATGTTGAGTTCTGTTACAACCCTCCGGGGGAGGAATGCTATCTCGAAGACAGGAACATCGTCCTCGACGATGTCAGCTTCCGTGTCGAACCTGGACAGACGGTGGCGATCGTCGGCCAGACAGGGTCGGGCAAGAGCACCATGGCCAAGCTGATCAGCCGCACGTACGACGTTGATGAGGGGCGCATCCTCATCGACGGAGTCGACGTGCGCGACTGGAACCTGGAGGCGCTTCGCCGTCAAATCTCGACCATTGAGCAGGACATATTCCTTTTCTCGCGTTCCATTGAGGATAATATCGCCTTCGGCTGTCCAGACGCTGACCACGAGGAGATTGTCGAGGCAGCCAAGGCTGCTCAAGCACACGAATTCATCGCTGAGCTCGAAGAAGGCTACCAGACGGTCATCGGCGAACGTGGAGCCACGCTGTCGGGCGGCCAGGCGCAGCGATTGGCAATCGCCCGCGCATTTCTTACCGAGCCCGCCATCCTTATCCTGGACGACGCCACCAGCGCCATCGACAGCGAGACGGAGGATCGCATCCAGCGAGCCATTGAAGAGGCTGCAAAGGGACGAACGACTTTCCTCATCACACATCGGTTATCGCAGATCCGCTGGGCTGACCTCATCATTGCGATGCGTAGGGGAACCGTGGCGGCGGTAGGAACGCATGAGCAGCTCATGCAGGAATCGCAGGCTTACCGGAATATCTTCGCACGGTATGAGCATTAGGAAGCAGGCAAGCGGGAGGAGTACGGCACCCGTTAGGATTATTTGGGGAGCAGGGATCCGACAGTGAGCCCATTCCCGCCGTCGACGATCCAGCAGCAACTATGTCCTTATTCCATGGCCTAGATCGGGAAGCCTACGATCGCGAGTACAGCGATCGAGAGCTGCTACAACGCATTGTGCGCTATTTCGCCCCGCACACAAAGCGGGCGCTCGTAATCGGTGTGGTGATCATCGCCATAGCGTTCGTAGGCGCAGAGCAGCTCTTCATCATATCGCGTGGGCTGGATGACCTGCTCCAGGATGTAGATTCCATAGCTCTGCGCCCGGTCCTGGTGCTCGGCGCTGCAGTCGTAGGCACGGGCATCTTTAACTGGGCCGGCAACTGGCTGCGGCGCCGGCTCACTGCCCGGATTATCGGTGATGTGGTTCGGGCCCTGCGCAAAGACGCGTTCGACGCCGTCGTCCAGCACGACATGTCGTTCTTCGACGAGTTCCGCTCAGGGCGCATCATCAGCCGCATCACGTCCGACACCGAAGAGTTCGCCAATGTGGTCCAGCTGGTCACCGATCTGTTGAGCCAGCTGACCCTCGTCGCGATCCTGCTCGTGAGGCTATTCCAGATTTCCTGGAGACTGACGCTGGCGGTGTTACTGATGTCTCCGCTGGTGATTCTCCTCGCATTGGGATTCCGGCGCGTTGCGCGTCGGGTCACCAGAGAGGGTTTTCGGGTACTCGCCGAGGTGAACGCTGCGATTCAGGAGGCGGTGACCGGCATCGGTGTGGCCAAGATCTTCCGACAGGAAGGAGCTATCTACGAGGAGTTCAGTGACGTCAACGAGCGATCGTACGCGGTCAACCTTCGTCGAGGGCTGACCCTGTCGATGGTGTTTCCCGTCCTCAACGCCCTTTCGGGAGTCGGTACTGCCATTCTCGTTTACTGGGGCGGAATGAATACCATCGACGAGGAAATCTCGGTTGGTAACTGGTATCTGTTCCTGCGCTCTGTAGACCGCTTCTGGTTTCCCCTGATCAACGTGGCCGCCTTCTGGAGCCAGCTCCAGGGAGGGCTCTCGGCATCCGAGCGCATCTTCGCCCTGATCGATGCCGAGGCGTCGGTGCGACAGACCAGAGAGCAACCGGTCGAGCCCCTGGAAGGTGAGATTCGGTTCCGCGACGTAGATTTCCGCTACACAGAGGAAGAGCAAGTTCTGGAGGGTTTCTCGCTTCACATCGCTCCTGGCGAGAGTGTGGCGCTGGTTGGGCACACGGGTGCGGGTAAGAGCAGCATCGCGAAGTTGATTGCCCGTTTCTACGAATTCGAGACAGGCCAGATTCTCATCGACGGACGGGATATCCGGGCGTTTGACTTACACGACTACCGAACGCAGCTGGGCATCGTCTCCCAGTCCCCATTCCTCTTTTCAGGCACGGTGGCCGAGAATATCCGCTACGCGGCCCCCGATATGAGCCACGCGGAGATCGAGGCAATGGCAAACCGCATTGGGGGAGGCGACTGGCTGGATACGCTGCCGGAGGGCCTGGAGACCGACGTGGGTGAACGCGGAGGGAGGCTCTCCATGGGGCAGCGGCAATTGGTGGCGCTGATGCGAGTTCTGGCGCAGGAACCAGCCATCTTCATCCTTGATGAGGCCACGGCCAGCGTAGACCCCTTCACCGAGATGCAAATCCAGGAGGCGATCGACCTGATTCTCCAACACAGCACGTCAATCTTGATCGCCCACCGGCTCTCGACGGTACGGACGGTGGATCGCATCATCGTCCTGGAGGACGGGCGTATCATTGAGGAGGGGGACCACGACACATTGATGGCTCAAGGCGGGCATTACGCGAAGCTCTACGACACCTACTTCCGCCACCAGTCACTGGAATACGTCGAAGAAGTAGGAGAACGGCGGCGGAAGACGTAACGCTCCACCGCAGATGTGGGTCGGGTCCGGCTTTCAAGGCGGCCAGGAACAGCGTCTGCACAGGCAGAACAGCTGGACGCGGACTCCCCTCCTCAGATAGCGAGACCTCCCGCGCGACCTCAGACGAACGTGGCGAACTCGTCGATGGCCCGGTCTGAGAGGGGATGATTGCCCATGGCTTTCAACAGATCAAACGAGATCGTCACGTGATCCGCACCGGCTCGAGTCGCCTCCACCACCTCGGTCAGGTTACGAAAGCTGGCGGCTAGAATCTCGGTCGAAGCACCGGCGGCTTTGATGACGTCTGCGATCTCGCCCACCAGCGCTATTCCGTCACCCAACTGACGCGTAGCCCGGTTCACGTAGGGCAGAACGTAGTGGGCCCCAAGCTCGCAGGCCATTAGTGCCTGGTGGGCACTGAAGACAGCGGTGACGGCACATGTGAGTCCGTCCCCGACCAAGCCCGGCAGCAGAGCCAGGTTCTCGGTAGTGCAAGGGATCTTCAAGTCCACGCGGCCTGGTCGCAGTCCGGCCATGCGGTAAGCTTCCTTCTTGCGCTCCTCGACGGTGGCGGCTGTGAGCTGGTAGAATACGACGCCATCGTCCAGCACATCGCAGAGTTCTGGTATGAGGCGTCCGGCAGGCTGGTCAACACGAGCCAAAAGCTTAGGGTTGGTCGTGACACCGGCGATGAACCCTAATTCTACCGCCCGACGAGCGTCGTCGCGAGATGCGGAGTCAAGATAGATTGCCATTTCGATAATCTCCTTCCCCACGTGACAGGCCGATCGTATTCTACACCCCTCAAAGAAGACTGCAAAGCCCTCCCCCACGACCGTCGGCCAAGGAGCTTTGATTGCAGATCTCAACGATATCGGCTACAATATTGTTGGCGATGATGAGTAAGAAAGAAACTGGAATGGGGGGTGTGAGGTATGTCCGGTCACAGCCACTGGGCTAATATCAAGCACCAAAAGAAGAAGGAAGACCGCCGACGGGCCAAGCTCTTCACCAAGTTGGTCCGTGAGATCACCGTAGCAGCGCGACAGGGCGGCGGCGATCCGGAGTTCAACATTCAGCTGCGTCTGGCTATTGACAAAGCCAAGGACGCAAATATGCCCAAGGAGAACATCGAGCGTGCCATCAAGCGTGGCACCGGTGAACTCGAGGGCGCGGACTTGGAAGAGATCGTCTACGAAGGATATGCCTCAAATGGTATCGCCCTGCTAGTGCACACTGTCACGGACAATAGAAATCGGACGGCGTCCGATCTCCGCAGCGCTTTCTCGGCGAATGGGGGGAGCCTTGCCGAGGCTGGCGCCGTCCAATGGCAGTTCGAGCGGAAAGGGTACGTCGCTGTCAGCTCTCAGGCTGTGGACCAGGAAGAGGTCTTCGATATCGTCGTAGAAGCAGGCGCCGAGGACGTCGAGTTTGGCGATGACCTGATCGAGATCTACGTCAACCCGAGCCGCTTCGCTGCAGTGCAGGAAGCTTTGGACGCCGCTGGTATCCCCACCAAGGCGGCTCGACTGACAATGGTGCCTAAGGGCACCGTGAGACTTGATGAAAAGGAAACACTTCGTGTGATGCGCGTCATCGACACCCTCGAGGACCTGGATGACGTTCAGGAGGTTCATTGTAACCTGGAGATCGCCGATGACGTCATCGCCAAGTATGAAGGAGACATCTAACATCACGACCGAGGCAGCGGCGGACAGCGCCCGACGGGTGCTCGGCATCGACCCCGGCACGGCTACCACTGGCTATGGCATTCTGGAGCAGACCGGCGGCCAGCTCAGAGCGCTGGCCAGCGGGGTCATTCGGACCGGGGCCGATCAGCCCATGCCCACCCGTCTGCAGGAGATCCACCGCGCCGTCAAACAGCTCGCAGAGGAGTACCGGCCCAGCGAGGCCGCCGTGGAGGAGCTTTTCTTCAGCAACAACGTCCGTACAGCGATGAGCGTCGGTCAGGCTCGGGGCGTGGCGTTGCTCGCTCTGGCGGATGCTGGCCTTCCGGTGAGCGAGTATACCCCCCTCGCGATCAAGCAGGCGGTCACCGGATACGGCAGCGCGGACAAGACGCAGATGCAGGAGATGGTGAGGATGCTGCTCGGTCTCAGCGAACCACCCCGCCCCGACGACGCCGCCGATGCCTTGGCCGTCGCCATCTGTCATCTCCATTCCAGCCGCCTCAAGACACTGTCAGAGCTGGCCCGTAACCCCCAATGATCTCGAAAATCAGCGGCGTGGTGTGGGAGACGGGCGACGGGTACGTGGTCATTCGCGCCGGCGGCGTGGGCTTTCAGGTCCATGTGCCATCTGATGTCCTCGAGCAGGTCACCTCTGTGGAGCAGCCGGTGGAGCTGTTCACTCACTTCCACGTGCGCGAGAGTAGCCTCGCGCTCTACGGGTTCCTCACCAGGGAGAAGCGGGCCCTGTTCGAGCTCCTGCTCGGCATCTCCGGCGTGGGCCCGACAGTTGCTCTCTCGCTTCTGAGCACCATCTCACCCGATGCCCTCCGTCAGGCAGTCCTTCGCGACGAGCCCGCTCTGCTGACCCGCGTGCCCGGGATCGGTTCGAAGACGGCCAGGAAGATCATCTTCAACTTGAAGGACCAGGTGATCCCCGCGGAGGGGAGGGCCACACCGTTGCTCACCGACGCCGACGCAGAGGTCATCTCCGCCCTCACGGAACTCGGCTTCAGCCTGGTTGAGGCGCAGTCGGCGCTGCAGGGCCTTCCCCGTGACGAGGAGTTGACCGTCGAGGAGCGGATCCGGCTGGCGCTCTCCTCTCTCGCCTGACCCTGTCCACCCATACCGTGCCCCCTGTCTGTCTTCGCACCCCCAGTGAGTCCCGGGCGATTCATAACGGATTCCTGGAATGACGATGCCGCGCAAATCGATGAACCACCTTATAGGATGGTTGGAGCACGTCGCTAAACACTGGAAGCTGGCGTTGCTTCTGGTGGCGGTGCTCTTGATTTTCTCCATCGAGAGCCCCCCCCAGGCCAGCATGGAAGCTCGAGTCAACCGCGAGCTGGTGCACCTACGCTTCAACTTCGTCGGTTGGGAGATAAGCACCGTCTGGCAGAAGCTGGAGCATGGCCTCGTCTCTCCCCAGCACTACGTGGCAGAGGAGGATCGGCACGACTTCCTCCTCG
>CAYMHT010000060.1:0-4053 GCA_964390305.1 uncultured Anaerolineales bacterium
GCAGAGACGACCCGGCGGGTTTTGGCCGAGTTTTCCTACGAGCCCTCGTCTGTGGAGCGGGGGTACACCGGTGAGACGCTGTACGTCAACGTCTCGGATGGGACGATAGAGGCCCGACCGGTCACGGACGTGATGAAGAGGCAGTTCGTCGGTGGGCGCGGCTTTGGGTTGTATCGATTGTGGTACGGCGTGGAGGACGATACCCGATGGGACGATCCGGAGAACGAGATCGTCATCTCCTCTGGCCCGTGTGGCGGCATCACCCAGTATCCGGGGTCCGGCAAGTCGATCGTCGTCTCCATCTCGCCCCTCACGGACATCCCCATCGACAGCAACGTAGGCGGGCACTTCGGCCCGCTGCTCAAGTTTGCGGGGTGGGACGCCCTGGAACTGCAGGGGAAGGCGGAGGAGGACGTGATCGTCGTGATCGACGGCCCCTCCGGCCGCGTGACGATCGAGGAGGCGCCCGACGTTCCCGTCGACACGCACCAGGTGGGCCACTGGCTGATCGAGGAGCTGGCTGAGACGGACGAGGATCGGTACTACACGTCCGTGGTGGCCGCCGGGTCCGGCGCGGAGCACGCCCGCTTCGGCTGTCTCAACTTCAGCTTCTACGATCGCCATCGGGAGGCCCCGCGGTTCAAGCAGGCCGGGCGGGGCGGCATCGGAACGGTGTTCCGCGACAAGCACATCAAAGCGCTGGTGGTCAAGAGCAGCCCGGTGCGCGGCGACTCGAACGCGCCGGCCGACCGGGCGCGCATCTCCGAGGTGGGAACGAAGCTCCATCGCGAGATCTTCGAGTACGACGACGAGCAGAACCAGATGCGGAAGGGCGGCACGTCGTACCTGGTGAGCATCATGAACGACTACGACCTGCTGCCGGTGCACAACTTCCGGTACGGCAGGCACGAGAAGGCGGGGCAGATCTCCGGCGACGTGTGGCAGGGGCTCTTCACCCAGGGGATCCCCGACGGCTGCTGGTACGGCTGCACGATGGCCTGCTCGCACGCGGTGGACGAATACGGGCTTCGCACCGGGCCGTACAAGGGCGAGCGCGTGATTGTGGATGGTCCGGAGTACGAGACGATCGCGGGCGTGGGGGCGAACTGCGGCATCTTCGAGCCGTGGGCGATTCTGGAGATCAACTTCTACTGCGACACGTACGGTCTGGATACCATCTCCTTCGGCACGGGGATGGCGTTTGTGATGGAATGCTACGAGGCTGGCGTCCTCGATGAGGAGAAGACGGGCGGCCTGGAGCTGAGGTTCGGCAACGCGACGGCGGCCATCGAGGTGCTCCACCAGGTGGCCCGGGACGAGGGGTTCGGCAGGATCTTCGGACAGGGGATCCAGCGCATGAAGGACATCTTCGTCGAGGAGTTTGGCGCCGATCGGGCGTTCCTCGAGGACATCGGCATGGAGGCGAAGGGGCTGGAGTACTCGGAGTACGTGACGAAGGAGTCACTGGCCCAACAGGGGGGCTACGGCCTGACGAACAAGGGGCCGCAGCACGACGAGGCCTGGCTGATCTTCATGGATCAGGTGAGCAACCTGTTGCCGACGTTCGAGGACAAGGCGGAGGCACTCCATTACTTCCCCATGTTCCGGACGTGGTTTGGGCTGTGCGGATTCTGCAAGCTGCCGTGGAACGACGTGGTGCCGCCGGACAACGCGGAGACGGACGAGCCGCAGAAGATCCCGGAGCACGTGCGGAACTACGTGGAGCTTTTCTCCGGCGTGACCGGCCGTGAGGTCACCGAGGACGATCTGATCGAGCAGTCGGAGACGGTGTACAATTTCCAGCGGGTGTTCAATATCCGGCTGGGGAAGGGACTGCGGGAGCACGACGCGATTCCCTACCGTTCGGTAGGACCGGTGACCGTGGAGGAGTACGAGTCCCGCGCCGAGCGGTACGACAGGCAGCTGCGGGAGGAGCTGGAGCTGGATCCGGAGGAAATGACGACGGAGGAGAAGATGGCCGCGCTGCGGGCGTATCGGGAGGAGCAGTACGAGAAGCTGATAGACGCGGTCTACGAGCGGCGGGGGTGGACGCAGGACGGCGTGCCCACGCCGGAGAAGCTGCAGCGGCTGGGGATCGATTTTCCCGAGGTGCTCGCGACGGTGGAGCCATATCTGTAGCGGGGGGTGCGGCGCCCCGAACGTTGTGGCTGGTCTCCGGACCAGCCACCCAGGAGCCTCTGTGATCCAGGTCAACAAGCGCAAAGAGGTCGAGTGGGAGGAGGGGATGACCGTCTCCGCGCTGCTGGAGCGGCTCAACTACACGTATCCCCACATCATCGTCAAGGTGAACGGGGAGCTGGTGCGCCGGGAGGCGTATGACGCGTGCACCATCCCCGACGGCGCGGACGTGCGGGTGATCCACCTCATCGCCGGGGGATAGGGAGACGGCGACCAGAGAGCGAGACCTGGGTATGACCCACAGGTTGACCGAGCTTCAAGGGCGCCTGGTCGAGGCGGGGGTGGACGCCGCGCTGCTGCTCCATCCCCGCGACGTGCTCTACTACGCCGGCACGGCGCGCCCGGCGAGCCTGCTCGTCGTACCGCGGCCGGGCTCCGCGGCCGGCGGGCCATCGGGGGTCCCGCCAGAGGCGGTGCTCTTCGTGCGGCGCGGCCTGCGATACGCCCGGGCGGAGGCGACGCTCGAGCGCGTGCAGCCGCTGGAGGGGTTCTCCAGCGTCACCGAGACGGTGAGAGAGCTGGGCGTGGACGAGGGCGCGTTGGGCGTTGAGCTCGACGTCACGCCGGCTCAGCTGACCCGGCGGCTGGCGGAGGCCTTCGCCGGGTGGGAGCTGGTGGACGTCTCGTCGCTGGTGCTGGATCAGCGCGCCGTCAAGGAGGAGGGCGAGATCGAGGCGACGAGGCGCGCGGCGGCCGCCGCGGACGCGGGGCACCGGCGGCTGGCGCAGGTGGCGAGGGCGGGGATGACGGAGCTGGAGCTGGTTGCCGAGGTGGAGCGGGCCATGCGGCTGGCCGGCCACGAGGGGTATCAGCCGTTGCGTCATCCGGGTGCCCGCGGTGGCGGGATGCTGCTGGCCAGCGGTGAGAATCTGACGGTGCGGGGTGGTCACGGGCTGGTGGTGACGGGCGCCGGGCTGAGCCCCGGCACGCCCTACGGGGCGTCGCGGCGGAGGCTCCGGCGTGGGGATCTGATTGTCCTCGACACCGGCTCGTGCTGTGGCGGGTATACGGGGGATGAGTCCCGCACGTTCGTGGTGGGGCCGTCGACGGAGGAGCAGCGGGCCCTCTTGGCGGTGACGCGAGACGCGGAGGAGGCGGCGCTCGAGGCGGTCGGCGCCGACGTGCCCATCGGTGAGGTCTACGCGGCCGCGGAGGCCGTGGTCAGCCGGGGGGCGGAGCCTTTCTTTGCTGCAGGGAGCCTGACCCTGCCCGGCTTCGTGGGTCACGGCATCGGGCTGGAGCTGGACGAGCTGCCGGTGCTGTGGCCTGGGGAGGAGGCGCCTCTACGGGCGGGGATGGTGCTGGCGATCGAGATCGAGGTCAGCGCCCCGGAGCGGGGGGTGATGACGAAGCTGGAGGACACGGTCGTGGTGCGCGCTGCGGGGTGTGAGCGCCTGACCGACGCGCCGCGCGATTTGATCGAGTGCGGGTAAAGGAGTTTTCTATGAGCTATCGACTCACGATTGGTGCCGGGCCGGTGACGATGGAGGCCGAGCTGAACGACACGCCAACCGCCCGGCGGATCTGGGAGGCATTGCCGATTGCCGGGCAGGCGAATACGTGGGGGGACGAGATCTACTTCGCGATCCCTGTGAAGATGGAGGAGGCGGCGGACGCCCGCGCTGAGGTCGAGGTGGGGGAGCTGGGGTACTGGCCGATGGGGGAGGCGTTCTGCATCTTCTTCGGCCCCACGCCGGCCAGCACAGACGAGGAGCCCCGCGCGGCCAGCCCGGTCAACGTCGTGGGGCGGGTGCTTGGCGATCCGACGGCGTTTCGCCAGGTCGACCCTGGCGCGACGGTGATGCTGGAGCGGGCTGAGGAGGCGTGAGTTTCGATGCCGTGCTGGCCTTGGGG
>CAYMHT010000060.1:4153-12435 GCA_964390305.1 uncultured Anaerolineales bacterium
GCAGCCGACAGGGACCAGGGAATGAGACACGCGTCGACTGCGCGACGTTCATATGGGAAGTGTGGAGGATAGATTGGAGCGAGGATTGCTGAAGGTTGAGAACCTGTCCGTCCAACGGCCGGGGGCCGAGGTGCTCCGGAACGTCGATCTGACGGTTCAGCACGCCGAGGTGCACGCCCTGTTGGGCCTCAACGGGTCGGGCAAGACGAGCCTGGCCCTGGCGCTGATGGGGGCTGAGGGATACCAGCCCGAGCAGGGGCGAATTGTGTTCGATGGCGAGGATATCACCGACCTGTCGGTGACGGAGCGGGCGCGTCGCGGACTGACGCTGGCCTGGCAGGCGCCCGCCCGGTTCGAGGGGTTGCCGGTTGCCGACTATCTGGCGCTGGGGATGGAGGAGCCCAGCCGGGAGCGGATCGAAGAGGCCCTGGAGGCCGTGGCCCTGGCGCCGCGGGCCTACCTGGGCCGCACGGTGAGCAGCGCGCTCTCCGGTGGCGAGCGGAAGCGGATCGAGCTGGCGGCGGTTTACGCGATGCGGCCGCGGCTGGCCCTCCTCGACGAGCCCGACTCTGGGATCGACGTCCTGTGTATGGAGGACATCATATCGCTGGTGCAGCGCATGGCGGACGAGGGAACCTCGGTGCTGTTGATCACCCACCGGGACGAGATGGTCGGCGTGGCGGACAGGGCCTCTCTGATGTGCGCCGGGTCCGTGGTGAGCACGGGTGCGCCCGAGGAGGTGCGCGATTACTTCGCCCGCCGCTGTCGACCGCACGGGGATGTGCTGGGCAGCCAACCCTGGGGGCAGGAGGCCGGGGGGACGTATCAGCGGGTGGTGGAGGAGGGGGTGTGCGATGAGTAGCCAGGCGCCGTCTGCCGTCCAGAAGTCGGTTCTGGAGAACCACGACCCGGCCTGGGCCCGGGAGTTCGAGGCCATGCTGGATGCCTACGAGAAGGCGGGTGGCAGGCCGGACGTGTTGCAGGCGCGGCGGATTGCCAGCGCCGTGATCAGCGCCAACGACGTGTTGGCGGTCAATGAGATCGAGGGTGTGACCATCGAGGCGGAGGAGCAGGAGCACGGCGTTCGGGCGCGTATCACCGTCGCGCCGGGTACGAAAGTGGAGCATCCGGTCCATCTTTGCTTCGGCATGGTGACTGAGGAGGGGCTGCAGGAGATCGACTCCGAGTTCGAGATTGGCGAGGGGGCAGAGGTCGGGTTTCTCGCTCACTGCACGTTCCCCAATGCGGTCGAGCTGAAACACGTGATGGATGCGCGCATCCACGTGGGGCCGAATGCGACGATGCGCTACAACGAAGCGCATTACCACGGGCCAGAGGGTGGGATCGAGGTGTTGCCCACCACGCACGCTAAGGTGGACGAGGGCGGTCGGCTGGAGATCGAGTTCAACCTGACGCACGGGCGTGTCGGCCGCATGGCGATCGACTTCGAGGCGGACCTGGCGGCTCGCGGGGTGGCCGAGCTGGTCACGAAGGCGTACGGTTCCGCCGACGACGACATCAGGGTGAAGGAGATGGTGCGCCTGAACGGCGCGGGGGCGCGGGGCGTGACGAAGACCCGCGTGGCAGTGCGAGATCGGGCGAAGAGCGAGGTCTTCACCACCGCGGAGGGGAACGCGCCCGGTGCCAGAGGCCACATGGACTGCACCGAGATCGTACGGGGCAGGGCGGAGGCGCGGAACGTCCCCGTGGTGGTGGTGCGCGACGACCGGGCCCGGGTGACCCACGAGGCGGCCATCGGGAGCGTGGGGAAGAAGGAGCTGGAGACGCTGATGGCTCGCGGGCTGACGGAGGAGGAGGCGGTCGACGTCATCATCCGCGGCATGCTGAGAGGCTAGGCGGTGGAAATGGTGATGGAGGACAGAACATCAAATGAGCTCGTCTTTGACCATGGGTAAAGGGGGGAGGCTCGGACTGCGGGTGGCGCTGCTCGTCCTGATGATCGCTTCAATCTGGGCAGTGGCGACGAACTGGGCCCAGGCCCAGAGCGCGCCGACCGTGCGCATGGTCTATTTCTACGCTACTGACTGTGGCCACTGTATGGCCCTGATCGAGGAGCTACTCCAGCCGCTTCAGAACGAGTACGGCGAACGGATGGAGATCAAGATGGTGGAGATCTCCGAACCGGAGAACTACGAGCTGATGATCCGGGCGGAGGAGATGTTCGAGGTTTCTTCCGAGGATCGGGGCTTGCCGACGCTGGTGATTGATGGCGTGGTGCTGGTGGGTGAGGACGAGATCCGGAGCCAGCTCCCGTGCATGCTCGATACGTGCCTGGCGGCGGGGGGAACCTCGTGGCCCGCAATTCCCGGTCTGGAGGACGTCGCCGAGGAGTCGGCGGGTCAATTCGGATCCGGTTTCCCCTTCGGGGAGGAGCCTGATCCGTGTGAATCTGAGAATGAGGCTGCCTGCGAGGGACCGGCGCCCATCTGGGTGGCGTACTTCTCCCAGGTGGGCTGTCAGTCCTGCAGTCGGGCGGAGTATGACATCCAGTACGCGAAGAGCAAGTATCCCCAGCTGGTGGTCAAAGAGTTCGACGTTCAGGAGGACGCCGCTCTGGCGGAGTGGCTGGGCGAGCGCGTTGGCGTGCCGGAGAGGAAGCGCCTCGCCACCCCGGCCCTCTTCGTGGGCGAGGATTACCTGATCGGCGAGGACATCACGTCCGACGCGGTGCTCGACCTGGCCGAGAAGTATGCGCCGACGGGGGCCGACCGCTTCTGGGGCGACTTCGACCCGCAGGAGGCGAGCCAGAGTCTCATTGAACGGTTCAGGTCGTTTGGGGTGTTCACGGTCATCCTGGCCGGCCTCGTGGATGGCCTCAATCCGTGTGCTTTTGCCACCCTGGCCTTTTTCGTCTCCTATCTGACGCTGAGTGGTCGAAAAGGGAAGGAGATCCTGGCGGTGGGGGCGGCGTTCACCCTGGGTGTGTTTGCGGCCTACCTGGTCGTGGGTCTGGGCCTGTACAGGGTGCTGGGGATGTTGGGTGACGTTCTGACCAGCTTCGGGCGCTGGGTGTATGGCCTGACGGCGGTGGTGTGTGCGGGGTTGGCGATCTTCAGCTTCGTCGATTTTCTGAAGGCGCGGCGGGGCGAGATCGGCGACATGAGCCTGAACCTGCCGCACGAACTGCGGAAACGGATCAACGCGGTGATCCGGAAGGGCCGCGGGGCTCGAGCCTACGTGGTGGGAGCCCTTGCCACCGGGGTGGTGGTCTCGTTTCTGGAGTTGGCCTGCACGGGCCAGGTCTATCTCCCGACCATTATCTTCGTCACCAGCGTTCCCGGCCTCCGTGCGCGGGCCGTTCTCTACCTGGTGCTCTACAATCTTCTGTTTGTGCTCCCGCTGATCGTGGTGTTCATCCTCGCCTATTTCGGCACGACCTCGAAGGACCTGACGCGTTTCCTGAGGCAGAATGCGGCGACGGTCAAGCTGGGGATGGTCTTGCTCTTCTCGTCGCTGGCGGTGTGGCTGGGGCTCTCGCTGGTCTGAGCAGGGCGCTGGTCAGAACAGGCACGGGGCAAGGCGGCGTGGTGGTCGATCACGCCGCTTTGTGGTGCGTGTGAGGACCGAAGAATGAGGCTCGGTCTGGTGTAGATGGCCGGCTATGGTATCATGCATATTCAGGGTCGTGGTCGAGACTGCGCAGGTCTATCAAGGAGTGTGCCTGGGAGATGAAGAACATAACGGTTATCGGGGCGGGGTACGTGGGGCTGGTCACCGGTGTCTGCCTGGCCGACCTGGGGAACCGGGTGGTGTGCCTGGATATCGATGAGGGGAAGATCGAGAAGCTGAACCAGGGCGACATGCCGATCTACGAGCCCGGCCTCGAGGATCTCGTCGAGCGGAACGTCAAGGCTGGCCGGTTGAGCTTCACGACCTCCTACCCGGAGGGGTTGGCGAGCGCGGAGTTCGCGTTCATCGCCGTGGGGACGCCGGAGGGGGTGGACGGAGAGGCGGACCTGCGGTACGTGCGCATGGCGAGCCGCTCCATCGCCGAGGAGATGGATCACCCCATGATCATCGTGAATAAGGCCACGGTGCCGGTGGGGACCGGCGACTGGGTGTCCGACATCATCCGCCAGCACCGTGATGGGGATATCGACTTCGCCGTGGTCTCCAATCCGGAGTTCCTGCGCGAAGGCTCGGCGATCAGCGACTTCTTGAGCCCCGACCGGGTCGTCCTGGGATCCCTGGACCGGGAGGCGGCGGAGAAGGTGGCTCAGTTGTACCTTCCGCTGCGCACGACGATTATGATCACCGACCTGCGGACGGCCGAGATGATCAAGTACGCGTCGAACGCTTTCCTGGCCACGCGAATCTCGTTCATCAACGAGATCGCCAACATCTGCGAGGCGCTGGGCGCCGACGTGAAGGAGGTAGCCAGCGGCATGGGGTATGACAAGCGGATCGGGCATGGCTACCTGGATGCCGGTGTTGGCTATGGCGGCAGCTGCTTCCCGAAGGACGTGAAGGCGCTGACCTACATGGCCGAGATCAAGGGGCGGCATCCTCAGCTGCTGCGGGCGGTGATGGACATCAACGACGACCAGCGCCGGCAGGTCGTCCGCAAGCTCGACCGGGCGCTGGGTGGCCTGCGGGACAAGACGATCGGGCTCCTGGGCCTGGCATTCAAGCCGAACACAGACGACATGCGCCAGGCGCCCGCGGTCTACATCGCCCGGAAGCTGTCCACGGCAGGCGCGACAGTCCGTGGCTACGATCCAGTGGCAGAGGAGGTGGCCCGACGCATGCTGCCGAAGATCGAGCTTCTGGATGATGCCTACGATCTGGCGGAAGGGTGCGATGCGCTGGTGGTCGTCACGGAGTGGAACGAGTTCAAGAATCTTGACCTGGTTCGCATCCGAGATCTGATGCGCGGCAACGTGATCATCGACGGGCGCAACATCTACGAGCCGAAGCAGATGACGGAGCTGGGCTTCTACTACCGCGGCGTCGGTCGCGGCTACGAGCCGGCGTAGCTCTGTGGCAAGAACGAGCGATTCTCCCCTCTCGAGCGGGCGCTTCGTCCAGACGGAGCTGTCCAACGGCCTGCTGGTTCTGGTGAAAGAGGCGCACGCCGCACCGGTGGCCAGCTTCTGGGTCTGGTACCGCGTGGGCAGCCGGAACGAGCACCTGGGGATGACGGGCATCTCCCACTGGGTCGAACACATGCTTTTCAAGGGCACGCCGGCCTTTCCCAAAGGGGCGGCGGAGAAGGAGATCGCCCGCCAGGGGGGCGTCTTCAACGGGGCGACCTCGTATGACTTCACCACGTACTTCGCCACGCTCCCCACGGATCGCATCGCGCTGTCGCTGCGCATCGAGGCCGATCGTATGGTCAACGCCGTCTTCGATCCCGGGGAGGTGGAGGCGGAGCGGTCGGTGATCATCAGCGAGCGGCAGGGCGCAGAGAACAGCCCCGAGTTCCTCCTCAACGAGGAGCTGATGGGGGCGGCGCTGCGCGTGCATCCGTATCGCAGCCCCACTGTGGGCCACTTGTGCGACCTGGAGACGATCACCTGGGCACAGCTGTACAACCACTATCAGACCTACTACGTGCCGAACAACGCCGTGGCCGTCGCTGCAGGAGATTTCGATGCCGACGCGATGGTGGGGCTCGTTGAGGAGCACTTCGGGGGGATCGCCAGGGGGGGTAACGTCCCACCGGTGACGGCGGTCGAGCCGCCCCAGCGGGGGGAGCGCCGGGTGGTGGTGCGCCGGGAGGGCTTTGTCCCTTATCTGAAGGTGGCGTTCCGGGCGCCCACGGTGCGGGAGCCCGATTTCTTCGCCATGAGCGTGCTCAACGCCATCCTGACCGGGGCGAGCGGGATGACGTTCCGCGGAGGCGGGCTGACCAACAAGACGTGCCGGCTCTACAGGGCGCTGGTCGCGGAGGAGCTGGCGGTCAGTATCTCCGGCCTGCTGCTGCCGACCGTCGATCCCTTCCCCTACACGTTGTCCGCCGTCGTGCGTCCCGACCGCTCTCCAGCCGAGGTTGAGGAGGCGGTCGACGGCGAGCTCGAGCGCATCGCGAACGATGCGGTGAGCCAGGAAGAGGTGGACAAGGCGATCAAGCAGGCGAAGGCTCAGTTTGCCTATTCGAGTGAGTCCGTCACCGGTCAGGGGCTCTGGCTCGGTTTCAGCGAGATCTTCGCCGACCATACCTGGGCTGACCGCTATCTGGAGAATCTGGGCGCTGTCACGGTTGAGGACGTGAGGCGGGTGGCGGAGAGGGTGTTCGACCGCTCCGGGCGCACGGTGGGATGGTATGTGCCGATGAACAAGGGTCGAGAGCCAAAGCCCAACGACCAAGGCCCAAGCGCCAACGGCGAATGAGCAAATGAGCAAATGACCAATGAGCAAAGCCCAGGGGCCAAATCCCAAAACCCAAGGGCCAAATCCCAAAGCCCAAGGACCGGAACTCAATGGCCAATGACCGAATTCCAGCGTGGGACGGGTTGGTGGAAGCCTACTGTGTTTGGTTTCGCGGCTGGAGGTGACGGTGTCCGTTCCTGGGCCGGATGACATCACGCGGCGGGTGCTGCCCAACGGGATCGTCCTGTTGGTGCGGGAGAACCGCGTCAGCCCGTCGGCGATCCTCACCGGCATCCTCCAGGTCGGGGCGTACGACGAGAGCCGGGAGGAAGCCGGCCTGGCCAGCTTCACCGCCGATGCGCTGATGCGCGGCACCGAGAATCGTTCCTTCGACCGGATCTACGAGGAGCTGGAAGCGGTTGGGGCGAGTCTGGGGATCAGTGGGGGCACGCATACCACGGGGTTTGGGGGCAGGAGCCTGGGCGAGGACCTGCCTCTGATGCTCGACGTGTTGTCCGACTGTCTGCGTCGCCCGTCGTTCCCTTCGGAGGAGGTGGAGAGGCTGCGGGGTGAGATTCTGGCGGATCTGTCCGAGCGGGCTCACGACACGGGGCGCATGGCGAACCTCGCCTTCTACGAGCTGGCGTATCCGGAGGGTCACCCGTACGCCATCAGCACCACCGGCTATCCGGAGACGATCGCGGCCATCGAACGGGATGATCTGGTGGCGTTCCACGAGGGAGGCTACGGCCCGGAGGGTATGGTCCTGGTGGTGGTCGGCGCGGTGGAGACGGACGAGGTGGTGGCCCAGGTCGAGGCGGCGTTCGGGGACTGGGACGGGGAGACATACGCGCGCGAACCGCTGCCGGAGGTTCCCCGCATCCCAGACGTACGCCAGCGCCACGTGCCAATTCCCGATAAGACCCAGGCGGACGCCGTCCTGGGCTATCCTGGGCCCTCGCGGATGGACCCGGACTACCTGGACGCGCGGGTGTGCAACACCATCCTGGGCGT
Source organism: uncultured Anaerolineales bacterium (assembly GCA_964390305.1). Classification (GTDB taxonomy): domain Bacteria; phylum Chloroflexota; class Anaerolineae; order B4-G1; family B4-G1; genus SKLM01. The sequence continues at coordinate 11,501 of CAYMHT010000060.1, forward strand.
CTTCGGCCTGATGGGCCGGCTGGGGGAGAAGGTGCGCGACGAGCAGGGGTTGGCGTACTCCTCGTATAGCCACCTGAGCGGTGGGCCGGGCCCGGGCCCCTGGCGAGTCGTGGCCGGCGTCAATCCGGCGAACGTCGGGCGGGCGGTGGAGAGCATTCGGGCGGAAATCCGGCGCATGTGTGAGGAGCCGGTGAGTGAGGAAGAGCTGGGCGACAGCCAGGCCTACCTGACGGGCAGCATGCCGCTCCATCTGGAGACGAACGGCGGTGTTGCGGGCACGATCCTGAGCATGGAGCGTTACGGGCTGGGGCTCGATTATGTTCAGCGCTACGAAGAGCTGATCAGCGAGGTCACTCCGGGGCGGGTGCAGGCCGCGGCGCGGCGCTGGCTGGACCCGGATGCGTACGCGCTGGCCATCGCCGGACCGCCGGTTTCCTGAGGTCAAGGGCCGTCGCTATGAGTGGGCCCGCGTCCCGTGTTCGGACTCCCCGACTGGTCCTTCGCTGCTGGGAGCCGGCCGATGCCCCGCTGCTGAAGGGGCTCTTGAAGAGAGCCTCGATGAGTCCTGCAGCGTCAACCGAGATCGAGGCGTTCGACGCCATCGGACGAAGGATCGATGTCGCCGCTGCGTGTGAGTGAGTTGGAAGCGGTATGCTGACCACCGGCGTTGACCTCATCGAAATCGCCCGGGTCGAGCGGATGGTGGAGCGGTACGGTGAGCGCTTCCTGCAACGCGTCTTTACGCCGGCCGAGATCGTTTACTCCCGTCGCCGGACCGCGGAGCTGGCCGCGCGATTTGCGGCCAAGGAGGCGGTGGCGAAGGCCCTGGGCGTCGGTATGCGCATGATCGCCCGTGACGGCATCGGGTGGCAGGAGGCGGAGATCGTGGGCGACCATCGCGGAAAGCCCGTCGTTCGGCTCCACGGTCGCGCCGC
>CAYMHT010000060.1:12535-14076 GCA_964390305.1 uncultured Anaerolineales bacterium
CGCCGCTAGGAGGCTGGTGCTGCAGGCGTGAGAGGTGAGCGCCGCCGAGGGCGGAGATTCCTCCGCTTCACTTCGCTGCGCTCCGTTCCGGTCGGAACGACGGCCCAGCCGTGCTAAGCTAGGCTGGCGGTTTGTTGTATTCTCAGTGGTGCGCGCACCGTGGATGATCTCGACATGACAGTGATGGCAGTGAACTCGCCGGACGTGACGGTGGGGGCGATGGATTGACGGGACGTCGCGACGTGCTCCCTGGCGCCCTCATTCTTGTCCGAGGGCCAGCTCTATGGTACACTCGGTTTTCGCCCTCACCCCCTGCCGCGCGGGCACGGCGCACGGCTCGGCCGAGGTTCGAGCGGCGGCAGAGAGGTTGCCTGATCCATCTGGCAGGAAGAACGAAACTTTAGAGGGAAGGAACCCATACACGATGAGCAACAAGAAAGGCCGCGTCTTTTCTGGCGCACGACCGACCGGGCGCCAGCACCTGGGAAACTACCTGGGTGCCATCCGTAACTACGTCGCGCTTCAGGATGACTACGACTGCATCTACTGCATCGTCGATCTGCACGCGCTCACCACGCTGGAGGACACCAGCGAGCTACGCGAGTGGACCTACGAGATGGCCCTCGACTGGCTGGCTGCCGGTATCGACCCCGAAGAGCGGGATACGATTCTCTTCGTCCAGTCCCACGTGCCCCAGGTGACGCAGCTCCACACGCTCCTTTCGATGGTCACGCCCCTGGGCCGCCTGACGCGTCTACCGACGTTCAAGGAGAAGGTGCGTCAGCATCCCGACAACGTCAACTACGGGTTGGTGGGGTACCCGGTGCTGATGGCGGCGGACATCACCCTCTACAAGGCCGACACCGTGCCGGTGGGCGTGGATCAGGCGCCGCATCTGGAGTTCACTCGCGACATCGTGCGCCGTTTCAACCATCGCTACGGTCGGGTGCTGGTCGAGCCTGAGGCCAAGTACACCGATTTCCCCAAGGTTCTGGGGCTTGACGGCGAGCAGAAGATGAGCAAGTCGCTGGGCAACTACATCGAGATCGCGGCGCCGCCCGAGGAGATCGAGGAGCGCGTGATGACGATGGTCACCGATCCCCAGCGTCGTCGCCTGACGGACCCCGGACGCCCACACGTGTGCAACGTCTTCACGCTGCACGGGTTCTTCTCGCCTGAGAAGGTCGACCAGATCGCCGTCGATTGCCGCAGCGCGGACATCGGGTGCGTGGCGTGCAAGAGGCTTCTGGCCCGGAACCTGGCCGCGTACTTCGCCCCTTTCCGCGAGCGGCGCGCCGAGTTAGCTGAGGACCCCGATCGCGTCTGGGGAATCCTCGAGGGCGGTGCGGCGCGGGCCGCGGCGATCGCCTCCGAGGTCATGGCCGAGGTCCGAGAGGCGATCCAGCTTCCGTAGCCGGAGGCCCCAGTAGACTCAACCTTGCTCGCGCCGGATCGTCAGATCTGGGCTAAGAGCGGGCATCTGGTCGTCGGGTCGAGCGAGCGAGATCGCCTAACCCAGTCACGTGGCCCAGGCGAGAGAT
>CAYMHT010000060.1:14176-15475 GCA_964390305.1 uncultured Anaerolineales bacterium
CGTAAGATCGCCGGGCTGCGCATTTTCGAGGATCGCGAAGGCAAGATGAACGTCGGCTTGCTCGATGCGGGGGGTCAGGCACTCGTGGTCTCGCAGTTCACGCTTTACGCGGACGCCAGCAAGGGCCGGCGCCCGAGCTTCGTGGACGCGGCCCCGCCGGAGGTTGCAGAGCCGCTGGTCGAGCACTTCGCCGATGCGCTGCGCGGCTACCGCGTCCCCGTCGAGGAAGGGGTCTTCGGCGCTTACATGACCGTGGAGATCCACAACGACGGTCCCGTGACCATCTTGCTGGAGCGCTGATCGGCCAGGAGGTAACGAGGAGGCCGCCATGCCGGAGCTACGGAAGGACCCCGTGTTGGGACGCTGGGTTATCATCGCCACGGAGCGGGCGAAGAGGCCCTCGGACTTCCAGGTGGTCCGGGAAGAGACGCACTCGGTCTCCTGTGCCTTCTGCGGCGGCCACGAGGCGGAGACCCCGCCAGAGGTCTACGCGGTGCGGGAGAAGGGAACCTGGGCCAACGAGCCAGGGTGGGACGTGCGCGTGATCCCCAACAAGTATCCCGCCCTCGACGTCGAGGGTGAGCTCGATCGCGAGGGCGTCGGCCTGTGCGACATGGCGAACGGGATTGGCGTTCACGAGGTGATCGTCGAGACGCCGGCGCACGATCAGGACCTGGCGGACCTGTCGGCCGAGCACGTGGGGAAGGTGATGAAGACGTATCGCCAGCGCATCATCGACCTGGAGGAGGACAAGCGTCTCAAGTACGTGCTGATCTTCAAGAATCAGGGCCGCACCGCAGGCGCGTCTCTGCAGCACGCGCACTCGCAGCTCATCGCTACCCCCATCACGCCCAAGCGGGTCAAAGAGAAGCTGGATGGGGCCAAGCGATACTTCGACTACAAACACCGCTGCGTCTTCTGCGACTACATCAAGCAGGAGATGGAGCTCTTCGGCGGGCGGCTCGTCCAGGAGACGTCGCATTTCGTCGCCCTCTCCCCGTTCGCCGCGCGGTTCCCGTTTGAGACCTGGATCCTGCCCAAGCGGCACATGCTCGACTTCACGCTGGTCAGCGACGAGGAGGCCGCTGACCTGGGCAGGATGCTGAAGCTGATCCTGATGAAGCTTCGGAAGGCCCTGAACAACCCCCCATTCAACTACGTCCTCCACATGGCGCCCTATCGACGGCCGCGGGGAGGCTACTGGACGACCATCGAGGAGGACTACCACTGGCACATAGAACTCATCCCTCGCCTGACCAGGGTGGCCGGCTTCGAGTGGGGCTCCGGTTTCTACATCAA
>CAYMHT010000061.1:0-15454 GCA_964390305.1 uncultured Anaerolineales bacterium
AACGTCGCTGATGACTATACAGGGAAGTCGGGGGGTAGGCAAGTTGACTGGTCGAGTAGAACCGCAACGAACTCGTTGACAAACGCGGAGATCGCACTATACTCTGATTAGTTCAGTGCCTCGGGCGACGACGTCGGACCATCCTCCCCATTACTGACCTGACAAGCAACTCAAGAGGGGTGGCGGCGCTCTTGATGAGCCGTTTGATTGCCTCTGTACTGTGATGCGGGCTATGCGAGCAAATACGGACAAGGAGACGGTCAGAATATCGGACGTCTTGCAGCGCCTTCTGCCTGCGGAGCGCGATAATGGGGCGGCGGCGCTGATTGAACGGGCGTACGCCTTGGCCGAAGAGGCACACGCGCGCCAGAGTCGTGACTCTGGTGCTCCGTACATCCAGCACCCGCTGTCTGTGGCTCTCCTGCTGGCTGACATCGGCATGGGGCCGGATACTGTCGCTGCCGGCCTGCTGCACGACGTGGTGGAGGATGGCGGGGTTGATCTGGCGCAGCTGGCCGAGATTTTCAATGATGATATCGCAGCCCTGGTCGACGGGGTGACGAAACTGGAGCAGATGGAGAAGGAGCAGGTCGACGATCGGTTCGCAGACGACGGCAAGAGACGCTCTACGGACCGGGAGGCCGAGAGCCTCCGCAAGATGTTCATCGCCATGGCTGAGGACATGCGGGTTGTGATCATCAAGCTGGCGGATCGGGTGCACAACATGCGCACGCTCGATCCTCTTGACGAAGAGCGTCGGAGGGCGTTCGCTCGTGAGACTCAGGAGATCTTTGCCCCCCTGGCGAGCAGCTTGGGCATCTGGCAGTGGAAATGGGAACTGGAGGACCTGAGCTTCCGCTACTTGGAACCTGAGACCTACGGCTGGATGAAAGAGTTGATCGCGGAGCGTCGCCCAGATCGTGAAGCCAGCATTGAGCGATACACCGAGATCCTTCGCAAGAAGCTGACAGAAGAAGGCTTCGACGCGAAGATCGAAGGGCGCCCGAAGCACATCTATAGTATCTATCGGAAGATGCGCCGCAAGGATGTTGCGTTTGGGCAGGTCTACGATGTACGTGGAATCCGGGTCATCACTGAGAGTGAGCCTGACTGCTATCGCATCTTGGGTATCGTGCACAGTCTCTGGAAGCCAATCCCCGGTGAATTCGACGACTATATCGCGACGCCCAAGGAGAATGGCTACCAGAGTCTCCACACAGCCGTGATTGCCGACGATGGCAAGACCCTCGAGGTGCAAATCCGCACCGAAGAGATGGACCGGGTCGCTGAGTATGGCGTCGCCGCGCATTGGCGCTACAAGGGGACCGGAGAAGCGGATCCGTCGTTCGATACGAAGATCGCGTGGATGCGCTCACTGGTGGAATGGCAGCGGGAGTTGCCCGATGCCAGTGAGTTCGTCGATGCCATGAAGACGGACATCTTCCAGGATCGTGTCTACACGTTCACCCCCGATGGCGACATCATCGATCTTCCCGCCGGGTCAACGCCCATCGACTTCGCGTACCACATCCACACGGAGGTAGGACACCGCTGTCGCGGAGCTAAGGTCAACGATAGATGGGTCGGGTTGGGTTATCAGCTGAAGACCGGCGATCGCGTGGAGATCATCACCGATAAGCAGGCGTCGCCGAGCCGCGATTGGCTCAATCCAGCTCTCGGCTACGTCAGGACCTCGCGGGCTCGGTCTAAGATCCGGCGCTGGTTCCGGCGTCAAGATCGGGAGAAGAACATCACTCAGGGCCGTGAGGTCGTTGAGCGGGAGCTTAGGCATCTGGGCATGGAGCATCTTGGCCATGAAAGAGTTGCTGAGTTCTTTGGCTATGAGAGCGCCCGCGATTTCTACGCTGCTGTTGGATTCGGGGATATCAATGCTCAGCAGATTGCCAGCAAGATCGCGGAGTCGACCTCGGAAGAGGAGAAGGAGTTACTGCCAGCGGAGCCTCCCACTCTTCCGGAGTCCGTCGAAGGGATCCAGGTACAGGGTACCGGCGGGTTAATGACTCGGCTTGCGCGATGCTGCAGTCCGCTGCCAGGGGAGGAGATTGTTGGCTATGTGACACGGGGGAGAGGAGTCACGATCCATCGGCGTGACTGCGTCAACATCCTCCGGGCGAATGATCGAGAGCGCCTTATCGAGGTTGACTGGGGCTCGGAGGCGCAGACGGTCCCCGTGGCAGTCTACATCACGGCCTATGATCGAACCGGGCTATTGCACGAGATTGCGGGCGTAATCAGCAGTGAGAGGATCAACATGTCAGCCCTGAACGTGAGCCGAGAGAAGAACATCGCCACCCTCTACATTACGCTTGAGATCAACGACATCGCTCAGCTCAGCCGCGTCCTGACCAAGATCGAGAGCCTGCCCAACGTCATTGAAGCCAAACGACACACCGGCTAGACGCAAGGGCCCGGTCTGGCCGGGTCTGCAGGCCTGCCGATCCGGCCGCGTGGCGACCCCAAGATCTACGGCTCTGTCGGCACCCGGTTCTCGATCGATTTGCGCTCCACTAGAGATTGCTGAGCATCGAGCCAGGACTGGAACGCGTCTTCCGCCATCTGATCCCGCACGGAGTCTTCTACATCGCGCATTTCGCGCCCGGTGACCACGATGATGTAATACGTCTGGCTTTGTTCGCCCACTCCAACAGGCTCACTGTGATCGCCAACATCCAGGCTGAAAGCCCGATCCGCTAGCTCCTCGCCAAGGCGATTCTCCAGCAGCTCTCTCGGCAACCAGCTTAGCTCGCTGCTGTATCCTGGTTGCTCCTCGTCCGCCTCGACCTCCTCTGCCAGCGCCTCGAAGTCCTCGCCGCCGTCCAGCCGTTGAGCCAGTTCAGCTGCCTGGTCCTCGCTATTCACGCTGAGGAATCGCAACGTGACCTGTTCGGCCTCGCTCGGAAGCTCTTCTTTTATATCCTCTCTCAGCTTTTCTATCAGCAATAAGGCCTGGATCCACGAGCGGTACTGCTGCTCTGAGATACCAAGGGGTCTCAATCCTTGTCTTATGTAGGTGTTGTAGAGCTCGCGGAAGTCAGACTCTGTCATCTGCGTGGCCGTAGGTGCTGGCGTGGGCTCCGACGCGGTCAGCGTTTGGGTCGCAGTCAGCGGGGGCGAGGCGGCGGGCATCGGCGTGGCATCAGGATTATACCCAAACCCTGCCTGAATCTCTTCCTGCACCTCATGAGATGTGACCTCGATGCCCCGGCGCTCGGCTTCCTGTGCCACCAACCTCTCCTGGATCATTCGATCGAGGACTTGCTCGCCTATGATCTCGGCGTTCTCGTGAGCCAGCTGGGCGTCAAGACTGCTGATCTGACTCTGAATGTAGTCCTGGAGTGACTGCCCCGCCGAGTCCGAGCCCTGCGCCCCAAGTGCTTGCTGCTGTTGGTAGAGATAGCGAAGTTGGTTCTCCAGCTGCAATCGCCTGAACTTCACCCTGGCCTGGAACTCGGCGGTGGTGATGGGGCTCTGGCCTACGATGGCGACCGGTTCACGAGGCTTGATAATCTTCTCAGCAACGATGCCGTAGCCCAGGATCCCGATGACGAGCATCGCGACGACACTCACGCCCCAGATAAGGGCTCTCTGCATCTGCTTCTCCCGATCCAGGCGCGAGCGTTGCTTGCGAGTCAGCGTTTCTGCAGGGGCACGTTTAACCTTCTTACCCATCCTCTACACTCTCCGTCTAGACAAGATGCAAAATAAAAGAAGGCCCACGTACATCGAGGCCTTCCTGTTGTGTCCAAGGAGCTACGCGCACATGGCTAGCCAACGAAGGGCAGCATCGCCAAGTGGCGAGCGCGCTTTACAGCTCTGGCGAGCTGCCGCTGGTGCTGGGCGCACGTCGATGTCTGTCTTCGTGATCGAATCTTGCCGCGTTCCGTCAGGAACTCCTTCAGCGTATCGATGTCCTTGTAGTCAACATGCTCAATACCCTCTTCGCAGAAGTAGCATGTGCTGCGTCGTCTTCTGTACCACGGGCTCATCCGTCCTCCTCCTCGAATCTACCTGAAGCGCAGCTTACATCTGCGCCAATAATCGAATCCTACTCGCCAAGAGCTTGCGCTGAGTCGTCATCCATCCCTGGAGTGGGGCTAAACAAGATCATGTCGTTGGCAACCAGTTCGGCTCGGAAGTGCCGATTCCCGTCTGCCGTCTGCCAACTTCGCGTGTGGAGTCGCCCCTCGATGTAGACTTGATGGTCCTCACGTAGGCTTCTCTTGCATCTCTCTGCCAGGTCGCCCCAGGCGACCACATTGAACCACTCGGTCTCTTCATGATCTTGACCCTCCCCGTCGCGCCACGAGCGCGTCGTGCCGACGCTGAACGAGGTCACTGGATGCCCGCTCGGCATGTACCGCATTTCCGGAGGGCGTCCGACACTTCCAATCACCATTACCTTATTCAAGCTCCTGGTCATAGCGCGCTGGTCCCCCGAGTCTAGGACTCAAGCCGGATGATTAAGTGTCGCATCACCGGTTCTGTCAGCTTCAGAACGCGTTCTATCTCAGAGATACTCTGTGGTTCCAGGTCGAACTCCATCAGGACGTACCGTCCTTCCTGTTGCTTCTTGATCGGGTAAGCAAGCTTACGCAGTCCCCAAGACTCGACCTTCGTCACCTTCCCGTCGTTTTTGGTGATCAGATCCTTAACATCGTCGACGACGTCTTCGGCTTCATCTCCATCAATCTCGGGGTGAATGATGAAGACCATCTCATAATCGCGCACCTAGTGACCTCCTTCTTTCCACGGTTGTTGCCCTCGGCTCGACGTCCGAGAGCGGAAAGCGAACAGTGCATACGCAACGGCGCGTATCTTAACACGAAGGGGGTGTTTTGACAACTTGCTGCTGAGCTGCAGATGCCCTCCGTTATTGTCCCACTCCGGATGGCGCGCCTGATCTCGTGCGTGTTGATTCTGGGGGTCTCTCTCTGCTCGATTCGTAGTACTCGATTGACGCAGCGATGAAAGACTTGAAGAGAGGATGGGGCCGTGTGGGTCGCGACTTGAACTCAGGATGAAACTGGCTCCCCAGCATAAATGGATGGTCGGCCAACTCGGCGATTTCGATCAGTCGCCCGTCTGGGGAGAGACCACTGAAGACCAAACCAGCCTCTGAAAGCAGCTCTCGGTAGGCGTTATTGATCTCGAAGCGATGGCGATGGCGCTCTTCGACTAGCGGTACCTCATAGGCCTCGGCAGCCTTTGTCCCCGGTACCAGCCGGCACGGATAGAGACCGAGCCGCATCGTCCCTCCCTTCTCGACGATGGACCGCTGGTCGGGCATAAGGTCTATGACCGGGTACTCGGTGTGAGCGTCAAACTCGGTGCTGTTCGGTTCGTCAGTGCCCAGAGCGTGGCGAGCCAGCTCCACGATCATCACCTGTAATCCCAGGCATAACCCCAGGTAAGGGACTCCGTTCTTCCGGGCCCAACGCGCTGTGTCGATCTTGCCCTCAATCCCTCGCTCACCGAATCCTCCTGGCACGACGACACCAGACACCCCTCTCAGCTGATCCCACCCACGACCTCGTTCCAGATCCTCGGAGCTCACGTAACGGAGATCGACGTCCCAGCCGTGTGCCAACGCTCCATGATCCAGTGCCTCGCTCACGCTCATGTATGCATCGCGCAGCTCAACGTACTTCCCCACAATGGCAACCGGCAGGGACGGCTTGGGTGCGCGGATGCGATGCACGAGCTCGCGCCATTCCTGCAGGTCGGGTTGCTTCGCCTCGAGCTTTAGCCGTTTGACGATGAAGTCGCCCAGGCTGGCGTCCTCAAGCAGCAATGGTACCTCGTACAAGACCTGAGTGGTTACCAGAGGAATCACGGCGCGGTGTTCCACGTCGCAGAACAGCGAGATCTTGTCGCGCACAGGTTCGTCGACCGGGTAGTCAGCCCGGGCTATGATCGCGTCTGGTTGAATGCCGATGGAGCGCAGTTCGCGCACACTGTGTTGGGTCGGTTTCGTCTTCAGTTCGTCGGTGGCGCTGATGTGCGGCAGGAACGTGACGTGAATATAGAATGTGTGGTCGCGACCCACGTCCTGTCGCATTTGGCGCAAGGCCTCCAGGAAAGGGAGGCTCTCGATGTCGCCAACGGTCCCGCCAACCTCGACGATCACCACGTCGGCATCCGTCTTCTCACCGACCAGGGCGATGCGACGCTTGATCTCGTCCGTGATATGGGGGATGACTTGTATCGTGCCACCTAGGAAATCGCCACGCCGTTCGCGAGCGATGATCTCGGCGTACACCTGTCCGGTCGTGAGGTTGCTGTCCTGGGTCAGGCTCTCGTCGATGAACCGCTCGTAGTGTCCCAGATCCAGATCAGTCTCGGCACCGTCCTCGGTCACGAAGACTTCTCCGTGCTGGTAGGGGGACATCGTCCCAGGATCTACGTTGATGTACGGATCCAGCTTTTGGATAGAGACGCTCACGCCTCGGGCTTTGAGGATACGACCGACGGAGCCCGCCGTCACACCCTTTCCCACGCCGCTGAGTACTCCACCGGTACAGAAGATGTACTTACCTGCCTGGCTCATCAGTCTGGTCTGATTCTCCGATACAACAAACAGGGAGAGTCACTCGTCGCAACCCTCCCTGGATACAAACCGACCTGTCGTTTCAGTCGATCGGCCACTGACGACTCGGTACGCCAGCCATGGCGGTCATCACAGAAGTGTGGCCAGGTCCTCGGCCGTCCGGCGCATATCTAGAAAGACGAGGCCAAGTTTCGCTTCCTGGTGGGCGAGCACCGTGAGCACAGCTTCCTCTCCGACAGACATCAGGATCACGTAGCCCTGGTCGCCTTTGACGTACACCTGACTGAGTGTTCCCCGCCCCAGCTCACCGGAGATGCGATCACCCAGGGAGAGCATCGCGGCAGACATGGCTGAAACGCGATCCTCCTCAACGGCCGCGGGAAGAGCCGAAGCTATGATCAACCCGTCTACGCTAACGAGTGCCGAGGCCTCGACATCTGGTGTGCTCATTTGCAGGCTGCGCAACCGGTCGACCAACCGCTCCGTCCGCGACTTCGCCATCTCAAACTCCTTCATGCGCTACAAAGCCGTACGGCTGCCTCGATGCTCGATGTCTAAGTCAATCGCTTAAGTAATGCAGTCTTTCGGGAGATGGCTGGCCTGCCCGGCAGCTTCAAAGCCTCCACGACTCCTGCCAACAAGATGCATTCCACTATATCACGGGTGTCTTCCCGTGTCAACCAAAACTTGCGTTGCGCGGTGCCTGGGACCGTCGCGGCTGGAATGAACAGACAGGAGCATATCACGGCGCCTTTTTGGGACGATACTGTGGTCTTCCTTCTTGTCGAGCTTGGCTGCTGGGGTATAATCGTCCCCTGTCGCGTAGACGACTCCGTTCGGCACAGGGAACGCATAAGCGTGAAGAAGTGCAACAAGGCCCGTGCGGCCTAGAAACGAGGACCTATGCCCCAGACTTACGTGGCCCTGGATCTTGAGACGACGGGCCTCGACGCTGAGCACGACGCCATTATCGAGGTCGGAGCAGCCAAGTTTCGGCAGGACGAGGAGCTTGGCACCTTCCGCACTTTCGTCGATCCTGGTCGTCGTATCCCGCACGACATCACCGTCTTAACCGGCATCACGGATCAGGACGTCAGGGGAGCCCCCCAATTGTATGAGGTTCTGCCTGATCTGAGTCGCTTCGTCGGCGAGCACCCGGTTGTGGGCCACAGTGTCGATTTCGATCTCCGCTTTCTGCAGCAACACTCCTCGCAGTTCGACAACCAGTATCTTGATACCTTCGAGCTGGCCGGCGTGCTTCTCCCCGAGGCTGATCGTTATAGCCTGAACCGTCTGGCTCAGATGTTCGATGTCGAGCTGGATCAAGCTCATCGGGCACTCGACGATGCACGGGCAAGCTATCGCCTCTTCCGCGCCATGCTGCGTCGAGCGACCGAGCTGCCGCCTCGGATGTTGAGAGAGATCATCGACCACGGGCAGCGAGGCGATTGGAGTGCCAGCGTTTTCTTCCGTGAGGCACTGGAGGAATCAGCCGACCGTCCGCCTGAGGAGCGGGCCACGCCGGAGCGCCTTGGCCCAGAGGGTCCTCTGTTCGCTGCCTCGGAGAGAGTGCAGCCGCTGGAGCCGGCGGACGATAAAAAGCGGTTGGATGTCGATTGCCTGGCGTCTGTTCTGGAAGAGGATGGGGCGTTTGCAGATCACTTCCCTGACTACGAGCACCGTCCGCAACAGGTAGACATGCTCCGCGCCGTCGCGGAGGCTTTCAACCAGGGTCGGCACTTGCTGGTCGAGGCGCCTACGGGCGTGGGAAAGTCTCTGGCCTACCTCATTCCCGCTGTACATTGGGCGGTTCAGAATGGTGAGCGAGTGGTCATCTCCACCAACACGATCAACCTCCAGGAACAGCTTTACCAGAAGGATGTGCCCGACCTGGAGCGCATCCTGCCGGTCGATTTCGATGTGGCAGTCCTCAAAGGCCGATCTCACTATCTGTGTCCCGCGCGCCTCCAGGCCTTGCGTCACCGGGGGGCGCGCTCTCCTGAGCAGGCCCGTGTGCTGGCCAAGGTGCTTATCTGGCTCCTCATGACCGAGGATGGCGATGGAGATCAACTCTTTCTCCCCACAGCGCTCGAGCGAAGCATGTGGCACCGCCTCTCGGCCGACTACGAAGGCTGCGATCCAGAACAGTGTCCGTTCTTTCGGCGTGGTGTGTGTTACTTCTATCGCGCCCGCCGCGCGGCTGAGGCTGCTCACCTGATCATCGTCAACCATGCGCTGCTTCTCGCTGACGTCGCAGTCCAGAGTCGGGCTCTTCCGGAGTATAATTATCTCATTGTGGACGAGGCCCATCATGTGGAGTCAGCCACTACCAGCGGACTCAGCTTCGAGACCGGTCGCACAAGCGTGCGGCGTCTGCTGAGCGAGATCGGGCAGGTCACCAGCAGTGGGCGGGTCACTGGTGTGATGAGCCAGGTGCTCGGCTCCTGTAGACAGGTGGACCTGCCCGAGGACGTCATGGAGGAGGTGGAACTCTCCATCGGACGGATCGGTCAAGGTGTCGACCGGGCACTGCGTCAACTGGATGTCTTCTTCGACCGCCTGCAGGACTTCGTGGAGGAGCAGAAGGGAGACCGGCGTAGCCCCTACGCTTTCCAGATGCGGGTTACGTCCGGAGTGCGAGTGCAGCCAGCCTGGGACTCGATCGAAATGGCCTGCGACGACGTCAACCTCCCCCTGAAGGATGTCGTAAGTCAGTTGGAGCGACTGGCCGGCGGCTTGGACGGGCTGGGCGCGAGTTACGACCTCCCCAACGCCGACGAGCTGCAGGTGCAGATGCTGGGGATGGCCCAGCATCTGGAGGAGGTGCGCCAGCAGATCAGCCATATGATTATGGATCCATCTTCATCCCTGATCTACTGGCTCGAGATGCAGCCGAATCGAGATCATCTCAGTCTGCATGCTGCCCCACTACACGTCGGGCCCTTGGTGGAGGAGCACCTCTTCAATAAGAAGCGGTCGTTGGTCCTGACTTCGGCCACACTTCGCACCAGCGGCACCTTCGATTTCCTGCGTGAACGATTGCACGCCTGGGACGCTAACGAGCTGGCAGTCGGCTCGCCGTTCGACTACGAGAGCTCGACGCTCTTTTACATCGTCGACGATATTCCCGAGCCAGGTGAACGAGGGTATCAGCGCATGGTGGCCCAGGGCATGGCGGCGCTGTTTCGCGCGACGGAGGGTCGGGCACTGGCGCTATTCACCTCCTACCGGCAGCTGCGCGCCACCCTTCGAGCGATTAAAGCCCCGCTGGCTCAGGCCGGGATCACAGTCCAGGCGCAAGGCGAAGGCGTCTCCCGAGCGCAGCTTCTCGACAACTTCCGCACGGGCGACCGACGAGTGCTGCTTGGCACCAGAAGCTTCTGGGAGGGAGTAGACGTCCCTGGCGACCCGCTGAGCTGCCTGGCGATTGCCAAGCTTCCCTTTAGCGTCCCCAGTGACCCTGTTTTCGCTGCACGGGCGGAGACCTTCCAGCAGCCGTTCCGAGATTTTGCCGTACCTGAGACCATCCTGCGCTTCCTGCAGGGCTTCGGTCGTCTGATCCGTACTCGGGACGATCGTGGGGTTGTCGCCTGTTTCGACAGGCGGCTGCTGACCAAATCCTATGGACCGTTCTTCATGGATTCGCTGCCCAGTCCGACGATTCGCCGTGGCTCAATCACGCAGTTGTCTAAAGCTGCCGCCGAGTGGTTGGAGCAATGAGACGACGTTCTCTGCTCCGTGCCAGCGGATCTTCTGGAGTCGGCTTCACCGGATGACAATGTCCAGCGTATAGTCGATTGCTTCCATCCTGGCAGCGCTCGTCAGCGTGATGAAGTAGTCCTGGGACCCGGGCAATGAGGGGATCGTCAGCTTGCTTTCGCCAGCCGGGAGCTCCCAGGCGGAGCCGTCTTCTGTCCCCCATACGTGGATTCTCATCTGAACGGGGGAGATCTCTATCTCCAACGTGCGACCTTCACTCACACCAAGGGCATACCGGAATCGGTGGGTGTCTGCCTTCAGGGTCCCCGTTATCCTCGCCGAGGCGGTGCCGGACTGGAGTTGAATTCGAGGGCACCTGACCGTGAAGGGCTCATCGTTCTCGTCGTACAACTTCGGATCTTCACTGCTGGAGATCCTTATCCGCATGGCATCTGATCTCGCCACGCCGAAGTCGCTGACCAGGCCCACGGGAATCTGCCAGACATACTGTCCGGATGCAGCGGCGACCGCGAGCGCCAGATGACCCAGAGGCTTGCCCCCGGAGGCGATCTCAATGTCGACTTCCTCCACGCCCGATGAGCGCCAGGCGACGTGGTGGGTTGAGCCCTCCGACCATTCCTCGCCGCCATTTGGCGAGATGACCGCGATCGACGCCTCAGGCGACGGTGGAGCGAGCCTGACGGTCAGGGTGTAAGCGGTGGCCTCGATCGCGTTGACCTCGATGAAATAGTCTTGCGTGGTCGGCAGCTCGCCGCGCCAAGACTTTTCCTCATAGACATACCGTTTGAGAGGAATGCCGTCAGCTCCCACGACGGTCAGACCGACCTGCTTCGGAGCGTCGATCACGAGGTCCAATGTCTGCCCTTCCTGCGCGCGCAGCACGTAGTGATCACTCTCGTAGTCGTTGAGGTGACCGTTGAACGTCTCCCACGGGGCGCCCGGTGCGAACTGGATGCGAGCGGCCTCCGGCGCAGCTATCGTTGGTGAAGGGGTTGGAGTTGGCTGGGCCGTGGACGTCATAATGGGTTTCCCCGTCGGCCGTAGGGGCGTGGCACTTGACGGGGGTCGCTCTCCAGGGCTGACGGCGGTGTTGGCCGGTGGCGTTTCAGGTGCCAAGCAGCGGGCCATGGACATCACAAGGACGAGGAAGGATAGCAGCGCGCTTTTTTCTGTCAAGAGCCGTCTCTCCTATTCACCGGGCGGAGTCGCAGTGGCGCAGCTAGACTCGAGCCGACGCTGTAGTCCGGGATGATGTGGACATGGCGTTCAGCGACTGGACGAGTGGGACGCTCTCACGCACGACCACCGTGGGAATGCTGGCCGCCATGAGACCATTCTTGACTCTATCAGCGTCGGCAGCGCCACTGAAGCTCGCTGCATCGACCAGGATAGCAAGAACGCGCAGCCCGCGGTCACGAAGATAAAGCGCGCTCTCGACCCAGTCGTACTGCGTCGAAGGGCTGATGGCGACAACCGTCGTCCCTCGCGCCAGGCGGCTGCCTTCAGCGCTCAGGACGTGACTGAAGGGCACTGCGCTCTCGGCGTGGAGCATGGCCAGTGTCTCAAGGAGCTTGATCTGCTGACGTCGTTCCCGGTCGGCCTGGATGACCTCGCGTCGCTGTCCGTAAGCGACCAATCCAACGGCATACTGCTCTCGTATGAACGCGTTTGCCACCGAGGCCGCTGCCGTTATGGCGTACTCTTCCGTGCTCGGTGGTAGACGGAATTCCTCGACTCGTTTCCACAGCGGCTTCTGTATGTCCCGTCCTGCGGATGCTTCTGTGCTTCCTTCCATCGTTGCATGGACGCCGGCTTCCATGTCGAGAAAGACCCAGATGTTGGACATTGGGTCCAACTCGAACTCCTTGACGATCAGCCGGTTCTTGCGGGCCGTAGATGCCCAGTGGATGCGCGAGAAGCTATCACCTGGGACGTAATCTCGCACGCCAGCAGCGTTAGGCGTCACGTAGTGTGTGCGCCGACGAAGGGCGTCTCCCCCGGGGAGGGGTCCTCTGGGTGGCGGTAAGCCGTCCACGGGCAGGACCGCGGGGTATACCACCATGCGGCTCGTCCGGGCGAGGCCCCGTCGGCGTTCAAACAGCCCCAACGGATCATTCCCAGAGATCGTCACTGGACCGAGTCGAAAATCACCGCGCTCCTCGCACAGCGTGCGTACCCGCCAGTCGAAGGTCTGACCAGCTCCGAGGCCGTGTACCACGCGGCTGGCGCGGTGACCAGGCAGCGAGGATCCGTCGTGAACGACCACGAGGAGCTTGGGCAGCCAGGACGTGTTCGTCACCGCCAGTTGCTCCTCCATCACGCGACCCACCTGGGCACGCTGGGCGCGCGTGTAACGTCTGAGGCGCAGTCCGTACAGCGACGACCACGCCCACACTGCCGAGATCAGGAGTATGGCAAAGAGCAGATACGTCAGTCGGTAGTAGATCTCGCGGCCGGTGACCAGCGTCAGCGCCAGACCAACTACCGCAAGGCCCAGAACAACCCATGCTCGCCGAAGACGCATCGTCAGCGATCCCTTCTCAGGAGAAGCTTGGTGCTCGCCGGCTTGCGTGCCCGGACCAGTTCCAAGGGCGGTTTGTCTGGCTCCTGGTTATCTGTGGCTGTCTCAATGTGGGCGCACATCCGCTCCGGGAACCGGTAGCGAGTCCAGAATCTCACCCATCACCGTCTCGCCGGTGACGTCCTTCAGACGCGCTGAGGGGCTGACAATCAGTCGGTGGCCCAGCGTTGGTATGGCCAGGTGTTTGATGTCGTCGGGCAGCACGTAGTCACGCCCTCGCATCGCAGCCCAAGCTTGACCGGTACGGTAGAGCGCCAGGGAACCGCGGGGGCTGGCTCCCAGGTAGATGTCTGGGTGATGACGCGTCCGCTGGATCATGTCCACGATATACTGCTTGATCAACGCGTCTACGTACACGTCCTTGAGCGCCTCCTGGGCAGCCAGAAGATCGGCAACAGGGAGCACCTGTTCGACCTGCGTCACCGGGTGGACGTAGCGCTGAGACTCGAGAATGGCGATCTCAGCTTCCGGCCTCGGATAGCCGAGCCGGATGCGCATCAAGAAGCGGTCGAGTTGGGCCTCTGGGAGAGGGAATGTGCCCTCGTACTCGATCGGGTTCTGAGTCGCCAGGACCAGGAATGGTTCCGGTAACACGTGAGTCACCCCGTCAACTGTGACCTGGAGTTCCTGCATCGCCTCCAGTAGCGCAGCCTGGGTCTTCGGCGTGGCGCGGTTGATCTCGTCGGTCAGCACAATCTGGGCCATAACCGGACCAGGGCGGAACTCGAACTCGCGTGTCTTCTGGTTGAAGATCGACACCCCCGTGACGTCCGAAGGGAGCATATCGGGGGTGAACTGAATGCGGCTAAAGTGACAGCCGAGTGATTTGGCCAGCGATCGGGCCAGCATCGTCTTACCCACACCGGGCACATCCTCGATGAGGATGTGGCCCTGCGATAGCAGACCGACGAGGACCAACTCAATCGCTTCTTCCTTCCCGATAATGACCTGCTCGACGTTCGTGACCAGCCTCTCGGCAACGATCTGTACTCTTTCGATATCCATGCAGTCTCCTTCACCTATTGGCGTGTGTAAGTCATTCCGCTGCTCACTGGATGTACGCTATGACGGTTCAGCAGGTTCAGAGAGGACGCTTCTTTGTTGAATCGATGAGCGGCGGGTCCTGTCCTCTACTGCCTTGCCAGCGACCTGCCAGGCCGCGTGCAACTCGGCCAGGCTCAGATTCTCGGGCAACGCATCGGCCTCGTCAAGCACGGAACCCAGCTTTGAACGGAAGCGCCGGAGCGCGCACGTCAAGATCTCGCCGTGATCGAATGCCAGAGGTGGGAGATCGTCGACTGGCCACCACCGGGTCTGCGCGGCGTCTCCGCCGGCCTCGGCCTGTCGAAGGGTGTCCAGGGGTATCGTGGCCAGATACGCCACCGTGACCACGTGACCCCGCGGATCTCGCCCTGGATCCCCAAAGGCGTGCAATTGCTCCAGGTGGAGGTCTTTGATACCGGCTTCTTCCCCCAGCTCCCGACGCGCCGCGTCCTCCGGCGCCTCGCCGACGTTCACGAACCCTCCGGGGAATGCCCACGCCCCTTCAAACGGCGATTTGCCGCGCTGGACTAACAATACCTGTAGATTGCCCCCGCCCACAGCGAAAAGCACCACGTCTGCTGTGAGCGCGGGATGCGGGTAGTCTTGAATCGACATACAGGTCTCTCTTTCTCCAAGTCCGGCATAGAAGGCAAAGGCGAAGACGGTTCCCCGCGCACGTCAGTGCTGGGGTCTGATGACCGTGCGCACCCCAGCGCCGAATTCCTCTAGTTCGTCCAGCACCTCGTTGATGGCAACGGCATCCAGTGGTACCGTGCCCGTGACAAGGTCCGAGAGGTCCAACACGCCGCGGCGAGCGTACTCGATCAACACCGGGAGCTCCTGCAGCAGATGGTCGGCTGCGCCGATCACCTCCGCCTCGCGACCTAGGAGCTCGCCATAGGTATCAATCTCGAGGGGCTCCGACGCGATACCCACCATCACCGCGCGGCCGAAGATGGCGAGGGACTGGACCGCCTGGTGCATCGTCAGTGGCAGCCCGATGAGCTCTAGAGCTACATCCACGCCCCTCCCGTCGGTCAATTCCTGGATCTTCTGCACCGGATCCACCTCGGAGGCGTCAACGGGTATCGCCCCGAAGCCCTCTGCCAGTGCCAGCCGCTCCGCGTTGATGTCTACACCGTAGACGTCGAGCGCGCCCATCGCGTCCGCGAGCTGGATGGCCGACATGCCAAGCCCACCCACGCCGAAGACGGCCACGGTCTGGCCGCCGGTCAGTCCACTCTTGCGCAGGGCGTGGAACGAGGTGGCTGACGAGCACATCATGATTGCGCCTTGCTCGAAGGGAATGTCCTCGGGCAGCGCGACGGCGGTGCGGGCAGGCACGACGATGTACTCGGCGTATCCCCCGTCGCGATACTTACCGATCATCGAGCCCTCGACACAGAACTGCTCGCTGCCCATGGCGCAGTAGGCGCAGTCGCCGCACGTGATCAGGTAGTGGAGACAGACGCGATCACCGGCTGCTAGGTTGGTAACCCGGGCACCGACTTCCTCCACGACGCCGGCCACCTCGTGACCGG
>CAYMHT010000062.1:0-15000 GCA_964390305.1 uncultured Anaerolineales bacterium
ACGCACTTATTGAAGGCGGGGGCTGGTAAGCGTCATCAGTAACAACATCCGAAAGGAGTGAGACATGGCAAAGGAAGTCTTTGAACGCGAAAAGCCGCACGTGAACGTGGGCACCATCGGTCACATCGACCATGGGAAGACGACGCTCACAGCGGCGATGACCAAGGTTCTTGCCCTCAAGGGCCTGGCTGAATTCCAGCAGTACGACGAGGTGGCGAAGGCCGACGCGAAGATGTTCCGTCGTGACGCGACGAAGATCTTGACGGTGGCGATTGCCCACGTGGAGTATGAGACAGAGAAGCGGCACTATGCTCACATTGACTGCCCTGGTCACCGCGACTACATCAAGAACATGATCACCGGGGCGGCGCAGATGGATGGTGCCATTCTCGTCATCTCGGCAGCGGACGGGCCGATGCCTCAGACCCGCGAGCACGTGCTTCTGGCTCGCCAGGTGGACGTGCCGGCCATCGTCGTCTTCCTGAACAAGGCGGATCTGATGGACGATCCGGAGCTGTTGGAGCTGGTCGAGCTTGAGACGCGAGAGCTGCTTGACGGCTATGGCTTCCCTGGGGATGAGATTCCGATTGTTCGCGGCAGCGCCCTGAACGCGCTGCAGAGCGACAGCGATGACCCGGATGATGCGGAGTATGAGCCGATCTGGGAGCTGATGCACGCGATCGACGAGTACATTCCCACGCCTCAGCGGGACGAGGACAAGCCATTCCTGATGCCCATCGAGGATATCTTCTCGATCAAGGGGCGCGGTACGGTCGTCACCGGGCGTGTGGAGCGCGGCTCGATGAAGCCAATGACCGAGGTTGAAATTGTCGGTCTTCGCGAAGATTCCATTGAGACCGTCGTCACGGATATGGAGATGTTCCACAAGAAGCTGGAGAGCGTCGTGGCCGGTGACAACGCAGGGCTTCTGTTGCGCGGTGTAGATCGGGAGGAGATACAGCGCGGTCAGGTCGTGGCGGCTCCCGGCAGCATCCAGCCCCACGATCATTTCATGAGCGAGGTCTACGTGCTGCGCAAGGATGAGGGCGGGCGGCACAAGGCTTTCTTCACTGGCTATCGGCCCCAGTTTTACATCCGGACGATGGACGTGACGGGGGAGATTACGCTGCCAGAGGGTGTGGAGATGGTGATGCCTGGCGACCGAGTAAATCTGGAGGTGCGGCTGATCGAGCCGGTCGCCGTGGAGAAGGGTTCCCGCTTTGCCATCCGAGAGGGTGGGTTGACCGTTGGCGCAGGCGCGGTCTCTGAGATCTTGGACTAGGCTGAGGACATGGCGGCAAAGGAGAAAATACGCATCCGGCTCAAGGCGTACGACCATCGGGTACTCGACGAGTCCGCCAAGCGGATCGTTGAGACCGCGGAGCGAACGGGAGCGAAGGTAGCTGGGCCGGTTCCGCTGCCGACGAAGATCGAGCGTTTTACCGTTCGACGATCTACGTTCGTCCACAAGGACTCGCACGAACACTTCGAGATCCGCACACACAAGCGGCTGATCGACGTGATCGAGCCCGATGATAAGACGATCGATTCGTTGATGCGACTTAACCTGCCAGCTGGCGTAGACATCGAAATCAAGCTGTAGAGAGCTGGGGTGGGGCGAGGTCCTGGAGGAGGGAGCGACATTCTTACTCCCTCCTCCAGGGTTGTAGCGCCTGGAATGGGCGCGTCCAGGTTGGCGTGGACACCCTGCCCGCGGTTGTCGTCATCGATGTCCTTTGGAGAACGAAGATTCTCCGTTGGCAGGTTGTTACTTGACTAAGAGGAAGGCAGTACCGTGAAGGCAATTCTGGGTAAGAAAGTTGGCATGACGCAGATATTCAACGAACGGGGTGAGGCTGTACCGGTTACGGTTATCGAAGCCGGTCCCTGCTACGTTACTCAGGTGAGAACCCATGAGCGGGATGGGTATCGCGCAGCTCAGCTGGGCTTCGAGGAAGTGGAAGCCCGCAAGCTGGCGGGCGGCGAGAAAGGGCATCTGAATCGTAACAACCTGCCGCCGTTGAGGTATCTGCGGGAGGTTCCGTTGCGTGAAGACGATGAGGTCGAAGAGGGACAGCGCGTTCTCGTCGACGTGTTTGAGGTTGGCGATCGCGTGGACGTGGTCGGGATATCGAAGGGGCGGGGTTTCGCCGGGGGGGTCAAACGCCACGGTTTCTCCGGTGGGCCCAAGACGCACGGGCAGTCCGACCGTCACCGCGCGCCAGGCTCGATTGGCGGGACGACGCATACCTCGAAGGTCTGGAAGGGACAGCGGATGCCGGGTCGTATGGGTAACGAACGCGTCACCGCCCAGAACTTGCGAGTGGAGATGGTGGACCCCGAGCGGAATTTGCTGGCGGTCCACGGCAGCGTGCCCGGTGCCAGGGGTGGGCTCGTGGAGGTCAAACGAGCGCGTAAGTCGCGCGAATTGACCGCGAGACGCGGTGAGTGAGGTGAGATTCACGATGCTTGTTCCGATGTACGACATGAAGGGCGAGAAGGTCAGAGACGTTGAGCTACGTTCTGACATCTTTGAGGCCCCGATCAGTGTGCCGCTGATGCATCAGGCTTTTGAGCGACAGCGGGCGAACGCTCGTGTGGGTACGCACAAGGCCAAGACGCGCGGCGAGGTGCGTCGTACCGGTCGCAAGTGGTATCGACAGAAGGGCACAGGGCGGGCGCGCCACGGGGACCGTGGTGCGAACCTGTTCGTCGGCGGCGGGGTGGCTCACGGGCCAGGGCCGCGTGATTACTCAAAGCGGATGCCGCGCAAGATGCGCCGGGCTGCGCTACGATCGGCTCTTTCCGTGAAGGCGCAGGAGGGGCAGATTGTGGTCGTGGAGGCGGTGGACATCGACCCTCCGAAGACGAAGGTGATGGCCTCAGCGCTGGAGAGCCTGGGGGTGGATGGGAGCGTGCTGCTCGTGCTGCCGGGACGAGACGAGATCGTGGAAAGATCGGCGGGTAACCTGCCGCAAGTGAAGATATTGAACGCGAACTATCTCAACATCCGGGATTTATTGGCGTACGAGAAGATCTTGATGCCGGCGGACGCGCTGCGGGTTATCGAGCGGATCCTAGGTTAGGTGAGTGATGAATCCTTATGAGATTATCATCCGGCCCATCGACACGGAGAAGACGCGTTTTCAGGCGTCGGAATTGGGGAAGTACGCGTTCGAAGTACACCCCGGCGCCAACAAGATAGAGATCAAGCAGGCGATCGAGGCCATCTTTGAGGTGAAGGTGGCGAAGGTCAATACGTTAATCATGCCGGCGAAGATGGGTTGGCGGTCGTATCGCGGCCCCTGGAAGAAGGCGGTGGTGACCGTCGCCGAAGGCGAGCGAATAGACGTGTTTGAGGGAGCAGTATAGGTATGGCAGTTAAAGCGTATAATCCGACGTCGCCCGGTCAGCGCTGGCGGACCGATCCGACGTTCGATGAGATCACGAGGACGGAGCCGGAGCGGAGTTTGCTGCGACCGTTGCACAAGCGCGCCGGCCGAAATGTCCACGGGCGAATCACGGTGCGTCATCGGGGCGGGGGACATAAGCGGAAGTATCGATTGATTGATTTCAAGCGCGACAAGCGGGGTATTCCCGCGGTCGTGGACAGCATTGAATACGATCCCAACCGCTCGGCTCGCATCGCGCTGCTGATATACACCGACGGCGAGAAGCGCTACATCATCGCACCGCTCGGGCTTCGGGTCGGCGATCGCGTGATGAGCGGTGAGGAGGCCGAGATCAACGTGGGGAACGCGCTTCCACTGGAACGGATCCCCACGGGGACGATGGTGCATAACGTCGAGCTGACGCCGGGGAAGGGCGGCCAGATCGCGCGATCGGCGGGGACCTCGGCGCAGGTCATCGCCAAGGAAGGGAAGTACGTGACGGTGCGTCTTCCGAGTGGCGAGATCCGTCAGTTCCAGCGCAACTGCATGGCGACAATCGGCCAGGTAGGGAACGTGGAGCACGGCAACATCAAGCTGGGCAAGGCGGGGCGCAAGCGGTGGCGCGGATGGAGGCCGACGGTGCGCGGTTCTGTGATGTCGCCACGGGACCATCCCCACGGGGGCGGCGAGGGCCGCACGGGCATCGGTATGCCGAGCCCGAAGACGCCCTGGGGCAAGAAGACGATGGGCAAGAAGACTCGCAGTCGTAGCAAGAAGTCCGACAAGTACATCGTGCGCCGGCGGGGCAAGCGGCGGCGGTAGGTGGTCGGGCTTAGAGTCGTAAGGAGAGAAGTAGTATGGCACGTTATCCATATGTGAGTCCTAAGCTCCTTGAGAAAGTCGAGGAGATGAATCGGCGGGGAGAGAAGAGAGTCATCCGTACCTGGTCCCGGTCTTCGACGATCTATCCTCAGATGGTCGGGCACACCATCGCTGTGCACGATGGCCGGAGGCACGTCCCCACATACATCACCGAGGATATGGTTGGGCACAAGCTGGGTGAGTTCGCTCCCACTCGCACGTTCCGAGGACATCGGAGGAGCGAGAAGAAGGGCCGGGTGATGAGGAAGAAGGTCAGGGAGTAGGGAGAAGATGGGTACGGAAGTCGTTGCCCGGGCGAGGCACATTCATATGTCACCGCGCAAGGTGCGCCGAGTGATTGACGAGGTGCGGGGGATGGACGTCGACGAGGCGTTGAACGTATTGCACTTTCTGCCTCACGCCGCGGCACGTCCTGTGGCGAAAGTGATCAACTCTGCGATTGCGAACGCGGAGGAGAATCTCGGTATTCCGCGCGAAGAGCTGTATGTGGCGAAGATTACGGCTGATGAAGGGCCCGGTGTTGCTCCCGGGAAGGGGCGGAGACGGAGTTATGGCGCGCGCGGTCGCGTAAAGATGATTCGTAAGCGTTCTTCACATATCACAGTCGTGCTGGAAGAGAAAGAGTAGAGTAAGGAGGAGGGATTTGGGGCACAAAGTTCATCCCTATGGGTTCAGGATCGGAATTATCCGAGATTGGAAATCCCGCTGGTATGCGGAGAATGAGGAATACGCCGAGCTGCTGCACGAGGATCTGCAGATCCGCGATCATATCGAAGAGAGCGCGACGAGGAGAGCCGCTGTCTCTCGCATCGAGATTGAGCGGTTTCCGAATCAGGTGTCGATCACTGTGTGGACGGCGAAGCCGGGTATTATCATTGGGCGTCGCGGGTCCAACGTCAAGCAATTGCGGCGCGAGCTGGAGGATCTGACGAATAAGCGGACAAACATCGACGTACAGGAGATCGACCAGCCCGAATTGGACGCCAGGCTGGTGGCGAACGATATCGCTTCTCAGTTGGAGAGGCGGATCTACCACGGGCGTGCCATGCAGCGGGCGGTGAGCGCGGCGATGGACGGCGGTGCCGAGGGGATCAAGGTGGAATGCAAAGGGCGTTTGTCCGGGTCCCAGATGTCGCGTCGCGAGTGGCGACACGAGGGGCAGGTCCCGCTGCAGACCCTGCGCGCCAATATCGACTTCGCCCGGGATGAGGCTCGCACCACGTATGGGCACATCGGCGTCAAGGTGTGGATCTACAAAGGCGAGGTCCTTTCGGAGGAAGAGGCGGAGGAACAGCCCTTCGTCGTCTAGCGACGAGGGATTGGTGGGGAGTAGAGACGATGTTGATGCCAAAGCGCGTTAAGTATCGCAAGCAGTTCCGTGGCCGGATGAAGGGCAAGGCCACAAGAGGGAACGAGCTCGCGTTCGGGGAATTCGGTCTGCAGGCCCTGGAGCCAAGCTGGATCACGGCGCGACAGATCGAGGCTGCACGAACGGCCATTGTGCGACACGTGCGGCGCCGTGGGAAGTACTGGATCCGTATTTTCCCCGACAAGCCGGTTACGGCCAAGCCAGCGGAGACGCGGATGGGGAAGGGGAAGGGGGACGTGGATCACTGGGTGGCGGTGGTGCGGCCAGGCCGGATCATCTTCGAACTCAGCGGTGTGTCCGAGGAGATCGCACGTGAGGCGTTCCGTCTGGCTTCCCATAAGCTGCCGATTGATTGCCAGTTTGTGAGGCGTGAAGACGTTCTTGGTGGAGAGTAAGCGATGGTAGAGGCGGAAGAGATTCGAAACTGGACGAACGAGGAGATAGAAGAGCGCATCGATGATGCTCAACGGGAGCTCTTCACCTTGCGTCGCCAGCTGGATCTAGGGCGTCTGGAGGATTCTAACCAGATCAAGCGGGTGAAGCGAGACATTGCGCGCATGAAGACGATTCTTCGCGAGCGCGAGTTGATCGCTGAATTGAGAGAGGAGGCACGGTGAAAGGTCAGCGGAAGAAGCTGGTGGGAAGCGTCGTGAGCGCAAAGATGGACAAGACAGCCGTGGTGGAAGTTGAGCAGCTGGCCCGTCACCCGCTTTACGAGAAGGTCATGCGTCTGCGGAAGAAGTACAAGGCCCACGACGAAGAGAATACGTGCCGGGTTGGAGACATCGTGCGCATCGTGGAATCCCGCCCCGTGAGCCGCGAGAAGCGGTGGCGTGTCGAGGAGATACTGGAGCGATCCGAGCTGTCGGAGGTTGGGCGATGATCCAGCAAGAGAGCCAGATCCTCGTCGCCGACAACACTGGCGTGCGAGAGCTCAACGTCATCCGCGTCACGGGCGGGGCGGCGCGGCGGTACGGCGGGATTGGGGATATCGTCGTCGGCAGTGTGAGGAAGGCGGCCGCGCGAGCGCAGGTGGGGAAAGGGGAAGTCGTCCGCGCGGTGATCGTGCGTACGTCGAAGGAGCACCGTCGGCCTGATGGATCGAGCATTCGCTTCGATGACAATGCTGCCGTCATTCTGGAGGGGGCGAGTCAGAACCCGCTTGGCACGCGCATTTTTGGGCCGGTCGCGCGGGAGTTGCGGGAGAAGGGTTTTATGAAGATTGTCTCGCTGGCTCCTGAGGTGGTGTAGGTAGGTCGGTGAAGAGGTGTTACGGTGAACCGAATTAAGACAGGTGATACAGTGGAGGTCATCTCCGGGGACGATCGAGGGATTCGCGGCACGATCAAGCGGGTTGTGCCTGACAAGAAGCTGGTTGTCGTCACTGGAGTCAACCTGGTGAAGAAGCATCAGCGCCCGATGCGGGCTGGACGGCGTGAGGTCCAACCTGGAATTATCGAGTATGAGGGACCGATCCATAGCTCTAATGTGATGCTCGTCTGCCCTAACTGCAACGAGCGCACGCGCGTTGGTTTTGAGGAGGAGGGAGGGCGCAAGGTGCGTGTGTGCAAGAAGTGCGGCGAGACAATCCCAAGCTAGAGAGGGTGATAGATGCAACGTTTGAAGAAGCGGTACCGCGAAGAAGTGCGGCCCAGGATGATGGATGAGTTCGGGTACGACAACGTCATGGAGGTTCCGCGCCTGCAGAAGATCGTCGTCAACGTTGGCGTGGGCGAGGGCCCGGACAACCCGAAAGCGGTGGATCACGCGGTACGGGACATTATGACGATCACGGGACAGCGACCTGTTGTTACGCGAGCGAAACGGTCGATCTCGGCCTTCAAGATTCGCGAGGGGGATCCGATCGGCGTCAAGGTCACCCTGCGTGGTGAGCGGATGTGGGCTTTGTTGGACCGGTTGTGCAACGTAGCGTTGGCGCGTCAGCGTGACTTCCGTGGAGTCAAGGACAAGTTGGATGGGCGCGGAAACTACACGGTGGGACTGACAGAGCAGCTGGTGTTCCCCGAGATTGACTATGACTCGGTGGATCAGGTACGAGGGATGGAGATAAGCCTGGTCACCACGGCGGAGACGGACGAGGAAGGGCGGCGGCTACTGGATTTGCTGGGCATGCCCTTTCGTCGCTCGAGTCGGTAGTGCGTATCAGTAGACGGGAGTAAGTATGGCAAGAAAGGCTTTGATTGAGCGGGAGAAGGATCGCAAGTACGAGGTGCGCGAGGTGAACCGCTGCAAGCGTTGTGGTCGGGCGCGGGGCTACATGCGCCGCTTTCAGTTGTGCCGCATCTGCTTCCGGGAACTGGCCCTCAAGGGTGAGATTCCGGGTGTGAGGAAAGCGAGCTGGTAGCATAGAGCGGCGTTCTGAGTGTGCCGCGGGGAGATCTTATCCAATGACGATTACTGATCCAGTAGCCGATATGTTAGCGCGAATTCGCAACGCCTTAACCGCGGGTCACACGCGCGTGACCATGCCTTCTTCGAAGATGCGGGCTGCGATTGCCGATATTCTCAAAGAAGAGGGATTCATCGAGGATTGCCACGTGACAGATGGTCATCCCCAGCTGAACCTGGTTATTGACATCAAATACGTCGGCGAGAGGAAGGAGCGCCATCCGGTCATCAGAGAGCTGAAGCGGGTGAGCAAGCCCGGTCAGCGCATCTACCGAGGTGCTGCGGATTTACCGTGGGTGAAAAGCGGCATGGGGATCGCCATCGTGTCGACGTCGAAAGGTGTGATGACGGGACGGAAGGCCCGGCGCCTGGGCATCGGTGGTGAGGTGTTGTGTTACGTCTGGTAGATCGTTTGAGGAGGACATAGGATGTCGCGAGTGGGGAAGATGCCTGTCCCTCTGCCTGAGGGGGTCCAGGTGGAGATTGAAGGTAGTCGCGTGACGGTCACGGGGCCGAAAGGGACGCTTACCCGCGAGTTCCACCCCGAGATGGAGATTGTTCGGGAGGACACTGAGCTCAAGGTACGCCGCCCAACGGATCAGCGGCGGCACCGAGAGTTGCATGGTCTGACGCGAGCCCTGTTGAGCAATATGGTGATCGGCGTGACGGAGGGGTATGAGCGGAAGCTGGAGATCCGCGGTGTTGGGTATCGGGTTGAGCATCTGAGTGATGGATCGCTGGATCTGCAGCTGGGCTTCTCTCATCCGGTGCGGGTGAGGCCTCCGGAGGGCATCGAGTTCGAGGTGCAGCCGCGGAAGAAGATCATCACGGTGAGCGGGGCCAGCAAGGAGAAGGTGGGACAGGTGGCAGCGGAGATCCGTGCGTGGCGGCCACCGGAACCTTACCAGGGAAAGGGTGTGCGGTATCTGGGCGAGCACGTTCCGCGCAAGGCCGGCAAGGCGGGCAAGATCGGTGCCGGTACCTACTAGGTCCGGTTGGAGGGTTGAGCGGCTTCCTGATCTGATAGGTTATGAGCACCGGTCAGATACTGCCCGGGCAGAGACTGCCCAAGCAGGGACCGCCCAGCGTGTGGGAGTTATTCTGTTGTCATTTGTCAGTTGACAGTTTGAGGGTGAGACATGCCAGAAGTTAATCGTGAAGTAGGACGTCGCAGGCGACACAAGCGTATACGGAGAGAGGTCTTTGGCACGCGGGAGCGGCCGCGGCTGAACGTCTTCCGCAGTCTGCGGCATATCTACGCGCAGATCATTGACGATTGGGAAGGCGAGACGCTGATTTCCGCCTCAACGATTGACGCAGAGATCAGGCCCCAGCTGGACGGCTTGTCGAAGACGGAGCAGGCTCGGGTTGTGGGAGAGGTGGTGGCGGAACGGGCGCTGGATGAAGGGATCGAAGAGGTGGTGTTTGATCGCGGAGGGTACAAGTATCACGGCCGCGTGAAGGCTCTGGCGGAAGCAGCCCGTGAGAAGGGGCTCGGGTTCTAGGGTTACGGAGGCAGAATGGCGAACCGAGGAGAACTGGACGAACACGTTGTAGATATCACGCGGGTTGCGAACGTTGTTAAGGGCGGTCGACGGTTTTCTTTCCGCGTTGTGACCGTCGTGGGCGACAACCATGGACGCGTGGGTATGGGTATTGGGAAGGCGCGCGGCGTGCCCGACGCCATTCACAAGGCGATGGACCGGGCGAGGGAGGAGATGATCACGGCCCCCCGGCTGGGATCGACAATCCCCCATGAGGTGATCGGGGTGTGCGGCGGGGCGAAGATGCTGCTGAAGCCCGCTGCTCCTGGGACGGGTGTGATCGCATCTGGGAACGTGCGTGCTGTATTGAAGGCGGCCGGGATCGACGATGTGCTCACAAAGTCCTTGGGCAGCCCGAATGCGCTCAGCGTGGTACGGGCGACGATGGATGGCCTCAAGAAGCTCCGCACGGTGGAGGAGGTCGCTAAGGAGCGGGGCGTGCCCGAGGAGAAGGTGACGCCATTCTGGAGTCGGGGGCAATGACGGGGAAGTTGCTTATCACGCTGACGAAGAGCCCGGTTGGGCGTCGACGAGAACAGAAGCAGACGGTGCGCGCCCTTGGGCTGCGGAGAATGCATCAGACCGTGGAGCTAGGCGATACGCCCACGATCCGCGGGATGGTCAACAAGGTGAGCCACCTGGTGACGGTTGAGGAGTTGGGGGACGAGTAGTTGTTGGAGGCGGTTATGAAGTTGCATGAGTTGAAGCCAGCGGAAGGAGCAAAGAAGAGACGGAAGCGCGTCGGCCGAGGGGTCGGATCCGGCCACGGGAAAACCGCGGGGCGGGGCATGAAGGGGCAGAACGCGCGCAGCGGCGGCGGCGTGCGGCCCGGCTTTGAGGGGGGCCAGACGCCTCTGTGGCAGCGACTGCCGGAGGCGCGTGGAACCGGCTTCGCGGATCCCTGGCAGGTGGAATTCACACCGGTCAACGTGAAGCGGCTCGTCCTGGCGGGCTTCGAGGAAGGGGACGATGTGACGCCGGAGGCGCTGGCCAGGGCGGGGGTTATCGAGAACGCGAACGAATTGGTCGTCATTCTGGGCCGAGGCGATATTGACTACCCGCTTACGGTGAAGGCGCATCGGTTTTCGAAGAGCGCGCGGGCGAAGATCGAGGCTGCCGGGGGTGTGATCGAGGAGCTTCCCTGGCAGCGAGGCGGCCACCGCACACGGTAGTCCTGCAGGCAGGGGTAGGGAGTAGATAGAGGGCTGAGACGATGATTAAGGCTTTGAAGAATGCCGTGACGTTGCCCGACTTGCGGCGCAAGTTGGTGTATACGCTGCTGATCCTGATCATCTACCGGCTGGCCGCGCACGTGCCGGTCCCGGGGGTGGACAGGGCTGCGCTTCAGCAGCTCCTGGCGGGTGTCGGCGGGGCGAGCCGGCTGTTCAACCTGCTGGATATGCTCTCTGGTGGCGCGGTGGCTCGGTTCTCGGTCATGGCGAACGGCGTCTATCCCTACGTGACGGCGTCGATCATCTTGCAGCTCCTGATTCCGATTATTCCAAGCCTGGAGCGCCTGTCTGAGGAAGGAGAAGCGGGACGGGAGAAGATGAATCAGTGGACGTACTACCTGACGGTCCCGCTGGGGCTGCTCCAGGCGCTGGGCCAGATTCGCCTGGTGAACGCGGGTAGTGCCACGCCAGTGCTGCCCAATTTCGGGTTTGCGTCCCCCGAGCAGATCGTGTCGACCGTGTCGGTGCTGGTGGCGATGACCGCCGGCACGATGTTCGCGATCTGGCTTGGCGAGCTGATCTCGGAGCAGGGCATCGGCAACGGGCTGTCGCTGATCATCTTCAGCGGCATCGTGGCGCGTGTCCCTGAGAACCTGATCGGCACCTGGACCCAGGCGCAGACGATGGGACCCGGTGGGTTTGGGATGGGTGTCCTGATGATCGGGATCTTTCTGGTGATAACAGCGCTCACGATGTTCGTGATCGTGGTGGTGCAGGAGGGGGAACGGCGTATCCCGGTGCAGTACGGCAAGCGGGTGCGAGGGATGAAGATGTACGGGGGGCAGAGCACCCACATCCCGCTGCGCGTCAACACGGCGGGCATGATCCCGCTGATTTTCGCTCAGTCGATTCTGACGTTCCCGGCGGTGATTGCGCAGTTCTTCACCGGCGCCGAGAGCCCTGCGGTGGCCAGTTTCGCCAGGGGGGTGATGAATTTCTTCAGCGCCCAGAGCGGATGGTACGGTCTGATGTATTTCCTGGCTGTCGTCGGGTTTACATATTTCTATACAGACGTGATGGTCCAGCAGCAGGACCTTCCGGGTACGTTGAAGCGTCAGGGAGGTTTCATTCCCGGCATCCGGCCGGGACGGAGGACGGCTGAGTATATCAATGCCGTCTATCGACGCATCACGCTGGTTGGCGCACTCTTCTTGGGAGGCGTGGCCGTGTTGCCGTACATTGTGGACCTATTCTTCCAGACCAGGTTACTCATCACGTCGTCGGGGTTGTTGATCGTGGTGGGCACGGTTCTGGACACGATGCGGCAGCTGGAAGCCCAGCTCTTGATGCGTCACTACGAAGGGTTCATCAAGTAGGTCGGATCCAGCGAGCCTCACCTGGTATCTGGCGATCGGGCGGGCTCGCGAGAGGGAGTTATGGGGACCGTCGTTGTGTTGTTGGGGCCGCCTGGATCGGGCAAGGGGACGCAGGCAAAGCGCCTGGTTGAGGTGCTGAGAGCTCCTCACGTTTCGAGCGGGGATCTGTTTCGCGGTCACCTGAACGAGGAGACCGAGCTGGGCCAGACGGCAAAGGGATACATGGAGCGAGGTGAGCTGGTGCCCGATGACGTGACCGTCAAGATGGTGATGGAGCGCATCGGTCGCCCCGACTGCAAAGAAGGCGTGATTCTGGACGGGTTTCCGCGGACGCTGAATCAGGCAGAGGCGCTGGATGCCGAACTGGAAAGACGAGGACAGAAGGTGACCGTCGTGCCGCTGATTCAGGTGAGCGACGAGGAGGTCATCCGACGGCTCACGGCCAGGCGCGTGTGTGAGGACTGTGGCGCCGTCTATAATCTGATCTCCAGTCCGCCAGAGGAGCGGGGCGTGTGTGACGTCTGCGGCGGTGACCTATACCAGCGGGAGGACGACAATCCGGAGACCGTGCGTCATCGACTGTACACGTACTATAAAGAGACATCGCCTCTCATCGGCTACTATTTCGCCAGGGACGTCCTGGTGGAGATCGATGGGGAGCAGCCGGTGGAGGCCGTACAGGCGGATCTGCGGGAGGCCATTGAGGCCGCGAGGGAACAGAGTTGATCGCACTGAAGTCGAGCGTGGAAATCGAGAAGATGCGGCGGGCGAACGGTATCGTGGCCGAGGTGCTGAGCAAGATGCGGGAGTGGGTTGTGCCAGGGGTGACGACGGGGGAGCTGGATCATAGAGCGGAGGAGGTCATCCGGGATCACGGCGCGATCCCCTCTTTCAAGGGATATCCACCGGGGAGTGCGCACCCATTTCCGGGCACGATTTGCGCCTCGGTCAATGAGGAGCTGGTGCACGGGATTCCTGGCCCTCGGGTTCTGAAGGAGGGGGATATCATCAGCATCGACGTTGGTGCCATTCTGGATGGGTATCACGGCGACGGTGCGGTCACGCTCCCCGTGGGTGAGATCGACGAGGAGGCGGAGGATCTGCTGGCGGTGACGGAGGGCGCGCTGGAGGCGGGAATAGGTGCTGCTCGAGCGGGCAATCGCTCCGGCGATATCTCGGCGGCTATTCAGTCCTACGTCGAAGGGCAAGGGTACGAGGTGGTGCGGGAGTACACGGGACACGGCATCGGCCGAGAGATGCACGAGGACCCGCAGGTGCCAAACCACGGTAAGCCGGGGCAGGGTGTGCTCCTGCGCGAGGGGATGACGATCGCTTTGGAGCCGATGGTGCTGATATCGAGTCCGCGTGTGCGAGTTCTGGATGATCATTGGACAGTTGTCTCTCGGAATGGCAAGCCGACGGCGCACTTCGAGCGAACGATTGCTATCACCGAGGGCGAAGCAGACATTTTGACGCGCTGGTAGGGGTGTGAGCAGGAGGCAGGAGGCAGGACGATGAAGGTGAGAGCATCTGTCAAGAAGATGTGCCCGAAATGTAAGATCGTGCGCAGAGGCGGCACGGTGTATGTTATTTGCGATAACCCGAAGCACAAGCAGCGTCAGGGGTAGTGATTCCCTGCGTTGCTCGGGGTGGATGGTCGGATCTGGGCAAAGGCGGGGATCTGACGATCCCCTTAGAGCGGTTAAGAGCGATTCTGGGCGGGGATTTGACGATCCCCTTGGAGCGGTTTTGGATCGGGGGATCCGGGGCAAAGGCGGGGATCTGACGATCCCCTTAGAGCGGTTAAGAGCGATTCTGGGCGGGGATCTGACGATCCCCTTGGAGCAGTTAAGAGCGATTCTGGGCGGGGATCTGACGATTCCCTTAGAGCGGTTAAGAGCGGTTAAGAGCCGTTAGGAGCGATTGGGAGCGATTTTGGATCTGGTCGAGACATTTGATGGAGGGGGATGAGAGATGGCACGTATTGCAGGCGTAGACTTGCCGAGGGACAAGCGCGTTGAGATTGGCTTGACTTACATTTACGGTATCGGACGGAGCCTGAGCAATGAGATCCTGGACCGCGCCAGCATAGACGCGGACAAACGCGTCTATGACCTGACAGAGTCAGAGATCAGCAAACTGCGTCAGGCGATCGACCGTGACTACCGCGTCGAGGGGGATCTCCGGCGCAAGGTCCAGCAGGACATCCGGCGCCTGAAGGATATCCGCTGTTACCGGGGGATTCGACACATCCGCGGTCTGCCGGTGCGTGGTCAGCGCACCCGTACGAACGCCAGGACTCGCAAAGGGCCGAAGAAGACGGTCGCTGGTCAGGGGCGCCGGCGCGGTATGAAGAAGAAGTAGTCGAAGGGGGAGTCTGTGGCAAGAAAGCGATTCAGGAGGAAGGTCTCACGGGGGCAGGCCCACATTCACTCGACGTTCAACAACACGATTGTGACGTTGACAGATGAGCAGGGGAATGTCCTCACCTGGGCCAGTGGCGGTTCGGTTGGTTTCAAGGGGGCTCGCAGGAGCACGTCCTTCGCGGCTCGTCAGGCAGCCAGGACGGCGGCCGGGGAAGCGGCGGACAACGGGATGACGGCGGTCGCCGTGTTCGTGAAAGGCCCTGGGCCTGGTCGCGAGGCGGCGATTCGAGCGATTCAGTCGGTGGGAATCGAGGTGATTTCCATCACGGACGTGACGCCGATCCCGCACAACGGCTGCCGCCCGCCCAAGAGACGTCGGACGTAGGCATCGATCGAGAGAAGTAACGGAGGATTTTGAAGTATGGCAAGATATACCGGCCCGGTGTGTAAGCTGTGCCGTCGTGAAGGTGAGAAGCTGTTCCTCAAGGGA
>CAYMHT010000063.1:0-14932 GCA_964390305.1 uncultured Anaerolineales bacterium
CTTCGTCAATACGCTGGTGATACGGACAGATCTCTCTGGCGAACCCAGCTTTCGTGATCTGCTTAGGCGCGTGCGAGACGTGACACTCGAGGCGTATGCCCACCAGGATCTACCTTTCGAGAGGCTGGTCGAGAAGCTCCGGCCGGAGCGAGACATGAGTCACGCCCCACTCTTCCAGGTGATGTTCATTCTCCAGAACATGCCGGCGCAGCCCATGGAGCTTCCGGATCTCGGGTTGGCCCCGATCGAGGCTCACAGCGGGACGGCAACCTTCGACATCACGCTCTCTATGGCCGAGAGGCCGGACGGGTTGAGCGGGGCGGTCGAGTACAATGTGGATCTCTTCGACGCGGCGACGATACGCCGTATGACGGAGCACTTCCGGATTCTACTGGAGGGTGTCGTGGCCCATCCGGACCGTCCCATAGCAACGCTCTCGTTGCTGACGGACACGGAGGGCCAACAGCTTCTGACGACCTGGAATGACACCGGAGTGGAGTATCCCGATAGACTCTGTGTACACGAGCTCTTTGAAATCCAAGCAGCCTCGACACCAGAGGCAGTCGCCGTTGTGCTGCCCGCCACGGACGCGAGCGGGGGCGAGGCTGCGACTCTCACTTACGGTCAGTTGAACCGGCGCGCGAACCAGTTGGCCCACTACTTGCAGCGGCTCGCTATTGGACCCGATACCCTGGTCGGCCTTTGCGTCGACCGGTCACTGGAGATGGTGACTGGACTGTTGGGCATTCTCAAAGCGGGCGGCGCATATCTGCCCCTCGATCCAACCTACCCAGACGCGCGTTTGGCCTTCATGATCGAGGACGCTCAGGTATCGCTGCTGTTGACCCAAGAACGGTTCACGGAACGGCTTTCGCTCCTGTCAGTTCCCTGTTCTTTGGTCCATCTGGACGCCGACTGGCGGACCATCGCGCAGGAACCAACCACGAGTGCGGCACCAACTGCTGCGCCTGACCATCTTGCCTACGTCATCTACACGTCGGGTTCGACGGGGCGTCCCAAGGGCGTGATGGTTCCCCATCGAGCCGTGGTCAACCACAATCTGGCGACGGCGAAGCAGTTTGAGCTGCATCCCGATGATCGAGTCTTTCAGTTTGCGACCATCAACTTCGACGCAGCCGTGGAGGAGCTCCTCCCCACGTGGTGGTGTGGTGGGACAGTTGTCCTGCGCCCTGAGGGGTACTTGCCCAGCGGTGAGCAACTGCAGGCTATGGTAGCGCAGCAAGGTCTCACTGTCCTGGACTTACCCACAGCGTATTGGCACGAATGGGTTTCCACGCTGACGGCCGGAGACAGCACACTGCCGGCACCGTTGCGGTTGGTCATCGTCGGAGGCGAGAGGGCACTGGCGGAGCGATACGCGCGCTGGTGTGACGTGGCAGGGACGGACACCCGGTGGCTGAATACCTACGGCCCGACGGAAACGACCATCATCGCCACGTCCTATGAGGGAGGGGGACCGGTCGAGGGGGAGGTTCCGATCGGGCGGCCCATCGCCAATGTGAGGCTATACGTCCTGGATGACCGTCTCCAGCCAGTGCCTGTCGGCGTGCCTGGCGAGCTCTGCATTGGTGGCACCGGGTTGGCCCGTGGCTACCTCGAGCGCCCAGGTCTGACAGCTGAGCAATTCGTCCCTGACTCTGTCAGTGGTCGGCCAGGCGCGCGCCTCTACCGGACGGGCGATCTGGTCCGCTATGCGCCCGGCGGGACCGTCGAGTTCTTGGGTCGGGTGGATCACCAGGTCAAAGTGCGAGGCTTCCGGGTTGAGCTCGGGGAGATCGACACGGCTCTTGCTGAGCACCCAGCTGTGCGCGAAGTTGTGACGCTGGCCCGCGAGGACCAGCCAGGCCACAAGAATCTGGTCTCCTACGTCGTCCCCGACGATGGGGGGACACCAGCGTCCTTCCCCAGCGACATCCGCGCGTTTCTGAGGGGGAGGCTGCCTGACTACATGGTACCGTCCACCTTCGTGGCGCTGGACGCCTTGCCCCTTACCCCCAGCGGCAAGGTGGATCGTCGGGCGCTGCCGGCTCCCGACGGGGCGCGCCCGGGGCTGGAAGACGCCTACGTAGCTCCGCGTACGCCGGTTGAGGAGCTTCTGGCGGGTATGTGGACGGAGATCCTGGGGATAGGGCGAGTGGGCGTCTATGATGATTTCTTCGACCTCGGCGGTCACTCCTTGCTGGCTACGCAGCTTGTTTCCCGGATCTATGATGCCTTCGGCGTCGACGTCCCCTTGCGCACGTTCTTCGAAGCGCCTACCGTGGCTGCTCTGTCGAACCGGCTCGAGAGCCTGCGACAAGAGGCTCAAGGTCTTACCGCCCCGCCCATCGAGCCCGTACCTCGTGATGAAGACTTGCCCCTGTCCTTCTCCCAGCAGAGACTCTGGTTCCTTGACCACCTGGAGCCGGATAGTGCCGTGTACAACGTGCCCGATGCGGTTCGCATCCACGGCACCCTGGACGTGGAGGCGCTGCAGAGAAGCCTGAAGGAGCTCGTGCAGCGGCACGAGGTGCTGCGCACGACCTTCCCCACCAAGCAGGATGGGAAGCCGGCTTTGGTCATCGTTTCGGAGGGCGTTGTCGCCCTGCCCATTGTGGATTTGGCGGCGTTGCCGGAGACAGAACGGCAGGCCGAGGCGGAACGGTTGGCGCGTGCAGAGGCGCGACGCCCCTTCGATCTGGCGCAGGGCCCCCTGCTACGCACCCGCCTCCTGCGGCTCAGCGCCGAAGACCACGTGGCGCTCCTGACGATGCATCACATTGTGTCCGACGGTTGGTCCTCCGGGATATTGGTGCGCGAGATCACCCTTCTGTATGATGCTTTCTCCCGCGGGCGTCCATCTCCGCTTCCGAGCCTGCCCATTCAATATGTCGACTTCGCCCATTGGCAGCGCGAGTGGCTGCAGGGAGCCGTGCTGGAGCGCCATCTCGATTACTGGAAGGAGCAACTGGCCGGACTGCCGCCTCGGCTGGAGCTGCCAACTGATCATCCACGGCCCTCGCTCCAGAGTGCGAGGGGCAGTTTCCAGACCTTTGTTCTGTCTGGCGACCTTTCCGATCGCGTGCAAGCGCTGAGTCAACAGGAAGGTGCGACGGTTTTTATGACGCTGCTGGCTGCCTTCCAAATCCTTCTTTCCCGGTACACGGGACAGGTCGATGTTAGTGTCGGCACACCCATCGCTAACCGAAATCGATCTGAGGTCGAGCATTTGATCGGCTTCTTCGTCAACTCGCTTGTAATGCGTAGCGACCTCTCCGGCACCCCCAGTTTTCGAGATGTGCTCCAGCAGGTAAGAGAAGTGGCGCTGGATGCCTACGCACATCAGGATGTGCCCTTCGAGATGCTGGTGGATGCGCTACAGCCCCAACGTGACACAAGCCACATGCCTCTCTTCCAGGTGATGTTCATGCTTCAGAACGCCCCGATGAAGGCGATAGAGCTCTCTGACATCACGCTCAGCTCTATGGAGGTCGAGACGGGCACAGCGATGTTCGATCTGACCCTGGCCATGGAGGACTGCCGGGATGGGTTGAGAGGCGCCATCGAGTACAACGCTGATCTGTTCGATGCCGCCACCATCCGGCGGATGAAGATCCACTTCCGCACTCTTCTGGAGAGCGTCGTCGCTGATCCAGATCACCCGATCTCCACGTTGCCGCTCCTGACGGCCGCTGAAGAACGACAGATCATGATAGAGTGGAACGACAGCGAGGTCCCGTACATCCCGGACGTGTGTCTCCATCACGTGTTTGAGACCCAGGCCGATAGGACGCCCGATGCGACGGCGGTAGCTCTCCCTACGCAGCACCGGGTGGGGAGCAAGGAGCGGGAGCTGAGCTACGCGCAACTGAATGGGCGAGCCAATCAACTGGCGCACCGTTTGCGGAAACTCGGGGTGGGCTCTGAGACGCTGGTCGGTCTCTGCGTGGATCGCTCGCTCGACCTGTTTGTTGGCTTGCTGGGCATCTTGAAGGCCGGGGGAGCCTACCTGCCGCTTGACCCAACGTACCCGGATGAGCGGTTGTCTTTCATGATGCAAGACGCGCAGATATCGGCCCTACTGACCCAGGAACGCTTGCTGGAGCGCCTTTCGACACTCCCTGATGTCCGATCCTTGGTATGCCTGGACACCGACTGGCCCTCTATCGCCGGAGAGTCCGATGACAACCCGGAGAGCGATGTCACGTCGAGAAACGCCGCCTACGTGATCTACACCTCTGGGTCGACTGGTCGTCCGAAGGGCGTCCTGGTATCTCATTGCAGCGTGGTGAATCACAACGTGGCGGTGGCGCGGCAGTTTGATCTGCGACCGGAGGACCGCGTCCTCCAGTTTGCAACCATCAACTTCGACGCCGCGGTTGAGGAGATCTTCCCCACCTGGTCGCGCGGCGGGACAGTGGTCCTGCGAGCCGATGAAGTTCTGACGACGGGCGAGGATCTGGTGAGGCTGATCGATGGGGAGAGGCTCACGATACTAGATCTCCCGACGGCGTACTGGCACGAGTGGGTCTATGAGCTGTCGCTGTTGGACCAGCCGCTGCCCGAGTCGCTACGGCTGGTGATTGTGGGCGGTGAGAAGGCCTCTGCGGAGCGGTTCGTGGCCTGGCAACGGCTAGCGACAACTGACATCTCGTGGGTGAATACCTACGGCCCGACAGAAGGCACCATCATCGCGACGGCCTACGAGCCGCCAGCAGAGGAACGTTGGGATGTGGAGAACGAGATGCCGATAGGACGCCCTATTGGCAACGCGCAGGTCCGGCTGCTGGATCGCAATCTGCAGCCGGTGCCTGTCGGCGTGCCCGGGGAGCTGCACATCGGAGGAGCCGGCGTAGCCCGAGGGTACCTCAACCGGCCCGAGCTGACGGCAGAAAGCTTCATCCCCGATTCGTTCAGCAGCGAGCCCGGGGCTCGGTTGTACGCAACAGGCGATCTGGCGCGGTACCGGCCCGACGGCAACATTGAGTTCGTTGGTCGAGTGGATTACCAGGTGAAAGTGCGGGGCTTCCGGGTTGAACCTGGCGAGATTGAGGTGGCGCTGAATCAACACCCGGACTTGCGGGAGGCAGTTGTCGTGGCTCGCGAGGACGACGGTGGCAACACACGCTTGATAGCCTACGTCGTCTCGGCGAAAGAGCGGGTTCCCACCGTGGGTGATTTGCGGGACTTCGTTGGGGAGAGCTTACCCGAGTACATGGTGCCATCCCTTTTCGTGACTTTGGAAAACCTGCCCATGACTCCAGGCGGCAAGGTAGATCGAGGGGCACTGCCTACGCCCGATCAGGAACGGCCCGTCCTGGAGGCGGCCTACGTCGCTCCACGGACACGGAACGAGGAGATCCTTGCGGATATCTGGACCCAGGTGCTCGGCGTCGAACAGGTGGGCATCCACGACAGTTTCTTCGAGCTTGGTGGTGACTCCATCCTCACTATCCAGGTGGTCGCCCGAGGCAACCAAGCTGGACTGCGCCTGACGCCTCGACAGCTCTTCGAAGCGCCAACGGTAGCTGGGTTGGCGATGTTAGCTGGCACCGGCCCTGGCATCCAGGCCGAGCAAGACATCGTGGAGGGGCCAGTCCCCCTGACGCCTATCCAGCGTTGGTTCTTCGAGCAAGAGTTTCCGGAGCGCCATCACTGGAACCAGGCTATGATGCTGAAGGTTGAGCAGGGGCTGGAGCCTTCACTCATTGAGGAAACGGTCGGACATCTTGTGGGGCATCACGATGCGCTGCGACTGCGATTTCATCGTGGGGAGCGGGGCTGGCGGCAGGTCAACGTGGGCGTGGATGGAGGAGTGCCCTTCGAATGGGTGGATCTCTCGCGGCTGCCGGAGGCGCAGCAGGGACCGGAGATTGAAGCGCGGGCGGCGGCGCTGCAGGCTAGCCTGGATCTGACGGAAGGGCCGCTGCTGCGGGTGTCCTACTTCGGTCTGGGGATGGAGCGACCCGGACGTCTGTTGATAGTCGTACATCACTTGGTCGTAGACGGTGTTTCCTGGCGCGTCTTGCTGGAGGATCTCCAATCTACTTACATGCAACTCCAGCGTGGGCGTCCCGTGCACTTGCCGCCCAAGACGACATCCTTCCGTCGCTGGGCCGGGCGCTTGATCGAGCATGCTCAGTCCGATGCAGTGAAGGACGAATTGGCCTATTGGCAAACCATTGGTCGAAGCGAGGCTGCTTCCTTGCCAGTGGATTTCCCCGGTGGGGTCAACACTGAGGCTTTCGCTCGGAGCGTGTCGGTCTCCCTGAGCGTCGAGGAGACCGAAGCCCTTCTTCAGGACGTCCCTGCTGCGTACCGCACTGAGATCAACGATGCTCTGCTGACCGCTTTGGCGGAGGCGCTATCGCGCTGGACGGGCTCTCAGACATCGCTGATAGAGCTGGAGGGTCATGGACGGGAGGACCTGTGGGAGGATGTGGATGTGTCCCGAACGGTGGGATGGTTCACCACGATCTACCCAGTGATGCTGAGCCTGAGGAGCGCTGACGGACCAGGACAAGCTTTGATGGCGGTCAAGGAGCAGCTGCGACGGGTGCCCAACCGGGGCATCGGCTACGGCCTGTTGCGCTATCTAAACGAAGACGAGGAGATCGTCCGTCAATTGCGGAATCTGCACCAGCCGGAGGTGAGTTTCAACTACCTTGGGCAGTTTGGTCGCGTTCTGGACGACGCATCACCATTTGGACCGGCGCCGGAGTCGGCTGGACCGGATCGAAGCTCGGACGGGATGCGGAGCCATCTCTTGGACATCAACGGGGGCATCGCTGGGGACCAGCTCCGGCTGGAATGGACCTACGGCGAGAACCTGCATCGGCGTGAGACAATTGAGCGGGTCGCACAGGATTTTGTTGAGGTGCTGCGAGAGCTCATCGCGCACTGCCAATCCCCCGAGGCTGGTGGGGTCACGCCGTCAGACTTCGGACTGGCAGAGCTTAGCCAGAGGAAACTTGATAAGGTATTGGCAAAGATCGGCAGCGAGCATCGGGGGAAGGCAGACTAGCGCTATGAACGTAAAGAACATTGAAGACATCTATCCCCTCTCTCCCATGCAGCAGGGCATGCTGTTTCACAGCTTGTATGCGCCGGAGACCGGCGTCTATTTCGAGCAGACGAGCTGGACCCTGCGGGGTGACTTGGATGTCTCGGCTTTTGAGCAAGCATGGGGGCGGGTATTGGCTCGGCATTCGGCCTTGCGAACGAGCTTCCTATGGGAGGATCTGGATGAGCCACTTCAGGTGGTGCATCGTGACCTGGATTTGCCGTTTGAGCGGCGGGATTGGGTTGACCTACCCGAGGACGAACAAGAGGCGCGGCTCAAGAGGTTCCTTTGGAAGGATCGAGAAAGAGGGTTCGAGCTATCTGAGGCGCCGCTGATGCGCCTGGCGCTCATCCAGACGGCTGAGGACATCTTTCATTTTGTGTGGAGCCACCATCATCTCCTCGTGGACGGCTGGTCTTTGCCGATCATCTTTGGGGAAGTCTTCGCTCTCTACGAAGCTCTTCAACGGGGCGAAGCGCCTGTTCTTCAGCCGACTCGGCCTTATCGGGCTTACATCGCCTGGCTCCAGCAGCAGAATATGGCCGAGGCGGAGGCGTTCTGGCGCGGCGCACTGGCGGGTTTCACGGCGCCGACACCGCTGGCGGTGGATTCAATCTCGCCCGATCTCGAGTTGAAGGAAGATGAGGAAGACTACGCATTGCATCGAATAGGGCTACCGGCCGAGACGACGGAGGCGTTGCGGGCTGTGGCGCGTCAGCATCAACTGACCCTGAACACCATCGTGCAGGGCGCCTGGGCTTTGCTCCTCAGCCGTTACAGCGGGGAGGACGACGTGGTTTTCGGCGCGACAGTCTCTGGTCGCCCGCCGGAGCTACCGGGGGCTGATTCGATGGTGGGGCTTTTCATCAACACCCTGCCGGTACGGGCGCAGATCGCGCCTGATGCCTCGGTCCTGGCCTGGCTGAAGGGGCTACAGGATCAACAGGCAGAGATGCGTCAGTATCAGTACAGTCCCTTGGTGGAGATTCAAGGCTGGAGCGACGTGCCGCGAGACCTGCCTTTGTTTGAAAGCCTGCTGGTCTTTGAGAATTACCCGGTGGACGAGGCTGTACGAAGGCGGCAGACGGACTTGGGAATCGGGGCAGGGCATTCCTTCACCAGGACGAACTATCCCCTCACCTTAGCGGTGGCACCGGGCCGGGAGATGGGTGTGGTGATCGCCTATGATCGGTGCCGCTTCGACGCCGATGCAATTGCCCGAATGGCTGGCCACCTGAGGACCCTGCTAAAAGGCATCGCTGCCGATCTGCAGCAGAACCTCGCGACGTTGGCGTTCCTGACGGAAACCGAGAAGCGAAAGCTCCTGAATGTTTGGAACACTACTCACGCTGCGTATCCGGACAATCTGTGTGTGCACGAACTGTTCCAATCCCAGGCGGAGCGTACGCCCAAGGCCACGGCGCTGGTTTTCGAGGGCGAAACGTTGACCTACGCGGAGCTGAATCGCAAGGTCAATCAGCTAGCGCACTATCTCCAGAACTTGGGCGTGAGGCCGGAGACACCAGTAGGAATCTGTGTGGAACGCTCGGTTGAAATGGTCGTCGGTATGCTCGGCATCCTCAAGGCAGGGGGCGCCTACGTGCCTATGGATCCTATGAATCCGCCGGAACGCTTGG
The DNA here is from genome assembly GCA_964390305.1 of uncultured Anaerolineales bacterium. GTDB lineage: Bacteria > Chloroflexota > Anaerolineae > B4-G1 > B4-G1 > SKLM01. The sequence goes on from CAYMHT010000063.1 coordinate 8,701, forward strand.
CCTTCGTGCTGGAAGACACCCAGGTGCCTGTGCTCCTGACGCAAGCTCATCTGGCGGACCGGCTTCACGGAACACAGGAGACGCAGCTCGTGTGTCTGGACACCGAATGGGAAGCTATTGCTGAGGAGGGCGTCGAAGACCCAGACAGTGGTATGACACCGGGGAATCTGGCGTACGTGATTTACACATCCGGCTCAACCGGACGACCCAAGGGTGTCTTGTTGGAACATCGAGGATTCTGTAACCAGGTTATCGGATGGGCCAGGCACTTCAAGCTCGGGCCTGGAGATCGCGTGCTCCAGTCCCTCTCCTTCGGCTTTGATGGCTCCGTTGACGAGATCTTCCCAACGCTTGTGAGCGGAGCTGCCCTGCATTTGGTTCCGCAGCGGCTTACGTTGTCCTTGCCGGATCTTCATCAGCTGCTTCAAGAACAGAAGATCACGACTATGGCACTGACTCCGTCGACTTTGGCTGTGCTGCCGTTTGAGGAATTGCCCTGCCTAGACACCGTCATTTCGGGCGGGGAGAAGTGTACCCAGGAGGTTGCCGCGCGCTGGGCTGTAGGGCGACGATTCACCAACGTCTACGGACCGACGGAGACAACGGTCACCGCCCTCTGGCACGATGTGGACGACCTCCGGGACCTTCGCGCAAGCGTGCCCATTGGTCGACCCTTCCCGAACGTGCGTCTCTATGTCTTGGATGAGAACTTGTGTCCCGTGCCTATCGGTGTGCCCGGCGAGCTGTACATCGGGGGTGTGGGCGTGGGGCGGGGGTATCTGAATCGGCCCCAACTGACAGCCGAGCGGTTCATCCCGGATCCGTTCAGCGAGGATTCATCCGCTCGGCTGTATAGAACGGGCGACCTGGTGCGCTACCTGCCCGGTGGCGATATCGAGTTCCTGGGGCGCGTCGATCGTCAGGTGAAGGTGCGCGGTTTCCGCATCGAGCTGGGGGAGATTGAGGCGATGCTGGGCCAGCATCCGGCGCTTAAGACCGCCGCTGTTGTGGCGCGAGAGGACGTACCCGGTGACAACCGTCTGGTGGCATATGTCGTTCCGGAGGATGGTGGGGGAGGGGCCGGGAAGAAAGAATCTACTTCCGTCTTCCTCTCTGGCCCTAGTGCCTCCTCTCTGGTCGATGACGTGCGAGTGTTCCTGGATGAGAAACTGCCCCACTACATGGTGCCCTCGGTCTATGTGCCAATGGAGACGCTGCCCCTGACCCCCGGCGGGAAGGTGGATCGCCGGGCGCTGCCGGCGCCAGACGGGGGGCGGCAGACTCTTCGGACGACGTATGTCGCACCGCGCACCCGGGTGGAGGAGGATCTGGCGGACATCTGGAGTCAGGTGCTGAAGATAGACCGTGTAGGCGTGCACGACAGCTTCTTCGCGTTGGGTGGTCACTCTCTTCTGGCTACTCAGCTCATCTCTCGGGCGCGGGAGATCTTCGAGGTAGACCTGTCACTGCCTGAGCTCTTTGAGACGCCTACGGTGGCCGGTCTGGCGGAACGCGTGGACTTCCGCATGCGAGAAGGTGGAGGGGCAGAGATCCCCCCCATCGAACCGGTCTCGAGGAAGGGGGAACTCCCGCTCTCGTTCGCTCAGCAGCGGCTCTGGTTCCTCGATCAACTGGCGCCAGGCAACCTGTTTTACAACATACCCCTGGCGGTACGGCTCAAGGGAAGGCTGGATGTAGCAGCGCTAGAGCGCACACTGAACGAGATTGTTGAGCGTCACGAGATACTGCGGACGACGTTTGACACGGTGGACGGCAAGCCAGTGCAGGTCATTGCACCGCAACGCGAGGTTCCTTTGCCCGTGAAGGATCTGGCGCGTCTCGACCAGGCCGAACGACAGGCGGCGGTCCGCCAAATGGCCCAGGATGAAGCGCAGAGACCCTTCGACCTGAAGGCCGGTCCTCTGTTCCGCGCTGGCCTGCTTCGCCTTGAGGAGGAGGACCACGTCTTGCTCCTGACTATGCACCACATCGTCTCCGATGGTTGGTCGATGGGGGTGTTTGTTCGTGAGGTGGCGCAGCTGTATACCACCTTCGCGTCGGGTGAGCCGTCGCCGCTGCCGGAGTTGCCCGTCCAGTACGCCGACTTTGCCCAGTGGCAGCGGGAATGGCTACAAGGTGAGGTGTTGGAGAAGCAGCTCTCCTACTGGAAGGAGCAGCTTGGCGACAGCCCGCCGATGCTGGAGCTACCCACCGACTATCCTCGGCCGGCGGTTCAGACGTCCAGGGGCGCGACGGAGACTCTTGCTCTGCCAGAGGAGCTATCTGAGTCCTTGAAAGCGCTGGGGCGCGAGGAAGGTGCAACGCTCTTCATGACCTTGTTGGCGGCCTTCCAGACCCTGTTGTACCGCTACACAGGTCAGCCGGACGTGAGCGTCGGGACGCCGGTCGCCGGGCGTGGGCGCCCTGAGGTGCAGGACCTCATTGGTTTCTTCGTCAATACCCTGGTGATGCGCACCGATCTGTCGGGTGGCCCCAGCTTTCGTGACTTGCTCAGGCGGGTGCGCAAGACAGCGCTGGAGGCCTACGCCAATCCCGATCTGCCCTTTGAGACCCTGGTGGAGGCGTTACGGCCCGAGCGGGACTTGAGTCATACGCCGCTATTCCAGACCATGTTCATCCTCGATACACCCTCGATGGAGCCGCTGGAGCTACCTGACTTGACGCTGAGTCCCATCGAGACCCACAGTGGCGCGGCCACCTTCGACCTCACGTTGTCGATCACGGACTTGCCGGAGGGCCTGGGTGGCTATGTGGAGTACAACGCCGATCTATTCGAACCAGAGACCATCAGGCGGATGATCGGGCATTTCCAGACGCTCTTGGAAGGCATTGTAGTCGATCCTGATCGGCAAATCGCGGCATTGCCGCTGTTGACTAAGGTAGAGCGACACCAGATGCTGTTCGAATGGAACAACACAGCCCGCGACTTCCCCCGCGACGCGTGCATCCATCAGCTGATCGAGAGAACCGTTGAGCTGCAGCCTGACGCCCCAGCGCTGGTGCTTGAGGGGGAGACCCGTACCTACAGGGACTTGAACCGACGGGCCAATCAACTGGCCCACCATCTACAGTGGCTGGGCGTGGGCCCGGATACTGTAGTGGGCGTACTGACGGCTCGCTCGTCTGAGATGGTCGAAGGTATCCTGGGCGCGCTCAAGGCGGGGGGGGCGTACCTCCCGCTGGATCCCGCCTATCCTGAGGAACGACTGGCTTTTATGCTGGAGGACTCAGAGGCTCCGGTCCTGCTAACCCAGAGTCACTTAAGAGATCACGCTGCGCGTTTTGCGCCCGCAGGGACGCGGCTTATCTCCCTGGACACGGAATGGGCCGCCATTGCCCAAGAACCAGAGACCAATCCAAAGAGCGATGTGACGCCCGACAACCTGGCCTACGTCATCTATACGTCCGGTTCGACGGGAAAGCCGAAGGGGACCATGCTGCGGCACCGCGGGCTTTGTAATCTCACGGACGTCCAGCGTCGAGCCTTCGGCATCCGCGGGGAGGGAGGGAGCCGGATCCTGCAGTTCTCCCCCCTGAGCTTCGACGCATCGGTGTGGGAGACGTTCATGGCTCTGCGAAACGGCGCTACGCTATGTCTGGCGCGGCAGCAGACGTTGGCCTCCGGACACGAATTGGTTCAGTTGATGGCTAACGTCGGCGTGACGAATGCCACGCTACCACCCTCCGTGCTGGCTGTGCTGCCGCAAGAAGCGCTGCCGGATCTGGAGACGGTTATCTCTGCGGGGGAGGCGTGCACAGCGGAACTCGTGGCCCGCTGGGCGCCGGGTCGTCAGTTCGTCAACGCCTACGGACCGACGGAGACGACGGTCTGTGCCTCCATGCACGTCTGCGACGAGAGCGATCCTGAGAGTCCGCCAATCGGTCGTCCCATCGACAACACGCGGCTCTATATCCTGGACGCAGCGCTTCAACCGGTGCCGATCGGCGTTCCCGGTGAGCTCGTCGTCAGCGGCGTGAGCCTGGCGCGAGGCTACTTGAGTCGACCAGAGCTGACGGCGGAGAACTTCATCCCGGATCCCTTCAGTGGGGGGCGCGGCGCGCGGCTCTACAGAACAGGCGATCTGGTTCGCTACAGGCCAGACGGAGATATTGACTTCTTGGGACGGATCGACCACCAGGTGAAGGTGCGAGGCTTCCGCATCGAGCTGGGTGAGATTGAGGCAGCTCTCGGCAGGCATCCCCACATTCAGGACAATGTCGTGGTGGCACGAGAGGACGTGCCCGGCGACAGACGACTGGTGGCCTATCTGGTGTCGGGGGAGGCCTCCCCGGGCGACGTCCAAGAGGGAGTAGGCTTGACGGCGGGGTCACTTCGCACCTTCCTAAGGGAGACGTTGCCGGACTATATGGTGCCCTCGGCTTTCGTCACCCTGGACACACTGCCGCTATCGCCGAGTGGAAAGGTGGATCGGGATGCGCTTCCGGCACCCGACCGAAGTCGGCCCGAGCTGGAGCGGGTCTACGTGGCGCCGCGCAACGAGACAGAGGAGACGTTGGCTCGGCTATGCAGCGGACTGCTACGCGTTGAGAAGGTGGGCATCCACGACAGTTTCTTCGAGCTAGGAGGTCACTCGCTACTGGCGACGCAGTTCATCTCCCGGCTAGGCGATGCCTTCCAGGTGGAACTGCCCCTGAGGACCCTGTTTGAACACCCGACGGTGGCGGAGCTCGCTGCGGCGGTTGAGGAAGCAAGGCAGCGTGGGGCTGGTGTCCAAGCCCCGACGATCAAGCGTGCATCTAGAGAGGCGCACCGGGTGAAGCGGACGTCCTTGGGTCGCGACGCAAGTCGATCCGAGAGCGATGGGTGAACCCAGTTCGCGGAGAGCGCTTTCCGCAGCGGCTGAAAGGGCGTTCCAGTGACTATCTGTGAGCAGATTCGTGACCAGCTGCTTCGACTAGGGTAAGGAAAGAATATGGTCCAAGCTATCTCATATAGCGATTTGGAGAGCCTGGAGGGCCTCTTCGACGTTGCGCGAGAGCATGACGCTGGCGAGGACGTCTACGTCTTTCCCGTCTCCTTCGCCCAGGAGCGTTTGTGGTTCCTCGATCAGTTTCAACCGAACAGTGCCTACTACAACATTCCCACCGCAGTTCGTCTAAGCGGTCGGCTTGACGCAGAGGCGCTGGAGCGAGCACTCAATGAGATTGTGCGCCGTCACGAGAGCCTGAGGACCACCTTTGCTAGCCTTGACGGAGACCCGGTCCAAGTCGTCTCCCCATCCCTGACGTTTCGCCTGCCCCTGGTGGACATGCAGTACCTCCCTGCGTCCGAGCGTGAGGCGAAGGCTCTGGAATTGGCGACGGAGGAGGCCCGATGTCCATTTGATCTGGCGGAAGGACCGCTTCTTCGAGCCATGCTGCTCCGCCTGGATGATGACGAGCATCTTCTGCTGCTGACGATGCACCATATCGTCTCCGATGGCTGGTCCATGGGCGTATTCATCCAGGAGTTGACCAGACTCTACCAAGCATTTTCCTCTGGCAGACCCTCGCCCCTCGAAGAACTGCCCATTCAGTACCCCGACTTCGCTCTCTGGCAGCGGGAGTGGCTGGAGGGAGACGTGCTGGACGCACAACTTGAGTACTGGAAGCAACACCTGGATGGTTCTGTAGGGCCTCTGGAGCTGCCCACGGACCGCTCTCGACCGGCCGTCTACACCAATCGCGGTGCTGTACAATCGATCACCCTGCCGGGACGCCTGGCGGGGGCCCTCCAAGACCTGGGTCGGGAGGAACGAGCTACCTCGTTCATGACGCTTCTGGCTGGGTTCCAGACATTGCTCCACCGGTACACGGGTCAAGACAGCATCACCGTGGGATCGCCCATCGCCAATCGGAACCGGGCTGAGATCGAGGGCCTGATCGGCTTCTTCGCCAACACCCTGGTCCTGCGCGCCGACTTCTCAGGGGATCCCACATTCCGCGAGCTGCTCCAGCGCGTGCGCGAGGTGACCCTGGAGGCCTACGCCCATCAGGACGTGCCCTTCGAGATGCTCGTTGATGCGCTCCAAGTCGAGCGGGATATGAGCCATACGCCTCTCTTCCAGGTGATGTTCATTCTTCAGAACGCGCCTAGAGGAGCAAGCGTAGAGACAGATGGTGGCTCGGATCTGACGCTCAGCCAGATCGATGTGCACAGCGGGACGTCTACTTTCGACCTGACGGTCTCGATGACAGAGACGGCAGAGGG
>CAYMHT010000064.1:0-14690 GCA_964390305.1 uncultured Anaerolineales bacterium
CCCTGCAGGAGCGATGTCGCTGATGAAGGAGTTGGTATCTTGGCGGACGGGTCTGAGCTACAAGCAAGGGAGGTGACAGGACGGCGATAGCAAGTTAGGTTGAGCTCCGAGTCTCTGGAAAGTTAAGTCATAACCATCAATTCAGGAGGAGGAAAATGAAAAGGGACGTATTCACTCTGTTGGCAGGATTGATCGCGTTGAGCCTCGTCCTCGCGGCGTGTGGTCCAGGTGCGACGGAGGAGCCCACCGAGGCGCCCGTGGAGGAGCCGACTGAAGAGCCTGTGGAGGAGCCGACCGAAGAGCCTGTGGAGGAGCCGACCGAAGCGCCCGCCGAGGTGACTACCGTGACCGTTTGGCACGGCTACGCCGGCGACTACCAGACTCCCATCGAGGAACTCTTCGATCAGTTCAACGCAGAAAACGAGGAGATCCAGATCGAGTACACAAGGGTCGACGAGTTGCGCGACTCTCTGTCTGTGGCCATCCCCGCCGGTGAGGGGCCGGATATTATCGCCTGGGCCAACGACCAGATCGGTCGCAATGCCTTGACCGGCAACATCGTAGCCCTCGACGATTGGATCGACAGGGCCTACCTGGAGGAGCACTTCACGGACCCGGGCGTCAGCGGCGTCATCTGGAACGATCAGATCTGGGCGCTTCCAGAGACGATGGAGGGCATCGCCCTGGTCTACAATAGGGACCTGGTGGCCGAGGACGAACTGCCGGCTCCGGATGACTTCGACGGACTGCTGGGCCAGGCGTGCGCCTTCCGCGAGGAGAACCCTGACAAGTGGTACGTGTGCAACCAGGGGTTGGGTAACCCGGACGCTTACCACGCCGCGCCCATTTACTTCGGCTTCGGCATGCCGGGGTATGTCGACGACGAGGGGAATGTCTATCTGGACACGCCCGAGGGGATCGCCGCTGGCGAGTGGATGGTAGAGTTCAGCGAATGCGCTCCGGGTGAGACCGCCCACGAAATCTGTCAGGCTATGCTGACTGAGGGTCAGGCCGCCATGTGGTGGACCGGGCCGTGGGCCATCTCCAGCGTCGAGGAGGCCGGGATCGACTACGGCATCGCGCCGATGGGGAAGCCCTTTGTCGGGATCAAGGTCTGGATGTTGACCACGAACGCCGTGGATCGAGGAAGGGCCGAGGCGGCTGTCGAGGTGATGAAGTGGTGGACGAGCGCTGAAACGCTGAGGTCGCGCGTCCTGTCGACCAAGGAGATTCCGGCCAACGTGGCCGCGCTAGACGATCCCGAGGTCCAGGCGATGTATACGGTCAGCGGGTTCGGTGCCTCGGCAGAGCAAGGTATCCCGATGGCGAATACGCCTTACATGGACGCCCTGTGGGGTCCTGTGGGTGATGCCACCACGGCGATCTGGACCGGCGCGCAGACGCCCGACGAGGCTTTGGCGGACGCTCAGGCCGCGGCAGAGGAGACCATCGAGGACATGCAGTAGAGCAGTAGTGATTGGTTGCGCGGGACGGGCTTGCCCCGTCCCGCGCTTCGCTCCCGAGGGAGGACCAACCCGTTGTTGCTCCGGCTCGCCAGGCGGGGCTGGTTTCCTCCCGCACAGACAAGGAGAACAGCATGGGAGTCACGTATAGAGGTTGGCGCAAGTATCTGGCGATCCTCGCGTTTCTTGCCCCGACCCTCATCAGCCTTCTCGTTCTGAGCGTCTTCCCCATTGTCTATAACGTCTATGTCTCCCTTACCAACCGGAACACCTTTCACTACCAGGTGTATGGCTTGCCGGAGGAGGACAAAGCGGCGTTCATAGACGAGCACCCACTCACGGGACCATTCTTGTGGAACGTGGTCTGCCCTGTTTTCAGCGGCTTCTGCTGCGACCCCGATCAGCCTGGACGCTTCTGCGTCCAGGAGCCCTTCTATGCCAACTATGCCAGGATGTTTCGGGATTTCTTTGCCCCGGAGGCGCTGAAGGCGCTCGGGAGGCTGCTCCTGATCATCGCTCCGCTCATCGGGGCCGGCGTCGTCTCCGGCGAGGTTAAGGAGAGGTTGCGACCCAGCCCGCCCCCCACCTGGTGGTACTGGCTCGTCGGAGCGGGGCTTGCCGTCGGCCTATGGGGCCTGCTTGACGGTGCGGGTGCTTACGAGACCCTGAACAACGCCGGCAGTTTCTTCATCGTCGTGTTCCGCACGATTCTCTACGTCATCGCTTGCATTCCCCTGTTCTTCGTCCTTGGCTTCCTCCTGGCCTTGGTCCTGAACAGCGAGTTTCTGCTTGGACGGGCCTTCTGGCGGGTGTTGATCATCGTTCCCTGGGCGGTGCCGAGCTACATCAGCGCCCTCATCTGGCAGTTCTTCTTCCGTACCGAGCAGGGTACGATCAATCAACTCCTGCGAGTCATCGGGCTCGAGGGGGCGCGTTGGCTGCTGAACCCCACCCTCGCCTTTATCGCCGTCGTCGTCGTTAACGTCTGGATGTCCTATCCTTTCTTCATGGTGACCATCATCGGTGCGCTGCAGTCCATTCCCCAGGCGCTGTACGAGGCCGCGGAGGTGGATGGGGCGAACCCGTGGCAGCTGCTGATGAACGTGACGCTGCCACTGGTGCGCCCGGCGGTGCTGCCTGCCGTCGTGCTCAGCTCCATCACCACGTTTCAGATGTTCAACACTGTCTGGTTGATCACCGAGGGCGGTCCACAGCGGGGCGCAGGCAAGCCCGGTGCCACCGAGTTCGTCATGATCCACGCCTACAAGGAAGTCTTCCAGGCTCAAAACGATGGCCTCATCGGTGCATTCGCGGTGATCGTCTTCATCATGCTTTTCGCCGCGACGCTCTACAGCTTGCGGCTCACGCGCATCACGAAAGGAGCTTACGAATGAGAGGGCCGAGCCCGACTATGAAGGTCCTGGCGCACGCCACCGTGATTCTTGCCGCCATCTTCGCCCTGTACCCAGTCTGGTTCACATTCCTGGCCTCGGTCCGTCCCGGCGGGCGCCTGTTCACGCTCAACTTGGCGGGGATGTTCATTCCTAAGCAGGTGACATGGGAGAACTTCCGCCAGATGCTCTTCGTGAAGCCTTTTCCCATCTGGGTCAGGAACAGCCTCTTCATCGCTGGCCTGACGACTATCGCCTGCGTGTCGCTGGCTACGTCTGGGGCCTTCGCTTTCTCTCGCTTCCGGTTCGTCGGCCGGGAGTCTGGTCTGATTCTCCTCCTGGCTCTCCAGGCTTTTCCCGGGGTTCTCGCGCTGGTCCCCATTGCGCTGATCCTCCAGCGTGTGGGTCTGTACGGCACCCACTGGGGCCTGATCCTCGCCTACACGACGGGCACTCTGACGTTCACCACTTGGAATCTTAAGGGCTACTTCGATACTATTCCCATCGACCTGGAGGAGGCGGCGATGATCGATGGGGCCGGCCCGGTCCAGTCCTTCATCCGCATCGCGCTGCCCCTGGCCCGTCCCGCACTGGCGACGACGGCGCTGTTTGGCTTCATGAGCGGTTGGACCGAGTACGTGATGGCCCAGGTGTTGCTGGCCGGCCAGGCCAAGAAATACACGGCGCCCATCGCGCTGGCGCAGATGGCCAATGATCTTAGCGTCCCCTGGGGACAGTACGCGGCTGGCGCGCTACTGGTTAGCGTGCCGGTGGTGATCCTGTTCCTCTGGCTCCAGAGATACCTGGAGGCTGGATTGACGATGGGAGGCGTGAAAGGATAGGAAGCCCCGGGCTTTTCGCCACACCGGTGGCCACTGCGCCCCCGGTCACTGAGGCGAGGAACCCCACGCCAGGTCTAGACCTTCGTACCTCCGGATGAGGGGAAACGCATGAAGAGCTCTGTTTTCGGCGCTTTTGCCAGCGACGAGTTGAAGACCGTCCATGCTCGTGCCAGAGCACGCGGCTTACGGCACGGTGCACGCATTGCACCTCAGGATCCCCTGCCGGGCGAGCAGGTGACGCTCTCGGCGACGGTCGGGCCGGATCTCTCCCTGGACCATCTGGTCTGTTACTACACCGTCGACGGGCGAGAGCCAGTGGGGAGCCGAGGCACGGCTCGGGTCGGTCGGGCGGCCCCCCTGGAAAAGACCGCCGTCGAATGGCACCTGTTTCTCTGGGGCTATTTGGACCGGTGGCAGGTCACGCTCCCTGCTCAGCCGGACGGGACGACCGTCCGCTACCGCATAGGTGGTTGGTGGGAATCTGATGATCGGGAGGTCTGGGCCGACTGGCCCCCCGTTCAGGAGCATATCGACTGGGCCACGGCCGCTTTCTTCACTGACGGGTCGATCTCGGACCTGGTCTTGCGTGCTACCCCGTCGGACGAAGGGGGTCGCACGTTTGCCTACAGCGTGGATCGGTTGGAGCCTCCCCAATGGGCTCGGGAGGCGGTCGTCTATCAGGTTTTCGTCGACCGCTTCAATCCTGGTGCCGGCCGGGCCTTCAAGACGCCCGATTCGCTGCGGGGCTTCTTCGGCGGCACGCTGCGCGGCGTGACACAGAAGTTGGACTACATCGCGGATCTGGGCGCTACGTGCATTTGGCTCTCCCCGGTCTTTGCCAGCCCGACCCATCACGGCTACGACGTCACCGACTACTACACCGTCGACCCCCGCTGGGGCACAAACGATGATCTGCGCCAGCTGGTACGTCAGGCACATCGTCGAGAAGTCCGTGTGATTCTGGACTTGGTCTGCAATCACGTCAGTTTCCAGCACCCGTTCTTTCGGGAGGCCCTTGCCAATCCTGCCAGCCCCTACCGCGACTGGTTTGCTTTCGGCGCGAGCTATCCCCACGGCTACCGGACCTACTTCAATGTAGCCAGGATGCCGCGACTGAATACCGATCACCCTGCTGTGCGCGAGCACCTGATTGATGCCGCCCGCTATTGGCTGACGGCGTATGACGTCGACGGTTTCCGGCTCGACCACGCCAGCGGCCCCAGCTACGGCTTCTGGAGTCAGTTCTGGACGGCGTGCAAGGCGGTCAAACCCGAATGTTGGTGTTTCGGCGAGGTTGCCGAGCCGCCAATGGCCGTGTATCCGTATCAAGGCCGACTGGACGGCTGTCTCGATTTCTATCTCTGCGACCTGCTGCGGCGGACCTGTGCAGATGGGACACTCGACCTGGAGGACCTGGCGCGAGAAGTGAGTCGCCACGAGCAATTCTTTCTCCCCGGCTTCGATCGCCCGTCGTTCCTGGACAACCACGACATGGATCGATTCCTCTACCTCACCGAGGGCGAGGATCGGCAGATGAGACTCGCGGCCCTGATCCAGATGACGCTTCGTGGTCAACCCATCATCTACTACGGCACCGAGGTGGGCTTGAGTCAGAAGCAGAGCAAGGACGCGGGGGAAGGCTCAGATGAAGCACGACTGCCGATGTTATGGGGCGACGATCAGGACAGAGGCCTTTTGTCCTGGTACCGAGACCTCATCGCTGCCCGGCGAGCCTATCCTGTCATCTGGGAGGGAGAACGCGTCACTGTGTTCGTCGATTCAACCACTTGGTGTTATCAGATCCGGGGAGCGGACACGCAGATCCTGGTGGCGGTCAATATCGGCGCTGATCCCCGCCGGTTGCGCATTGAACGCGCTGATCTGCCCCGTCGACTGAAGCCTCTGATTTGCGTTGGGTCGGTGGCGATTGAGTGCCAGGACGGCGCGTTTCTGCTGGATCTGTCGTCCCAAAGCGGAGGAGTCTGGGCTGCATAATCGCCACACCGACGGATTGAGGCTCGAAGGAGAGGTGTGACTTGAGCTCTTCGTCTGCTTCGGATGAAGCCAAGCCGCGCTGGACGAGAGAGCGCATTCGCCTTCTTCTCATCCTCGCCGTCGTCCTGTTCGGTCTCGTGCAGCGGTCGTGTGCTGCCCAGCGCCTGCCCGTAGATGCGGACGAGCCGGTGTACGCTTGGGCGGCCTCCTACTACGCCGGCTTGATGGCCCGAGGCGAGTGGAGCGCGATCCCCGATTACACCTACAACATTGAGCACCCCGTCTTCAACAAGCTGCTGTACGCGGCGGGACTCAGGCTCGTGGGCTATGAAGGACCATCAGACCAGCCGGCCGAGCCGCCATCCAGGGACGCAATTGCCTCCTGGGGGGACGAGCCTGCTGAGCTCGGGGTCTTTCTCATCGACCGCTACGTCTCGGTGCTCTTCGGAACACTCCAGGTGCTTGTGGTCGCCGTTGCCAACCCTCTCGCTGGCGCCCTGCTGGCCATTCATACGATGACGGTTAAGTACACGGCCGAAATCTACCTCGAGGCCGTCGCTGCGTTCGCCATCACCCTGTGCATCGTCGCCTATGACCGCGCCCGTCGGCGAGGCCGGGGGCGGAGTGGTGGCTGGTTTTGGCTTTCGGCCGGGCTTCTTGGTGTCGCGGCAGCCTCGAAGTACGCCTACGTGGTGCCGACCCTGGCGATGGTGCCGTTTCTCTTGTGGCAGCAGCAGCGCAAGCCATGGAACGTGGTTCTGTACGGTCTTCTGGCGTTGGCGGTCTTCTTTGCCCTTAACCCTATCCTGTGGCCAGACCCGATGGGCCGGCTGCGGCAGTCAATCCTGCTCCATCAGGAATACCCGTCCTCCGGGGAAGTGGCGCGCTACGACTATCCCTGGTGGCAGCCGATCAGCTGGATGCGGGGCGCCGCCATGTGGCATCCGATGGTATTCTGGTTTCCCTTCGACCTCCTGGTGTTCTTGGCGTGCCTAGTTGGGCTGCCTTTCCTCTGTCGCCAGAACAAGCTCTACTTCGGGTGGCTCGTGGTCGGCTGGGTATTTCTTCTCCTTTGGCCTACGAAGTGGCCCCATTACACGCTGATTGTGACCCCCGCCATCTGTCTTTCGGTGGGCGCCATCTGCCGTGCCGTTGTGGACAGGTATGATCTCCATCTGGATCACGAGAGCTGGCGGCGGATCTCTCGCTATCTTCCTGATCATACGTTCTGGATCGCGCCACCTAGGTGGCTTCTGATCTTGGTCGCGATCTTGATCTTGGCTTACGGTCTGGGATCCCTCGTAGTGCGCATCAATCGTGTTCGGCAACTGCGCGGCTGGACCTCGCACTCGGCATCCCGGGGCGAGTTGGCCTCTGACGTTGTCAATGACCTGGCCTTGGATGCCGAGGGGCGGATCTGGATCGGCACTCGGGGTGGCGTGACGATCTACGAGGAAGACGAGGCCACAGTGCTGGAAGCCGCAGGCTCGTCCGTGCTGAACAATCAAGTCACGGCTCTGGAGTTGGACGCTGCTGGCCGGATGTGGGTCGGCACGGAGGCTGGGGTCAGGGTGGTGGAGGATGGAGAGTGGGCTACGTACACGGCGACTGAGATGGGATTGCCGGCCGCTGGTGTTCGGGCGTTGGCGGCGGGGCGCAACGGCCACATGTGGGTTGGGACCCGGACTGGCGCGGCTATGTGGGACGGCCACGAGTGGCGCGTCTTTTCTACCCGGGAGGCTGGTCTGGTCACCGAGACAGTGCTGGCCTTGGCGCTGGACGAGGTGGGACGAGTCTGGATGGGCACGGAGAGAGGCCTTGCGGTGCTCAATCCCTCCGCCGAGGCGACGTCATGGATCAGTTACACGACCTTGTCCTCCGACCTCCCATCGAACGGCATTCGCGCGTTGGAGGCAGACCCGCGGGGAGGGGTCTGGATCGGAACAGGAGGGGGTGGGCTCTGTCTGCTCCATCGAGGGGAGTGGACGTGCTACCGCGCGGGAAGCTCCGACCTGCCGTGGAATACGGTGACCGCACTGGCGATAGACGATCGGCAGCGAGTCTGGGTGGCCACGGAGAGGCCCGCCGAAATTGGTGGAGCTGTGGCGGTCCTTGATCGCGAGGACGGGCTGGAGTGGCGGACGTACACACCACATAACTCTGGCCTCGCCAGCGGTCAGGTAAATGCCATCCTGCAGGACGGCGAGGGGCGATACTGGTTCGCTACGAAGTTCGACGGGGTCAGCGTCTACGCTGCCGACGGAACCGGAGGCAATGAATGACACAGATCAGCACCCCGGAGTGGGTTACGGACGCCGTTTTCTATCAGATCTTTCCCGATCGCTTCGCCAGGAGCGATCGGGTGCCGAAGCCATCGAACCTGGAGCCATGGGATTCTCCCCCCACCGTATACGGTTTCAAAGGCGGCGATCTGCTGGGCGTTGTCGAGCATCTCGACTATCTGGAAGAACTCGGGATCAACGCCATATACTTCAACCCCATCTTCCAATCGGTGGCCAATCACCGCTATCACACCCACGACTACTACCGGGTCGATCCCATTCTGGGCGGAGACGATGCCTTGCGCCAGATGCTGGACGCGGCTCACGAGCGGGGTATTCGCGTCGTCTTGGACGGGGTCTTCAACCACGCCAGCCGGGGCTTCTATCAGTTTCAGCACACCCTGGAGAACGGAATGGAGTCTCCGTATCTCGATTGGTTCCACTTCGACAAAGAGCGGCTGGAGGCCCATGAACAGCTGAACCCCTACCCGGGCCGCACACGCGAGGCAGGCTTTCGGCGCCGAAAAGAGGCGTTGAAGGAGCTGGGCTACCGGGCCTGGCACGACTTGCCGGCGCTCCCCAAGCTCAACACCGATACGGAGGGCGTACGACGGTTCATTCTTGATGTGGCGCGTCACTGGATCGAGTTCGGCGTCGACGGCTGGCGTCTTGATGTGCCCCACGAGATTGACGATGACACGTTCTGGCGCAAGTTTAGAGACACGGTCAAGGGGGCCAATTCAGACGCATACATCGTGGGCGAAATCTGGGACGACGCGAGGCGCTGGCTCCAGGGTGATCAGTTCGATGCGGTCATGAACTACGTCTTCAACCGTGCCTGTCTTGGCTTCTTCGGCGGCGAGAGCCTGGATGTGGGCCAACGTCCTGGAGGCTATCAGCTGCGGCGAATGAAGGCAACCGAGTTCGCCGAAGAGGTGGACGACTTGCTGGGGCTTTACGATTGGCACGTGACGCTCGTCCAGTTCAATCTGCTCAGCAGTCACGACATGCCTCGCTTCCTGACCCTGGTTCGAGAGGACAAGAAGGCGCTGAAGCTGGCCACGTTCTTCCAGATGACCTTCCCCGGCGCACCCTCCATCTACTACGGCGATGAGGTGGGGATGGAGGGTGGCCCTGATCCCGACGCTCGCCGGCCGTTCCGTTGGGATGAGGATCGCTGGGATGAGGATCTGTTGGCCTTCTTCCGTCGTGCCATCGCGCTCCGCCACGACCATCCTGCCCTGCGGCGGGGGCGGTTCAGCCGCGTGCACGCCGATGACCAGCACAACGTCTACGCCTTTGCGCGGAGAGGGGAGGAAGAGATCTTGGTCGTAGTGCTCAACAACGGGCTGGATCCTTATGAGCTGGACGTGGATGTCGGGGACCTGTTCGCCGATGGCGAGTCCCTCCAGGACGTGTGGGCGGGTCACGAAGCGGCGGTCACCGATGGACGTGCTACCGGTGCGGTTCTCTCGCCGCGCTCCGGGGCGGTGCTGACGGTGTAGCGAACACGCACCATGTCCTCGAGACCGCGCCGGAAGATCGTGTTGGAAGGTACCCGGCTGACGTTCAACAATAGGGAGGCGCCTTGAAGTCTCCGGCAACCCCGCGCAGTCCGACGATCCACAGGGGCTCGTTGATGAGCAGAAGCGGATACGCGACCCGGTCGATATGATGGTTTAGGATAAGAGGAAGAGGAGGAAGCAGGGATGGAAGGGACGCATAGGTTGCATCGACTCGCTGTGATTGTGGCAACTCTAGCGGCGGCCTTAGTGCTGAGTTCATGTCGCACGACGCCAGCACCCACGCCGACGGCGATGCTCACTGCACCGCCCACTGAGGAGCCCAGCCCGGCTCCCACGGTTGCATCGGAGGACGTCGTTCACTTGGCCATCGTCTGGCACCAGCATCAACCGGTCTACTTCAAGGACCCCGAGACAGGTGTCTACGCCAAGCCCTGGGTGCGCGTCCACGCCGCCAAGGACTACTACGATATGGCCGCGATGCTGAAGGAGTACCCGGACATCCATACGACCTTCAATCTCACGCCCAGTCTCATTCGTCAATTGGACGATTTTGCGGCTGGCGCCACCGACGAGTACTGGGAGATGACGATGGTGCCGGCCGAGGAGTTGACGGAGGAACAGAAGCGCTTCATTCTTCGCCGCTTCTTTGACATCAACTCGAAGATCATTGAGCGCTTCCCGCGCTATGTCGGGCTCCAGGCCATGCGGCCTGGGGCTGGGGACGAGCAGATCCAGGCCGCAATCGAGAGCTGGACCGCCCAGGATTTCCGCGATCTGCAGGTTCTCTTCAACCTGGCCTGGACCGACCCGAGCTTTCTGGCTGAGGAACCGCTGGTCTCGCTGGTCGAGAAGGAACGCGACTACAGCGAGGAGGACAAGGCCATCGTCCTGGACGAGCACTTGCGGATCCTCAAGAATGTCATCCCTCTCCATCGAGAGATGCAGGAGGCTGGACAGATCGAGGTGACGATGACGCCTTTTGCCCATCCGATCCTGCCGCTGCTGGTGGATACAAACCTGGCCAAGGTGGCCATGCCGTCCGCCGAGCTGCCCGTCCCTCCTTTCCGCTATGGGGAGGATGCAGCAGCCCAGGTGGCGCGGGGAGTGGCGATGTATCAAGAGCACTTCGGCACGGATCCGCGCGGGATGTGGCCCGCCGAGGGCTCTGTCGCTCAGATCATCGTGAACATGGTAGGCGATGCAGGCATCGGCTGGATGGCCTCGGATGAGGGGGTGCTGGCCAAATCCCTGGGCATGGACTCGTTCGCTCGCGACACGGATGACGTGGTCCGAGAGGCGGACGCGCTCTACCGACCCTACACGGTGGAAGGCGCCCAGGGGATCCCGGTGGCCATCGTCTTCCGCGACACAGTGATCTCGGACAAGGTCGGCTTCACCTACTCCGGTCTTGAGGGCGAGGTGGCCGCCCAGGACTTCGTCAAGCGCATCCACGATATCCACGACCGTCTGCGCGAGGAGGGAGCAGAGGGACCGAATCTGGTCACCGTCATCCTCGACGGTGAGAATGCTTGGGAGCACTACCCCAACGATGGTAAGGCCTTCTTGCACAGTATGTACCGGATGCTCTCTGAGGATGAGGGCATCGTCACCGTGACGCCCAGCGAGTACCTGGAGAAGTTCCCGGAAGAGCCCGGTCGCCACATCGACGATCTCTGGCCGGGCTCGTGGATCAACCACGATTTCTCCACCTGGATCGGCGAAGATGAGGAGAACCGCGCCTGGGACTACCTGCGGCGCGTACGGGAGACGCTCGAGAAACACGAGTCCGGTGTTCGTGTGCCCCCCAGCCAAGAGGCGCTGGAGGAAGCCCTGACGCAGATGTACATCGCTGAAGGGTCCGACTGGTTTTGGTGGTACGGTGCAGATCAGACGTCCGGCTCCGACGAGGACTTCGACCGCCAGTACCGTGATACGCTCACACGGGTGCTCACCACGCTAGGCGAGGAGCCACCTGACTGGTTGAGCGTGCCCATCATCGCCGAGTCACCTGCCCCGGCAGAGCAGGCTGCCTCCGGCTTGATCTCTCCGACCATCGACGGGGTGGTCAGCGAAGGCGAGTGGGAGAGGGCGGGGATCTACAGCGTCGGCGCCGGCGCGATGGCACCGGGGACGGTGCCGATGGACCGCCTCGCCTACGGCTTCAGTGCCGAGGACCTGTACCTGCGTGTGGACGCGGGGGCCGATTGGAGCGCGCTGACCACCGCAGGAGGGAATCCGGATGCCCGCGCCTACCTGGGATTCTATCTGTTGCCCCCGGGCGGCGCCGCCGCGAGCGCCTTCTCTCGGTTCGGTAAGCCCGATACCTATCTGGGATTCGGTGCGACACGCCTACTGGAGATCGCATTCGCCGCGAACGCTGAGATTGTGGATGTCACCTTCTCTACCTTTCACGACGAGCGCTGGGTTGCCCAGGAACTCCCTGGCGGCGAGACGGCTATCCCGGTGGCCGTGCGCGGTCCTACCCTGGAGCTGGCGCTCCCGCTGGAGATACTGGCCCCGGCGGCCGCCAGCGAGGCGACTGCGATAGCCAGTGGCGATCGAGTGCAGATGCGGGCGGTTTACAGCCAGGGCACCACGGAGGATGCCAGCGATCTGGTGATCATGCCCGCCAGTGGTCCCGCTCTCATGGTGGTGCCGGATCTTGGCTTGACCACGGAAGTGCTGAAGATCACGGATCCAGAGAACGACGACTATGGACCAGGTACGTACACGTATCCCACCGACGCAGTCTTCCAGCCAGGCGTGTTCGACGCCACCTCATTCAGTGTCGGTTACGACGACACGTACATCGTCTTCCGCCTCAGCCTCCGCGGTGCGCTCGAGAATGTCTGGGATTCACCCAACGGCGTCTCCGTGCAGACTGTGGATATCTACATCGACAAGGATGGCCCGGATAGCGGCGATCGCCTGTTGCTGCCGGGGCGCAACGCCGCGCTGAGTCCCGACTACGCCTGGGACTACGCGGTGTGGATAGAGGGCTGGACACCGGGGCTGTATGTGCCTGGCGATGAGGCACCCGCGCAGGTGGATGCTGACCTGGTCGTCATTGCCGACCCAGGCCAGAGCAAGATCACCATCAAGGTGCCCAGAGCCGTCCTGGGTGACGAGCCAGGCGACTGGGCTTATGCCGCTGCGGTGCTGGGTCAGGAGGGCTTCCCGGCCAGCGGTGTCTGGCGCGTCCGGGATGTCGAGGAGGAAGCCGCCCAGTGGCGCTTCGGAGGCGCTCCCGCTGACACAACCAACCACACTCGCATCATCGATCTCGCCTGGCCCGCCGATGCCACGCCGAGCCAGGAGCAGATGCTGAGCGACTACCCTCCGTCAGAGGAGCCTGATATGGATCAGCTAGAGCCGGAGGACTTCGCTCAGGTGGAGATGTTGCAGCCAGAGTAGCGGCGCGTTTCCTCTTGAGTTGGCGCGGACCACGCCCGGGCTTGTCCCGCGGACGATGTCCGCAAGGAAGGGGGAGTCGCAGCGCGATGGCTCCTCCTTCCCGCTTCAGAATGCCTTTTTGACAGACCGATTTCCCCGTGATACACTCGCCTGCCTGACTCTGGAGGCTTGATCGCTGCTCTGCTTCATCAGGTCCTAACCGCCTACTTCCGTCCACGATGAGAACCTGGAGTGAACCCCAAGACGTCGAGGTTACGCCCGCCCTGCGCGCGGCCGTCGGCGGCCATCCACTGATCGCCAGGACCCTGGTTCGACGCGGGATCACCGACAGTAGAGAGGCACGGGCCTTCCTCGACCCCGACCTCTATCGGGCTGCCCCGCCGACCGAGCTCCCCCATATGTCCCGCGCGGCCGGGCGGCTTGAGCGCGCGATCGAGCGAGGCGAGAAGATCTGGGTCTGGGGCGACTTCGACGTCGACGGGCAGACATCGACCACGATCCTCGTCTCCACCCTTCGGGACCTGGGTGCCCACGTCCAGTTCCACATTCCGAATCGAGCGCGAGAGGGACACGGCATCCGCTTGCCCGTGTTGAAGGAGATCGTCGCCGGCGGGGCCGACGTCGTGTTGACCTGTGACACCGGCGTCACAGCGCGCGACCCCATCGCCTACGCCCAGCGCCACGACGTCGACGTGATTGTCACCGATCATCACGACCTCCCGCCCCGGTTGCCCGAGGCCTACGCGGTGACCGATCCCAAGATGCTCCCCGACGATCATCCCCTGCGTGAGCTCCCTGGCGTCGGGGTGGCCTACAAACTGGCCGAGCTGCTCTATCAGCGCGCTGGCAGAGTGGGTGAGGCCACCCAGCACCACGATTTGGTGGCGTTGGGCATCGTCGCCGATGTCGCGGCGCAGACCGGCGACGTGCGCTACCTGCTCCAGCGTGGGTTGGGGGCGCTGCGCCACACCGAGCGGCTCGGCCTCCAGGTGCTCATGGAGATCATCGAGCTGAATCCCCAGTGGCTCACGGAGGAGCACATCGGTTTTGAGCTGGCACCACGCCTCAATGCCCTGGGGCGGCTGGCTGATGCGGCGCCCGCTGTCGAGTTCCTCACCACCGATGACCTCGACCGGGCTCGCATCCTGGCGCATGAGCTGGACGGCCTGAACGCGCGCCGCAGGATGTTGTGCGATCAGGTCACCCAGGGCGCCGAGGCTCAGATCGAGCGCGACCCGTCCCTACTGGAGCAGGGCGCGCTGGTGCTTAGCCATCCGTCTTGGCCCGGGAGCGTCGTCGGCATTGTGGCCGGGCGACTGGCGGAGAAATACCATCGGCCAACGGTTCTGATCGCTGCCCCGCCGGGCGAGGTGGCTCGAGGGTCAGCTCGTTCCATCCCGGGCTGCGATATCAGCGCGGCCATCGCCCCTCACGGGGACATGCTGGAGCGGTTCGGAGGACATCCCATGGCGGCCGGGTTGAGCCTTGACCCGGAGCGGATTCCCGAGTTTCGCCGTGCCCTCACCCGTACCGTTCGCGAGAGGTGTAAGCGAGCTCTGGCAGAAGAACCCGTGCTTCAGATCGACGGGTACGTCCCCTTGTCTGACCTGTCCCTCGAGTTCGTGGAGGAGGTGGAGCGCCTGGCGCCGTTCGGGCCCGGCAATCCGCCATTGACCCTGGCCACTCGAGGGGTCGCACTAAGAGGCCACACCACCGTGGGCCGGACGGGGGAGCATCTGAGGCTGACCGTGGAGGACGAGGAAGGGCGGACGCGACA
>CAYMHT010000065.1:0-4568 GCA_964390305.1 uncultured Anaerolineales bacterium
TAGCATAGCCACCGTTTGGCGACCGTTTCACGAAGCGTTTGATCCCCGCGGAACGCGCTCTCTGAGCTGTCCGTACACCCGGGAGGTGTGGCCGCTCGGGGATGTACCCGTGCAGGGTCAGATGAGTTGGCAGCTATGCGTTCATTGCGGCATCAAGGGGTCTGCTACCAGTTGGGGTAAGTCCAGGGGGTGCTGCTGGCGCTGACCTAGGGAGGCTGGAGGCGCAATCTGCGGCGGGTGTCCGCGGTCCCGCGGTCGCGCTCACCCCCGCGAGCGGCCCCCACTCCCACGACGAAGTTCATCCTCTAGTCAGTGCCGGTGCTCCGCTCCGTCAGCGTCGAAGCCCGCTCCTCATAGCGCGCAGCCTCCTCCTCAGCGTGCATTCTCCTGGCCACTTCGGCCGCACGCTGGTAGTACTCAATCGCCTCCTCCGGTTCATCAGCTCGCTCGTAGTGAGCCGCAATTCGCCCGGCCACCGCGTCTACGTCGCCGGCGTAGACGCGCTCCAGAGCCCCGCCCGCGCGCCGATGCAGCATCCGCCGCCGGGCTTCGCTCAGCTCGGCAACCAGTACCTCACGCAGCTTGTCGTGGCTGAAGTCGTAGGCATCTTCGCCCTGCTCGCGCACGATGCGCCGGTGCCAGAGCTCGTCCAACCCCTGAACGAGCCTCTCCTCCCCAGCGTCGCTCGCCTCGCGCAGGATATCGAACGTGAATTCGCGCCCGATCACCGCGGCCACTTCGGCCAATGAACGAGACAGAGGTGAGAGCTGCGCGATCCGCGCCGTCAGGGCTTCCTTCATACGCGACGGAAGTGGCCGGGGGAGGCAGACTCTGCCGCCGGAGGGGAGCTCTCGAACCTCTTCCGGAAGCCGCCCTCTTACCGTCTCTACAATAAACAGAGGATTGCCCTCGGTCTCCGCGCATAAGCATTCCACCAGAGCGGGATCGAGCTCGCGACCCGCTATGTCCTCCGCCAGGGTCCGCGTCTCGCTCCTGCTGAGACGATCCAGCTCGATCTCGCTCAACTGATCATCGTGCCGCAGAGCATGGACCAGCGATGACAGCGGATGGTCGTCTCCAATCTGATCGGCCCGATAGGTGCCGACCACCAACAGCGGCGCCCGTTGATCGAACCGGACGAGGTAGTGGAGCCACTCAAGCGTCCCACGATCACACCATTGAAGCGCGTCGACAAATAGCAGCAGTGGTCCATCCTCCCCCAGGATGGCGCGCGCCATCGCTTCGAAGAATCGGCGCCGCTGCCAGGGCTCGGCAATCGGACCCGGCTCAGGCAGATCGGGCTGGTCGATCCGCAGTTCGGGCAGCAGGCGCGACAGCTCGGAGCGCCAAACCCGCTCCAGTGCCGGCACTGGGCGAGTGCGCAGCCAGCTGGCTACGGGCGCGTAGGCCAGTTCCCCCTCTGCCTCGTAACAGCGGGCGGTGGCGGTGGCGATTCCCTGACGTGCAGCCCACTGCACTAGCTCCTCCGCCAGCCTCGTCTTGCCAATCCCCGCCTCGCCCGAAATCAGCACCACGTGCGCTCGACCACCGGCCGCCCGCCGCCAGGCGTGCCGCAGCTGGGTCCACGCGGCCTGCCGTCCCACCAGTCGGGATGAAGCACCCGTGCGGCGAGCCCGGGCTCGAGGGGGTGTGGGGGTCTCTTCGACCGCCAGCAACCGCTCGTACATCTCGCGCGTCGCGGGGTTCGGCTCCACACCCAGCTCCTGCTCCAGAATCGTGGCGCATCGGTGATACGTGCGAAGGGCACCGGCACGATCGCCGACCAGGGCCTGCAGGCGCATAAGGCGGCGATAGGAGGTCTCGCGAAGGGCGTCCTCACGCACTAGGCGTCGGGCGTGACTGATCGCCGCACGGTAATCTTGTTGGTCCTCCAATAGCTGTATCAGGCGGTCCAAAGCGCGCTCGAAGGCCTCGCGCAG
Source organism: uncultured Anaerolineales bacterium (assembly GCA_964390305.1). Taxonomy (GTDB): domain Bacteria; phylum Chloroflexota; class Anaerolineae; order B4-G1; family B4-G1; genus SKLM01. The sequence goes on from CAYMHT010000065.1 coordinate 1,941, forward strand.
ACGCTGGCGCTCAGACGCGATCCAGTCCTCATACGAGCCAGGCAGCAGATCACCCCCGTAGATGCTGACTGCCTGTTCCAAGGCCTCCTGTGCTTCGACTCGGTCGCCCGCTTCGTCAGCCCGATCCAGCGTCTCCTCGAACTTGGCAACGTCGAACTCGAACGGGCTTTCACCACGCCACTGCAGCCAGCTGCGCTCGATGCGGATGAATTGGTCGGCCTCTGTCAGGCTGTGTCGAAGGCGGTACAACAGATTCCGCAGGTTGGTCAGGGCTTGCTCCTCCGGCGAATCCGGCCAGAAGAGAAAGGCAACCCGATGGCGTGACTGAGGCGCATCGCGATGAAGCAGGAGATAGGCTAGCAAGGACTGCAGACGGGGTGCGTCCACGATGGCCAGTGGCCTATCGCCGTGGGTGAGTCGAAACCCGCCCAACATTTCGATGTGCAGGGTCGGTGGATGAGGTTCGTGATCCATAGACGACCTCCGTCAGCGGGGATCCACCCTGCGGCCAGAGGGTACCCCAGCCTTCAAGCCTGTCAACTCCTTAGTCGGAAGACCGCCAGTGCCTGCGCGCCGTCCGGGCTAGCCCGACCAGAACACGTTGCGGCGACCCAGAGCCGCTTGCTTCGTCCGACGACCCTTTCTCGAGCCTACGCCGATGCGACGCTGGACCGCAGCGCCGTCACGTTGTCCGTCACCGGCGCCCGGTCGTTGTAGATGCTCGACCCGGAGACAAACATGGTAGCACCAGCCTCGACTACCAGCGGTGCAGTAGTCGTATCGATGCCGCCATCCACGCCGATAGGCACGTCTAGTCCCCGCTCACCCAGCATGAGCTTCAAGCGGCGGATCTTGTCCAGCTGACCATGCAGAAACGCCTGACCGCCCCAGCCAGGGTCGACGGTCATCACCTGGATCAAGTCCGTCAGATCGAGGACTTCTTCTAGAACGGCGGGGGGCGTACCTGGATTGATGCTCACGCCAGCCTCGATACCCAGTTCGCGGATAGTCTGGAGCACATGGTGAAGGTGAGGCGTCGCCTCCTGGTGCACGATGATACGGTCGGCGCCAGCCTCGGCAAAAGCCTCGATGTGGCGCTCCGGCTCGACGATCATCAAATGAACGTCCAGAGGGAGATCGACAAGCGGGCGCAACGACCGCACCACGCCCGGTCCGAACGTGATATTGGGCACAAACCGCCCGTCCATCACGTCAATCTGGACCGCGTCGACCCCAGCACCTTCGGCCTCCCGGGTCTGCTCGCCCAGGCGCGCATAATCAGCGGATAGAATAGAGGCTTCGATTGAGATCATCCCGTTCCCCTTCAAGCATTGTCGTGAGTGTCTTCCCTTTCCTGTCGCAGCAGCCGAAGGTCGACTGCCGGATCACCCGTGGGGCCTACCTGCCGTCACGCAAAGTTGCGGCGTCCTGACGGAACCGGCGCCTGCTCCCGGCCCCGCCCTGTCTCTGACGATGCTCGGTGCCATCCTCGGTGCCCACGATGACGTCCGACGCCAGCCCGAGGAACAGCCCGTGTCCCACGATCCCCGCTCGCCGTTCCAGGTGCGAGGCCAACTCCTCCGGATTCGATATGGCGCCGAAGTCGCAATCCAGGATTAGGTTTCCCTGGTCTGTCTTGAAGGGAGAACCATCCTCCATGTGGCGCAGGGTAACCCGCGCCCCAAGAGACTCCAGGAACATCTCCTGAGGACGTCGACCAAAGGGCGTCACCTCCACCGGCACCGCCCACTGGATACCCAGGGTCGGCGAGAGCTTGGTATGATCGACCACGATGACTTCCCGTCGCGTGGCCTGCGCCACGATCTTCTCCCTCAAGAGGGCACCGCCACCGCCCTTGATCAAGTTAAGCCCATCGTCGACCTCATCGGCGCCGTCGATGGTCACATCGATGACCGGGTGGTCGTTCAACGTGGTGAGAGGGATGCCCAGATTCCGCGCGTCGTGCTCGACCCGCGTCGAGGTCGGAATGCCTAAGATATCCCGAAGCTTGTCCTCGCGGAGCAGCCGCCCGATACGGCGCAGGGCGAATATGGTCGTGCTGCCGTGTCCCAAGCCGACGATCATGCCGGATTCCACGAAGTCGACGGCTCGTTCACCGGCTTCGCGTTTAAGTTCCACGATTCTCACGTTCACTCCTCCTCCGCCAGGCGCTCCAACCCGTCGATCACGTTCTCGCCGAGGTCGAAGCCGACCACACGCCGCCCAGCCTCCTCCATAGCTCGCCGGTCCCCGAGAGCCTGCGCTCTCTCCAGCACACCAAAGGTGATCCCCGACTCGGGAGATCCGGCTTCATCAGGGATCTCCGCATCGCGAGCGACATCCGCGGTCAGCTGGACGAATAGCCCTTTCCCAGCGTCGCCCTTGTAGAGCTGCCCGATCGAATGGAGGAAGCTGGGCCCGTAGCCCACGGTGGTCGCCAGCTTATACCGATCCCGAAGCTTCGTGCGTAACGCCAGAAGTGCCGCATCGCTCCGCCGAGTCGGCTGCACGTAGGCCTGCAGGGCGATGTAGCTCCAAACGTCCTGCGAAACACCTCGGCAGCGCAGCTGGAGCCAGCATGCCCAGCAGCACAGCTTGGGTATGCCCATCGTCGCGCACCTCCTCGAC
>CAYMHT010000065.1:4668-11334 GCA_964390305.1 uncultured Anaerolineales bacterium
CTCCTCGACACGCTCTGTCATGTCCGAGACCGCTTGGCAAACTTCTCGACGCCCTCCTCCAGCGGCTCGTCGGCGACACGATCAAGGTCAATGCCCAGGTCGGCCAGCTGGTGCAGCTTCGTCATCGTCGTACCTCCATTCCTACGCCCAGTAATCCTCAAGCGTCACGCCCAGCCCACTGGCCATGCGAGTCACGAAGGCGAAATACGCCGTGATCTGTGCCACGTCGAGGATGGCGCGATCGGAGAAGCCAGACTCACGCAGCGCTTCGACGTGGTCCCGGGCGACGGCCGAGGGCATCCGCGTCAGCTCCGCCACGTAGTCTAGCATCACGCGATCCGCATCCCGCAGCGGGGCCTGCGTGTAATCCTCCCAGAGCTGGGCCACCAGCGCCGCATCGTCAACAAGGCGACGGAGAGACTCCCCGTGATGGGTCATTCAGTAGAGACACTGATTCAGCGCTGCCACCACCACGCCGATCATCTCCCGCTGGTAGCGCCTCAGGGCCGAGGGCCCGAACATCAGCGTGCGATACAGGACGCGATGGGCAAGCATCGAGCGCGGATGGAGGCTGTGCACCTTCATAATATGCGCCACGCGCCCGGTCGCCGGATCGGCACACTCGGCATAGGCCCTGGCGAGTTCACCGCTGGCTTCTTCCTCGTCTACCGTCGAGATCCAGGCTGGCTCCATTAGATCTCCTATTCGCTGCGAGAGCCCGCTCTCCAGGGCAGCCGTTCCACCCACCTTGAGCGCTGCTCGACAGACCTCAGGTCTCCAACCGTATCCAATACCGTTCGGGGCACGGCCACTCAAACGAGAGGCCCAGAGCGCCGTACACTCCCGTAGGAATGCCGATGTCGGCCAGATGAAGTTCGCCGGGAATGCCCCTCAGCCCAGTCTTGGGCAGGGCCAGGGTCAGCGTCCGTTCCGGCCGCACCACCGCTCCCGGTGTCTCTCCTGTTGTGGCGTCAAGGCCCGAGGGGAGATCCAAGGCGAGCACGCGCACCGCGTGTCTGTTGCATAGGTCGATCAAAGCGGCCACCCGTCCCCGTGGGGCGCCACGAAGGCTATACCCAACGAGCGCGTCCACGACAAGCTGCGAGCGGCGCAACACCGCATCGGCGCGCGCCAAGTCGACCGGCTCCAAGCCTGCCCGGCGCAAAATCCGCAGCTGACTGGCTGCGGCACCCGTCAGCTCCGACGGCTGCTTACTCAGCAACACCCTGACTTGAAACCCGTGGTTGTGGAGATGCCGGGCAGAGCACAGCCCGCCGCCCCCGTTGCCACCTGAGCCGGCCAAGATGGTCAATTGAGTGTTTCGACCCGGCCTCTTGGCCGAATCCAACGCAGGCTGCCGCCCGGCACCTCCCAACCCAAGCATGTCCAATGCGTTCAACGCCAGGCTGCGACCGGCGTTCTCCATCATCTGGAGCATACTCAGGCCGAACTCCTCCACAGCGACCCGGTCCACCTCCCGCATCTGGTCGGCGGTCACGGTAGGCACAGGTACACCGCGGCTCGTACGGAAGGTCACCCCAATCTCCATCTGCCTCCTCGGTCCACCGTCAGCACCCAGGCGGGTTACCCACGCTCCGCGACTCGGGTGCGCAAGTCGAGCACCACCCACAACCCAAGACGCCCTCCACTGCCGTCGTTCAGACCGGAGGGAAGCAGAGTGGCATAGTCTACCGCCAAGCCTCTCGAATTCCTCCCGCCTGCCACCCCCACGGCGCCCAGCCGGCAGCAGCAATCATCAGTCGAGCAGCGCGAACAGGTTGTTCAGCGACTCGCCCAGCGCCGGATGCGGCAGCATCCCATCCCGGAGCGCCTTGTACGGCAGGTTCCCCATCATCGCCACCTGGAGCACCGCAGCCAACTCTCCCCCCTCGACGCCTAACACCGCGGCACCGAGGATCCGATCGGTCTCGTCGTCAACCACAGCTTTCATCACACGACGTCGGCGTCCTCGTGACACAGCACCTGTCCCCTCCGCTGCACGATGGTCACGGCGCTGCCCAAGCGCCGGAACATCTGAGCAGACTCCACGCCGACGTAACCGCCGCCAAGGACCAGCAAGTGGTGCGGCACCTCATCCAGCTCCATGGCCGTGGTGGAATTGAGACTGAGCACATCATCCAGGCCGGTGAGGTCGGGCCGCCGCGGTCGCCGACCAGTGTTGATGAAGATTTCGTCCGCGGTCAGATAGCGGGTGGAGCCATCGTTCATGAGCACCTCTACGGTCTCCGCGTCGGTGAAGCGGCCCTCGCCCATCAACAAGTCCAAGCCCTCCGCGTCCTCCAGACGCCGACGACTGGCCTGACGGAAGGTCTCGACCATATTCCGTTTGCGCTCCCGGATCCGGGTCATATCAAGGGCAACCGGACCGGTATGGACCCTGAAGTCATTCCCCCGGCGCGCCATATGGGCCACACGCGCGCTGGCGATCATTGTCTTGCTCGGAGTGCACCCCCCGTTAACATAGGTGCCCCCTACGTGCTCCCGCTGGATGATGGCCACCTTCCAGCCAGCCTCGGCCAACGCCATGGCAAGCGGGTTGTTCGCCTCCCCGGCCCCGATCAGGACTGCGTCGTACCGTTCCCTTGTGACCACAACTACCATTCCTTCTGCGCGATGTTGGCGTTTACTCGCCCTGACCCATCGACGAGACGCCGCGGTCTGACCACACCCCGGTGCGCGGCGGTCTCAAGCTCGTGCACACCGCACCCAACGCACCAACCGACTGATCTGCATCTCCGCGCAAGCAAGCCAACCGACGCAGCATCACATTCGTGGACCTTGCCGGGCTGCCTGACAGCCGGCAGTTGCTCAACGACTTCCCAACATCTTAGTCTAGCATAGAAACCCATGGCCAACATACGGGATGGGTTAAAGCAGGCTTTGGGTTCCGTTGCAGAGAGTTGGAATCTCGTTGGACCGGCCAGCCGCCATAAAGGCCCCGGGACGCAGCTGGCCGTCGTGTGCAAGCCGTCCTTCTGGTCGCTGCTGTCAGCTCGCACCAGATGCGTTTCCCGCCGAGTCCTCTCACAGCCCCAGCCCGTACCTGGCTACGCCCATCAACGCGACGTCCGGGTTCAGAATAACGTGCACCGGCACCCCCTCCATCAGGTCAGCGTGCCGTCCCTTGCTGCGAAATGCCTCGAGGAATCGCGGCTGCTCCAGGGCCGGCAGAATGCGCGGCGGGATCCCGCCTCCCAGGTAGACACCGCCGGTGGCCATCACGTTCAGCGCCAGGTTCCCTGCCTCCGCTCCGAGAATAGAGACGAACGTGTTCAGCGTCAGTCTACACAGCTCACATTCCCTCCCCTCGTCCAGTGCCGCGTTGACGATGACAGGTGTGGGATCCTCGACCTCGGACAGCTGCTCGGCCAGCCAATCGGGTTCCTCAGCATAGGCGCCGCTCCTGTAGTAGGTATACAGGTTGGGGATTCCTATCCCCGAACAGACCAGCTCATAGCTCACGTGCTCGTGGCGGGCCCAGAGGTAACGGAGCAGCTGGATCTGTCGCGGTGTCGCCGGCGCAAAATCTGTGTGCCCACCCTCCGAGGCGTGGGGGCGATACCGCCCATCGTCCTGGTCCCATGTGAGGAACGCCTCACCCAGGCCCGTCCCCGGTGCGACAACGGCGATGGCGCCCGTCGGATCAGACGTGCCCTCCTGCAGAGTGTGGAGCTCGTCACCCTCAAGCAAGAGCACCCCATTCGCAATCGATGCCAGATCGTTCAGAAGTTGGACAGACGCCAGGCCAAGCGCCTCGCGAAGTCGGTCGCGGTCGACGGTCCAGGGCAAGTTGGTGACATCGACGCGGCCCTCGATCACGGGACCAGCCACGCCGAAGGTGGCCCGATCCACCTCAACCTCGACTCCATCTAGAAACTCCCGGGCGATGGCATCCAGCCCGCGGTAGTCTTTGCTCTGAAATGTCTCCTTGGCCACCGGCTCCCGCGGCCCCTCATCCTCCGAGAAGATGGCCAACTTCGCCTTCGTTCCACCCACATCTCCGGCAAGTAACATAGCCGCCCTCCATTCTCCGTGGTCCGTGCGGATCTCATCCGCTCAGGCTCTGTCAGGCAATCCCTTCGCCGCCATCCACCCGAAGGATGGCCCCCGTCGCGAACTCGTTCTGAGCCAAGAAGACACAAGCGTGTCCCACCTGCGCCGGGCTGCCGGCGCGGCCAAGAGGCAATTGCTCAACAATCTTCTCGAAGATTTCATTCTTGCCAGGCGGGGGCAACACAGGCCCGGCTACCACACAGTTCACCCGGATCTTGTGGGGCGCCAACGCCAACGCCGCTACCTTGGTCAGCATGACGAGGCCAGCTTTCGAGACGCCTGCGTGTGGATACGACGGCCACGGGTTGAGGCCACTGTTGTCAGCGATGTTGATGATCACCCCCTCCGTCCCGCCCTCGATCATCAGACGCGCCGCGTGCTGGGTCAGCAGAAACGGACCGGTCAGATTGACGTCAATCACCCGTTGCCACTCCTCGTGGGTGACCTCGAGCAGCTCGCCGCGCCTGAGAATGGCGGCGCTGTTAACCATCACGTCAAGTCGACCGTAATGCTTCCGCGTTTCGGCGAACATACGCGCCACATCATCCGGCCTCGACTGATCGCCCCTGACAATCCATGCATCCAACCCCCGGCTCTTGATCTCGTCGACAGCGCTCTTGGCGTGCTCGGCGGAGCCGGCCGAGACATGGTGGATCACCAGGTTCGCGCCCTGCTCGGCGAAAGCGATCGCGATGGCCCGCCCCACGCGCCGGGCGGAGCCGGTGACGAACACGACTTTGCCGTCTAGGTCAAGAATCATAGCTCACTCCGTGTCCGCGCCAGACGGTCCGAAAGGTCATCCACAAGACCCGACAGGGCACGGCTTGCGAAGGCCGCCGGTGACGCCCGTGACGGCGTGGTTGGTCGGCAGATTGCCCAATTGTCCCCGCGCCCTCGCACGGCCCTCAGGACGAATCCCGGCATCCTCTGAGAACGGCTGGAGCCGAACCGCTTGCCGCGGCCGTGGTCAAGCCCCAGAGTGACGAGCGACACCCATCCATCTCTCTAGCCCGTGCGCACGTCGGCCTCCACCACGTCTCTATCCCCATTGTACTGGCGTCGGTGAGCTTGAGCAACTCGGTCTCGGTCGTGTGAGAAGAGCCTGATAGCTGCTGCGAACCGTGTCCTCGGAGAGCAATCTCCACCGACAGCTCCGCCTCGATTGCGACCACAGCGAGGGGGTTTCGCACTCGGGACAGCAACCAGCAGTCCCTCGCTTCTCCACCGCCAGCATCAGACTCCGATGGGCCTCCGAATCGCGCCACATCCCGTCTGGTATAGGCGAAACGAGAGGACCAACGGAGTTTTACGTGTACGCCCCTTCCTGTGATGCCTGTACCGAGTCCCCTGAGGCACGCGTTGCCTTCCTCAAAGCATATACGGTTGACGCACCCCCTGCCGTGTGGTATTCTCCTTCTCATGGCAAATGCGAAGAGCATCAAAGCAGTGGGCCTGCTTTCGGGTGGACTGGACAGCATCCTGGCGAGTCGCATCATGCTCGAGCAGGGGATCGCTGTTACCCCTCTCCATATTGAGACCGGCCTGACGTATGAGCGGCGAAGGCGGCTGACCAGGCAGGGAGAAGGGAGGGCTTCCAGAGCCGAGCGGGCGGCGGAGGTGCTCGGCCTGGAGCTGGTGACCATCAAGGCCTTTGACGACTACATCCCGGTGATCCTCAACCCGGAACACGGGTACGGATCCCAGATGAATCCCTGTGTCGACTGCCGCGTCTTCCTCCTGCGTCAGGCGAAGAGGTGGATGGAGGACCACGGTCACCACTTCGTCTTCACCGGCGAGGTGCTGGGCCAGCGCCCGAACAGTCAGATGCGACCGGCGCTCAAGCTCGTGGAACGTGAAAGCAGCCTCGAGGGACTGCTCCTCCGGCCCCTCTCGGCCAAGCTGCTGGAGCCGACCGTCCCCGAGAAGCGGGGCTGGGTGGAAAGGGAGAGGCTCTATGGCTTCCACGGCAGGAGCCGGAAGCCCCAGATAGAGCTGGCCAGGAAATTCGGCATCACAGACTACCCGCAACCAGCCGGGGGCTGCTGCTTCCTCGTAGACGAGGCATACTCGCGCCGGCTTGAAGACTTCCTCCATCACGAAGGGCCGGGGGCCCTGACCACCGAACGCGCATTCCTCCTCTCGGTGGGGCGCCATCTCCGGCTGCCGTCGCGCCGAAAGGTGATCGTGGGGCGCGACAAGGGGGAGAATGCCTACATCGCCACCCAGAGGGATGAGGGCGTCCTGATGACCACTATCGACATCGGAGGGCCCATGACCCTGGTGATCGGCGACCCGAACGACGAGGAAATCCAGAAGGCGGCCCGGATCACGGCCCGTTATTCAGGCGCAAAGGGTGAGTCGGCCGTGCGTGTCGAGCTGAGGCGAGACAGCCTGACCACAATCTTGACGGTCACTCCGATGGCGCCAGAGGAGACCCGCCCACTGATGGTATAGGGCGCCCCGGCGCTCCCCGACGACAGAGGTGCCGGCGGATTGCCCAGATTCATCCCGAGACCTGCACCAGGATGCGCGTACCTCCGCCAGGGCGAGACTCGACGCCAAATTGGGCACCCACCGACTCGGCTCGCTCCC
>CAYMHT010000065.1:11434-14530 GCA_964390305.1 uncultured Anaerolineales bacterium
CCGCCAGGGCGAGACTCGACGCCAAATTGGGCACCCACCGACTCGGCTCGCTCCCGCATGGTGAGGAGCCCCCGGCTGCTTCTTCCCGCTCCCAACTCGCCCACGTCGAAGCCGACGCCGTCGTCGCGGATGACGAGCCCCACTCCCTCGCTGCCGAGGGTTTGAATCAGCGGGGATGACTGGGGCCGCTGACGCACGTCCGTCACGTACACAGACTCGCCATCCCTCAGGAGCTCGCACAGCAGCCTAGGCTGGGTCAATGGGAAGCATCGCCCAGTCCCGGCCTTGCCCTGCCCGATCGTCTGGACAGCGGCGAGAACAGTCACCTCCCCAGCCTCGAAATCGAAGAGATCGATACTCGCTCGCTGGCGCCCACCAACTACGACACGGGAGTCCAATCCTGCGTCTCACGGGAGCACTATGATGCAAGAAGATCAGCCCAGATCCACAGCCGTGAAGCTGTCGGGCAACAGATCGCCGACGGTGGTCTCACGGTAGTTACCTTCTGCGTCGGCGACGAGCACCAGGATCTCCTCGCCGAACTCGCGCAGCACCTGGCGACAAGAGCCACACGGCGCACCACCGTTTTCGGTCACCACGGCGATGGCCTCGAAATCCCGCTCGCCGGCGCAGACCGCGTTGAAGACGGCCGTCCTCTCCGCGCAGCTGGTGAGTGAATAGACCGCGTTCTCCACGTTGCAGCCAGCATAGACCCGCCCCGAGGCCGCCAGCAGCGCCGCACCGACCGTGTAGCCGGAGTAAGGTGCATAGGCATGCCCGCGGGCCTCCGCTGCCCGACGGATCAGCGCCTGGCGGTCAACGTCACCCTTCGTCACCATTGTCCTCTTCGATCCTCTCGTGCACCCGGGCAGGAACGCCGTATGCCAGTGCGCCATCCGGGACGTCGTGGGTCACCACGGCACCGGCGCCGATCCTGGCATCCTTACCCACCCGCACCGGTGCCACCAGCATCGTGCCTGAGCCGATGAAGGCCCCCTCCGCGATCGCGGTCGGATGCTTGCGCTCGCCGTCGTAGTTGCAGGTGATCGTCCCGGCGCCCACGTTCGCCCCGTCTCCGACCAGGGCATCGCCCAGGTAGCTGAAGTGCCCCATCTTGGCGCCGGGTCCGAGGGTCGATTCCTTCACTTCGGCGAAATTCCCCACGTGCGCACCCTCACACAGCCGCGCGCCCCTCCGCAGATGGCTGAATGGCCCGACGTCGGAGCCCGTCTCCATCACCGCCTGCTCCAGGACCGACGCCAGGATCACGCAGTCGTCCGCGATGGCCGAGTCCTCGATGACGGCGTTCGGACCGATGGTACACCGTTCACCAACCGTCGTCTCGCCTCGCAGGTGCGTGTTCGGTCGGATGACCGTGTCCCGTCCGATGGTGACGCCGGGCTCCACGTACGTGGTGGACGGGTCGATCATCGTCACGCCAGAGGCCATCCAGCCGGCGTTAACGCGGCGACGAAGGACCTTTTCGGCCTCGGCCAGGTCGATGCGCGTGTTGATACCCAATGTCTCTTCGGCGTTCTCGGCCACGACGGTCTCCACGCCACGCCCCTCAGCGACAGCCATTCCGACCAGGTCGGTCAGGTAGTACTCCTCCTTCGGCAGACTGACGGGGATCTGATCGACGCGGTCCCACAACCACCCGGCATCGAAGCAGTAGACGCCGGCGTTCAGCTCGCGGATGGCCAGCTCCTCCGGTGTGGCCACGGCCTCCTCGACGATCTCAACCACTGCCCCCTTCTCGTCTCGGATGACGCGACCGAAGCCCCGAGGGTTCTCCCGCACCAGCGTCAACATCGTGATGGGCCCGCGATTATGGCGCTGGACCTGAACGAGGCGCCCCAGGGTCTCGGCGGTGAGCAGGGGCATGTCAGCGTAAGAGACGAGCACCAGGTCGGCCTGGCCCACCAGCGTGTCTCGCGCCTGGAGCACGGCGTGGCCCGTGCCTCGCTGTTCCCGTTGCACGACCGTGGTCACGTCCTCGCCGGCAGCTTCCGTCACCGCCTCGGCGCCGTGACCCACCACAACCACCGGCGACCGGTCCGCCAGCTCCCGCGCAGTCTCCAGCGAGTAGGCCACCAACGGGCGACCTCCCAAAGGATGGAGCACTTTGGGCAGGTCGGACTTCATACGGGTACCCTCGCCGGCGGCAAGAATCAAAACAGCAAGATCCACATCCCCCTCCTTGTCTGCGGTCCCGTGAGTGGAAGATTTCCACGGTCTGCGTGGCAGCATGTGTGGACAGTCATCGCCAAGGAACACGGGTCTCCTCGTGGGAACGAAACGGGCGTCGAAACCCCCGCTCTGGCCCGCCATAGGCCAAAAAAGGCCGTGGCATACCACCACGGCCAACCCTGCAGCTGCAAATCATCAAGCTGGGGCGGTAGGATTCGAACCTACGATTGCGGGATCCAAAGTCCCGTGCCTTACCGCTTGGCCACGCCCCAACACACGAAACTATTATAGCATAGATCGGTGCACGCTGCAATTGCCGCTCTCAGCAGGCCCTCACGAACACATCAGAGCAAACCCGCCTCGACCTACCCGCAGCACGCACCTCGGGCCAGTGAAAAACAGGGCCAGGCTCCATCCTGGCCCGCACGAGTCCAGCCGACTCAATCCAGAAGGCCCATCTTCACGGCTGAAAAAAGGCGGATGTACCCGCAGTTAGTGCAGGTCAGCTCGACCATTGGAACTTGGGGTGGGCTCCCCGAGAGCCCCGTTCGCGCTCGTACGGGCGGGGCCACGAGCTCCTCGGTGACCCAGCTGGTGTTGCCGCAGGCCGGGCACGTCGTATCGATCTCCTTCTCCCCCATCCACGACTGAACCTGCTCCATCTGATCCGGCGTCAGTGGCATGTGCTTCCCTCTCTTACTCGGTCTCGGGTCCACAGCCGCTCGACGCTGCTTCGAGCCGTGGAGCGACTGGACGCGAGACACCGCCATCGACAGCTATCCTGGTGAATATTATAACGTCCCTGACGCGCAGCGCAATAGACGGCAGTGCCCGGTCGGGAGCTCGCACACCACTATTGGGAAACCACGCACAACAGCAGGCAGACTCCGCACAAGGGCGAGACTG
>CAYMHT010000066.1:0-14344 GCA_964390305.1 uncultured Anaerolineales bacterium
TCTTTAACCCGGTGCCCCAAGAGGGTACAGGGTCTGGTTTCCTCTATGACGAGCAAGGCCACATCGTCACGAACTATCACGTGATCGAGGACGCTGAGGAGCTTTCAGTGACCCTGGCCGACGGTCAGACCTACTCGGCCGAAATCGTGGGGCAGGATCCAACGAACGACCTGGCGGTGATCCGCATCGAGACCGCAGATCTACCCGAACCGGTTGCAGTCGGTGACTCGGACGGTCTGCGAGTGGGCCAGTTCGTCGTCGCCATAGGCAATCCTTTTGGTCTGGAGGGGACGCTGACGGTTGGCGTCATCAGCTCGTTGGGGCGGGTCATCAAGGGGCCGGACAACCGATTCATCGGCGAGGTGATCCAGACGGACGCCGCCATCAACCCGGGCAACTCCGGCGGTCCTCTGCTCGACTTGAGAGGGCGCGTGATCGGGGTGAACTCGCAGATTGTGAGCCCGAGTCAGGCCAACGCCGGGGTAGGGTTTGCGGTGCCATCCAACACCGTGCGCCGGGTGGTACCGGAGCTGATTGCCCAGGGGCGCTATCCACACCCCTGGCTGGGTATCGAGCCTATCTCTCTGACGGCAGAACGCGCGCGAGCGTTTCGCCAGGCCGGCATGGAGGGGGTGGTAGACAAGGGCGTGCTGGTGCTCCAAGTGGCGCCCGGTGGCCCCGCCGAAGAGGCCGGTATCCGCGGCGGCACCCGCCTCGTGCAGATCGGTAGATACCGGGTTCCGCTGGGCGGAGATATCATCACAGCCATCAACGGAGAGCCGATCGCCGATTACCAGGATCTGACGGTCTACCTGGAGACGAAGACACGCGTCGGGGACAGCGTCGAGGTGACTGTGATCCGTGACGGGGAAGAGCGAACCATAGAGGTCACACTGGAAGAGCGACCCTCATAATCCAAACGAAGGAGTGGGAGGGCTCGGCCGACGAGGAGAGGCTGGCGCCGATCAAGGCGTCAGCTTTTCGTCTTTCGGGCTCGTCTCGTCGACGACCTGTGCCAGCTCTCTGACCGCATCAGCCAGCTCCGCCGCAAGCGGATGGTCGCCCAGCTTTTCCTGGGTGACGCGGACGACCTCACCGTAGTACTCCAACTGAGGCTGAGGGCCGCGGTTGAAATGGTGCCAGAGCTGAGGGCCCTCGCGACGCAGGTCCTCTATGAAGCTGTAGGCATTGTGAAGCGTATCGGCAGCCTTGACCGCGACCGCTTCTCTGCTCGCGCGACGAATCTGCTCAAGTGCCTCACGCTTTCGGACCTCCCAGGGACGCTTCCGGCCCTGTTCGTCCCGCTTCTGCTCCGTCAGTGCCTCCACGATCTCCGCGACCTGGACCCCGAACTGATCCTGGATCTCAACCAGCTCGTAGCGCTGGTCCTCCACGACGTCGTGCAGGAGGCCGGCAATCGCCACATCCGTTGAGAAGCCATGGCGCAGAAGGATGACGGAGACGTGGACAGGATGGACGATGTAGGGGAGCCGATTGCCTTTGCGGGCCTGCTCGTGATGGGCGCGTGCCGCCACCTGCAACGCCGCCTCGAATTGATGAGAATACGCTTCCCTTGTGGTCATCGTTGGTCCCCGTGGGTAGTGATTGTCCCAGCTGCTCCGCGATCAGATCAGGTGCTACGGAGTTCTGGCAGGTCAGACCTTCTCCCGCAGTCGTACACTGAGGCCCGAGTGGCGTTCGCTGACCTTGTCGTTCTTCACAGCGATCCAGATGGCCTTACGCGTGCCCACCAACACCACCAACTCTCGTGCTCGAGTGACCGCCGTGTAAAGCAGGTTTCGCTGCAGCAGGAGGTAGTGCTGCGTCAGGATCGGCATCACGACGGCCGGATATTCACTCCCCTGGCTCTTGTGGACCGAAATGGCAAAAGCGTGGGCCAACTCGTCGAGCTCGGTCCAGTCATACATCACCAAGCGGTCGTCGACCCGGATCGTCATCGTCTGCTCCGCAGCGTCGATCCTGGTCACCCGCCCAATGTCGCCGTTGTAGACACCCTTGTCGTAGTTGTTGCGGATCTGCATGACCTTGTCTCCCGTGCGGAAGACCCGGCCCCCCACACGCTTCTCCCGCTTCCGGGGCGCGGCGGGATTGAGTGCCTCCTGCAACGCCTCGTTCAGGTTGGAAACACCACACTCCCCCCGATACATCGGGGCAATAACCTGCACATCGTCGAGGGGATCCAACCCGAACTTACGAGGCACCCGGTGCTTGACGACGTCAACCAGGAGCTCGGCGGCCTCTGGGGGACTCTCTTTGGAAAAGAAATAGAAGTCGTCGAACTCGTTGAGAACGGGGAACTCCCCGCGGTTGACGCGGTGCGCGTTGACCACAATGCCGCTGTCGGCAGCCTGACGGAAGATCTCGCTCAGCCGAATCACAGCGACCCGGTCGGACGCTATGACATCTCGCAAGACATCGCCCGCCCCAACCGAAGGAAGCTGGTCCACATCCCCCACAAAGAGCACGTGCGCCGCCGATGCGACCGCCTTGAGAAGACGGTTTGTCAGCAAGAGATCGAGCATTGAGGCTTCATCCACAATGAGACAGTCCACCTCCAACGGATAGGCTTCGTTCCGTTTGAAGCCATGCTGGGGTGAATATTCCAGCAGACGGTGGACGGTCTTAGCCGGACGGCTTGTGGCCTCGGAAAGGCGCTTGGCAGCGCGGCCGGTAGGAGCACACAGGGCGTACTTGCGCCTCATCGCCTCCAGCGCCCCGATGACGGTCCGCACGGTGACGGTCTTGCCTGTGCCTGGACCGCCGGTGAGCACAGTGACCTTGTTGGTGAGCGCGATCCGCACGGCGCGCTGTTGCTCGGAGGACAGCTCTATGGCGGAGTCACGGGTGATCTGGGGCCACAAGGCATCCCAATCGACACTGCGGAACGGCGCGAGACGGGTGCTGGGATCGTCCAGCAGCTCGCGCAGCCGGTTGGTGACGCCGACCTCACCGTAGTAGAACGGCGCCAGGTACACGGCTTTCTCCTCACGCACCTGGGAAGCGGGCATCTGATCCAACGAGGGGTAGACTAACGTCTCGCGCTCCACAACCTGCTCAGCATCGAGCTCTCTGATGGCCTCTCGGATGAGATCTGGGTCTACCTCCAGGAGTGGCGCCGCCTCACTCACGAGCTCTTCCTCAGGCACGTAGACGTGGCCCTCATCAGCCAGCTGGCTCAGCGCGTAGGCAACACCGGCTTGAACCCGTGAGGGCGCATCGTGCGGCAAGCCCAGATCCCGCGCCACCTTGTCAGCGGTCTTGAAGCCCACGCCCCAGATGTCGCGGGCAAGCCGGTACGGATCCTCCTGCACCACCTGCAACGCATCGTCTCCATAGGCCTTGTAGATTTTGACCGCCAGGTTGGTGGAGACCCCGTGACTCTGCAGGAACATCATCACCTCGCGGATCTGCTTCTGCTCCTCCCAGGCCTCGGCGATGGCAGCGGCCCGCTTCGGGCCCACGCCCAATGTCTGGCGCAACTGTTGTGGATCCTCGTCAAGGATCCGAAGCGTATCGACGCCGAAGCGCTGAACGATCCGCCCGGCAGTGACCGGTCCAACCCCCTTGATCATCCCCGACCCCAGATAGGCCTTGATGCCCTCGACCGTGGCGGGCAGGACCTGCTTGCACCACTCCGCGCTGAATTGCCGCCCGTACTGAGGGTGGGAGGTCCAACGGCCCTCCAAGCGCAAGCTCTCGCCGGGCTGGACCTCGGGCAGGTTCCCGACGACGGTGACCAGGTCAGAGCGCCCGTCGACGCTGAGGCGAATGACAGAGTAACCATTCTCCTCGTTATAATAGGTGATGCGCTCCACAGAGCCCTCAAGTCGATCAGTCACTGGGAGAATGGTAGCAGAAAAACAGATCGTGAGCAAGAAAAGGAGCTGAGACGGGGGGCAAAGGCAAGTACCTGGAAACCAACCGGGGCGGGACGGTCGGCTTGCAGGCACTGCTGGCACCAAGTATACCCTACCGCACCACTCCGCAGGGCTTCACATCCGTCACGAAGAAGTTGAGGCCGCCAGCTACGCGCTCTGATCCTCCAAAGCCGCCTCAATTAGCTCTTGCTTGAGATCCCACAGCCGCTGTGTCAGGGAAACGTGGTAGATGTGGGGGTTGATGAGACGCTTGACCCCCGGATCCAACCGCCCGATGTCGGCCTTGCGGCGCGCACGGATTTCCTCGATCGTGGGCACATCATAGACGAGCTCACCCTCGTCGAGCACATCCACCAAGAGGGGTTCAATCTCCTGGATGTCTCCTTGGGTCAGGGTGCGATGGACGGTGTGTTCCGTGGGATGGTGCAGCACGACCTCGTCCATCTCCCGCGGATCTTCATCATCGAGGCTAAGCAAGTCCGCCGTGGCCTTTCCCCTCTCGTCATAGACACGCCATACGTGTTTGTGCCCCGGATTGGGGGTCTTGGCTGCGGATTCGGAGATCTTGATCGCTGGAATCCACTCGCCACCGTCGCACACGGCGACCAGTTTGTAGACACCGCCAAGGGCTGGCTCCCCCCAGGAGGTAATCAGGCGAGTGCCCACGCCGTACACCAGCCGCTTGATGAGATGATCGGGATCAACTCCATAGCGCGGCGCCTCGTCCCGAATCTGCGTGATGATCTGCCAGATGTGAAGTTCGTCCAGGTTGCTCGACAACACAATCGACGTGTCCGGGAAGCCAGCCTCATTGAGCATCTTGGCAGACTGGATGCTTAGATACGCCAGGTCCCCCGAGTCCAGGCGAATGCCTATCGGCTCGTGACCCTCCCGTCGCAGGTTCTCAAAGACTCTAATGGCGTTGGGAATGCCGCTCTCCAACGTATCGATGGTGTCGACGAGCAGCAGACAGTCGTCAGGGTAGACGTCGGCGTACGCCTGGAACGCCGCTAACTCCCCCTCGCCCAGACCCATGAAGACCTGGACCATGCTGTGGGCGTGCGTCCCCTTGGGTGGGTAGCCCAAAACGGCCGACGCTCCGACGTTGGAGGTGAAATCGGCGCCACCGATGAGAGCAGCTCGGGCACCGGCGTTCGCCCCCCTTTCGTGCGCTCGACGAAGGCCGAACTCCAGCAACAATTGCCCCTGCGTGCTGTTGTGAATGCGTGAGGCCTTGGTGGCGATGAGCGTCTGGTAGTTGAGGTGATTGAGAAGGGGAGTCTCAAGGATCTGAGCCATTGCCAGAGGCCCCTGGACCACAGTGAGGGGGACGTTCGGATGGACCACCCGGCCTTCCGGGATCGCCCGCATTGTGATGCCTTCGAAAGATCCGTTGTCCCGCAGCCAGTCCAGGAAATCATCCTCGAATAGGCGTTTGCCTGTCTGCCCCGTCTGACCGCGCAAGTACTCGATCTCCTCGTCGCCGAATCGCGCCCACTCCATCCAGTCGAGGAGCCATTCCAGCCCGGCGTTGATGCTGTAGCCGGCACTGTGACCGTCGTACGCCGGTTGATCGCGGAAGAAATGATCGAACTGTACCTGCTTCTCGTGAAGGCCCATCCGATAATAAAGATGGGCCATTGTGAGCTGATATTGGTCGGTGAATAGAACACCTTCGGCCATATGGAGATCTGACCGTTTCACGTCACCCCCTCAGAGTCTTTACCTCAACGGGACTCAGTAGGCGGACAATCGTCCCTAGGGGTTGCCAATGGCCCGCCTTTGATCTGAGATCGACCATCCGGGCCGAATAAGACCGATCCAGGCCGAGGAACAGCCGATCTACTAGGCTGCACACTCAGGATACACCAGCCCCCTCAGAAGTCAAGCAGCCCCGCGGACTCGAGGGGTTGACGCGTGCGGTAAACGAGGCGCGAGGCAGTCCAAGGCGCCTAAACCCTCTTCGACTTGCTTCATTTGCCCCTTCTCCTTCCGTTGACGCTCACAGTGCCGGGTGCTATAATCTCGGCGGCAAGCCACCGGGTGAAGTGGCCTCGATAAGGGCGCGCTGGCGCGCCCTTCCTTTGCGCCTTGGGGGGTCAGACAATGGACAAAGCACCCGAACCCGGGTATAATAAAGAACGCGATGTATTTTATTAGCCGACGTATTCCATTGCCCGAGCTGACTGCATAATGAGTGTATCGCAACCATCAGCCCGGCACATTCACATTACCGGGGTCGTCCAGGGCGTCGGTTTTCGCCCCTTCGTCTACAACCTGGCCGAGCAGCTAAAGCTGCTCGGATGGGTGCTGAACAGCTCCTCGGGGGTGGAGATCGAGGCCGTCGGGCCGCCCGGTCACCTGGACACCTTTGTCGCGCGACTAGAGTCCGATGCACCGCCCCTCGCTCGCATCGACAACCTCAGCGTCACAGAGATCGGGGTATCGAGCGTGGAGCTCCCGAACCCCGATGGTTTCGCGATCCGCCATTCCGAGGCCAAGCCGGGGGACTTCCAACCCATCTCGCCGGACATCGCCGTATGCGAGGATTGCCTTCGTGAGCTCTTCGACCCCAACGATCGCCGCTACCGCTATCCGTTCATCAACTGTACCAACTGCGGCCCGCGCTTCACCATCATCAAGGACATCCCCTACGACCGGCCCAAGACGACGATGGCTCCGTTCAAGATGTGCCCTGACTGCCAGGGCGAGTACGACGATCCGACAAATCGTCGCTTTCACGCGCAGCCAAATGCCTGCCCTGTCTGTGGCCCCCACGTCTGGCTGGTCTCAGATCCTGGGGGTGCCGTACAGAGCGAAGCCGAGGTCGCTATACGGCGGACACGAGAGATGCTGAAGTGCGGGGCTACTGTGGCCCTGAAAGGACTGGGCGGCTTCCATCTCGCTTGCGATGCGACAAACCGGGAGGCGGTAGACAAGTTGAGAGAGCGCAAGGGCCGGATCGACAAGCCCTTCGCGCTCATGGCCTTTGACCTCAGCACAGTCCGGCAGTTCTGTCACGTTGGGGAACCGGAACGGGAGTTGCTAACCTCCCGGGAGCGGCCTATCGTTCTCCTTCGTGAGCGCGTGAACAGCCCGATCGCCCAGTCGGTGGCGCCGGGGAACCACGACCTTGGGGTGATGCTGCCCTATACGCCGCTGCACTATCTCTTGCTGGAGCCCGGGGGCGGGTTTCCCCCCGCCCTGGTGATGACGTCGGGTAACTACTCCGAGGAGCCGATCGCGACGGGGAACGAAGAGGCGATGGAGCGGCTGGACCGGCTGGCCGATGCCTTCCTGCTGCACGACCGCCAGATCCACGCCCGCTGCGACGACAGTGTCACACGGATCCTTGAAGGGGAAGAACTGCCAGTCCGTCGCTCCCGGGGCTACGCGCCCTATCCCGTCCACCTTCCGTTCGCTGTGGATCAGATTCTGGCTGTGGGCGCGGAGCTGAAGAACACCTTCTGCCTCACTCGCGATCGATACGCCTTCCTCAGTCAGCACATTGGCGATATGGAGAACTACGAGACGCTGCGCTTCTTCGAACAGATGGTAGAACAGCTCGCGCGGACGTTTCGGGTGGAACCGGAGATCATCGGTTGCGACATGCACCCTGGTTACCTGGCCTCCAGGTACGCTCAGCGACTCACGTCCGGAGACGTCGAAGACCGGGGGATCGACATCCCCAACCTGAAGCTGATCAAGATTCAGCACCACCACGCCCACGTGGCCTCCTGCATGGCGGAGCACGGCCTGACGGGCGAGCGCCCTGTCATCGGGGTGGCCTTCGACGGCACCGGGTATGGCAGCGACGGCGCCATCTGGGGCGGCGAGTTTCTCATCACGGATTACGTCTCCTTCCGGCGAGCAGCACATCTGAAGTACGTGCCACTGCCCGGCGGCGACGCCGCCATTCGTCGCCCGTATCGCGTCGCCCTGGCGCACCTGTGGGCCGCTGGCGTGGATTGGGACCAACACCTGCCGGCAGTGGCGGCGGCTTCCTCGGAGGAGCGGGCGATTCTGGAGCGACAGCTGGAACGGGAGCTAAACACCGTGCCGACCTCCAGCAGCGGCCGGCTCTTCGACGCTATCTCTTCCCTGGCAGGCGTGCGACAGGAGATCAACTACGAGGCTCAGGCGGCGATCGAGCTCGAGACGCTGGTGGACGCGGATGTGAGGGCAGCCTACGAGTTCAGCCTGGGCGAGGCCATCGATTCGGCACCTGTCATTCGCGCCGTCGTCGCCGACGTCACGTCTGGCGTACCGCCCAGCGTCATCGCCGCCAAGTTCCATAACGGCGTGGCAGCGATGATTCGCGATGTCTGTGTCCGTCTGCGCGACGAGACCGGCCTGAGCGAGGTTGTGCTCTCCGGCGGGGTCTTCCAGAACGTGGCGCTACTGGAACGGGTGC
Organism: uncultured Anaerolineales bacterium; assembly: GCA_964390305.1. GTDB lineage: Bacteria > Chloroflexota > Anaerolineae > B4-G1 > B4-G1 > SKLM01. Next base: position 8,314 of record CAYMHT010000066.1, read on the forward strand.
TACCCCTTCTCCGAGCAAGTGGCTTCACCGTCTACACGCATCACCTGGTGCCCCCCAACGACGGTGGGCTCTCGTTGGGCCAGGCGGTGATCGCGGCGGTGCAGAGCAAGCGATGAAGCTGATCGACAGATTCCGAGATCCAGAGGCAGCCCGCGCCGTCGCCCAGGCCATCCGCACCCGGTCAAGGCGCCCTGTGCGCCTGATGGAGTTCTGCGGCGGACACACGCACGCCATCCTCCGCTTCGGCATACCGTCTCTCCTGCCGGAGACGGTGGATCTGCGTTCGGGTCCGGGTTGTCCCGTCTGTGTCACCTCGGCCGCTGAGCTCGATCACGCCATCGCCCTGGCGCAGGTGCCGGAGGTCATCCTCACCACGTTCGGCGACATGGTCCGCGTGCCAGGGAGCCGCACGTCCCTCGCGCAGGCCAAGGCGGAGGGGTCCGACGTGCGCGTGGTCTACTCTCCACTGGATGCCCTGCAGGTCGCCCGTCAGAACCCTGATCGGCCGGTGGTCTTCCTGGGCGTGGGGTTTGAGACTACCGCACCGATGGTCGCCTCGGCGGTGCTGACGGCGGAGGCCGAGGGCTTGGACAATTTCAGCGTCTTCAGCACGCATAAGCTGACGCCCCCGGCAACAGTGGCCATCCTGAACGCCGGCGAAGTGGCCCTGGATGGGGTGATCGGTCCTGGGCACGTCACCACCGTCATCGGGGCCGACGCCTGGCGCTTCCTCCCCGACGACTATGGGATGCCGTGCGCCATCGCCGGCTTCGAGCCGCTGGATCTCTTGCGGGCGATTCTGGCGCTGGTCACGATGGCCGAAGACGGGAATCCCGAGGTCAACAACGCCTACGCGCGCAGCGTGAGGCCGGGAGGAAACCGATCCGCTCAACGGGCGATCGAGCGCGTGTTCAAGGTCGCCGAAGCGGATTGGCGGGGCTTCGGCGGGATTCCGCAGAGCGGGTTGCAGCTGCGAGGTGCGTACAGGCGCTACGACGCCGCTCGAATATTCTCCGTAGAGACCGGGCCGACCCGCGAGCCAGCGGGCTGTCGCTGCGGGGACGTCCTGCGCGGTGTGCTCCTTCCGCCGGAATGCCCGCTCTTCGCGAAGGCCTGCACGCCGCAAAGTCCCGTGGGTCCCTGCATGGTCAGTGCCGAGGGGGCGTGCGCGGCCTACTATCGATACGGAGAGCGTCCGTCTTGAGGATGAGGTGACCTTAAAATGGAAGATGTGATTCGCTTGGCCCACGGTGCCGGTGGTAAGATGATGAACGACCTGATCCGTGAGGTGTTCGCCACCCCACTGGACAATCAATACCTGCGCCAGATGGCCGACTCTGCCGTCGTGGAGTCGGCAGATCGGAGCCCCAGACTCGCAATGTCGACCGACTCGTTCACGGTGCGCCCGCTGATCTTCCCCGGCGGGGACATCGGCTCTTTAGCGGTCCATGGAACGGTCAACGACGTGGCAATGAGCGGTGCCCGTCCACTCTGGCTCACGGCCGCCTTCATTCTGGAGGAAGGGCTGCCGGTGGAGACATTGACGCAGGTGGTGCGATCCATGGCAGCAGCGGCACGGGAGGCCGGGGTTCAGGTCGTCGCGGGCGACACGAAAGTGGTGGAACAAGGGCATGGGGACGGCATGTATATCAACACAGCCGGCGTGGGACTGGTGCCTGAAGGGGTGATGATCGGGCCCGACCGCGCAGAGCCTGGGGACGCGGTGCTGCTCAGCGGCACCGTGGGCGATCACGGCATCGCAGTACTCAGCAAGCGGGAGGGATTGACCTTTGAGACCGACCTGGTCTCCGACAGCGCGAACCTGAACTGGCTGGTGGCAGCGCTGTTGGCGGTTGCCCCGGACGTCCACTGTCTGCGCGACCCCACCCGTGGAGGACTGGCGGCGGCACTCAATGAGCTGGCAGAAGCTTCCACGGTGGGAATCGAGATCGAGGAGAGCGCGGTCCCCGTCCGCCCCGCCGTGGCGGCAGCTTGCGAGATGATGGGATTCGATCCGTTGACAGTGGCGAACGAGGGGAAAATGGTCGTCTTCGTCCGGCCGGAGGAGGCAGAGGCGGCGCTGGAAGCCCTGCGAGCGCACGCCCTGGGCGAGAACGCGGCACACATCGGCGTCGTGACGGAGGAGCACCCGGGGATGGTCTTGGCCCGTACCGGCATCGGCGGTCGGCGCGTGGTCGATATGCCCCTGGGCGAGCTGCTCCCGCGCATCTGTTGAGCTTGACGGCCCGCAGGCGCCTTGGAGGCGCGTGACGGCGCGTCGCTACGCTATGGTCAGGACCCCCGAGCCGTCGATCTCGCTGCGCTTCATGGCCAGAAGAGCCTCGTTCGCCTCCGCCAGGGGGAACGTCTCCACCGTAGTCTCGATCGGGATCTGGGCAGCGATCTCCAACAGCTCCTCGGCATCCTGCCGCGTGAAGTTCGCCACGCTGCGAATCGCCCGCTCCCAATACAGCAACTCGTCGTAGTCGAGCTCGGGAATAGGCGTCATCGTCACGCCGGCCAGTGCCAGCGTGCCGCCCCGGTCGAGGTCGCGCAGAGCCTCCGGGACGATCCAGCCGGCTGGGGCGAAGATGATACTCGAGTGCATCGTCTCCGGTGGCGTGTCCTTCGCGCCGCCGACCCAAACCGCGCCCAGTTCACGTGCCAGGCGCCGATGGCCCTCGCTGCGGGTGTAGACGTACACCTCGCAGTTCCAATGGAGCGCCACCTGGATGGTGACGTGGGCCGAACTGCCGAAGCCATAGAGACCCAACCGCTGGCCTGACTGCACCTCGCTGATCTTAAGCGCGCGGTAGCCGATGATGCCCGCACAGAGAAGCGGCGCCGCTTCCACGTCGGAGAAGCCCTTGGCTGAACGGGGTTCAGCCGGGATGGGATACGCGAAGTCCCCATAGGCGACCATGGCCTCGGCGTAGCCGCCGTTCGCGTGGAGCCCGGTGAACGTGGCGTTGGGACAGAGATTCTCCAACCCACGCTGGCAGTATTCGCACTCGTCACAGGAGACGTGGTGAAGCCAGGCAACCCCTACGCGATCACCGACCTGGTATCGGTCAGCGCTCTCTCCTCGCGCGGCCACCGTGCCGACTACCTGATGACCAGGGACGATGGGAAGCTGGGGCAGATCCAGATCCCCCTCCACGGTATGGAGGTCGGTGTGGCATATACCGCAGGCATCCACGTCGATGCGGATCTGGCCGGGGCCGGGCTCTGGCAGCGGAAGATCGACCAGCTCTAATGGCTGCTCCTCAATCGGTGCTGGTTTACGCAAGATCATTGCCTTCATCTCAAAACCCTCCATATGTGGCTTGTCCAGTATCGCTGTCACCTGGAACGTCCAATGTCGCGAGATCTTGCCGGTCCGAGGCTTTCGAAGGCGGATAGGCCACGAGCAGAATACCTTCCCGCTCCCAGCTCAGTCGCCCTCCCCGCTTTCGCGTTTGTGATAGACCACGATCCAGCGACTGCCGAATCGCTCCCGTTCCTCGGCGGTCGTGCGGCGCAGGCAGCGTCCTTCCTCAGGCCTCCATCCCTTCGGCGTCGGCTCCAGCAGAGCCGGTGCCTTCCGTCTGGCATACGAGCTCAGCCGGTTGCTGAGATAGGTCAGCGCCGAGTAGCGCGTGCCGGAGCCATACAGACCATAGCGGTCGACGAGAGTGTCCCAGCTGTCGGGAAATTGCTCTTCAAAGGCGGCGGCAAAGTCCAGGATGGTGAAAGCCGCCGGCATCTGGTGGATGACCTTCTCGAGTTGCTCCGTGGGGACAATGGGGCTGCTCATACGACCCTCTGCTGAGGTGAGGCGACACCATCGAAAGCGCACACCTTACGTCCTTATGCCAATTGTACTGGCGGACGCAGTGAGGGCAAGCCTGTGTTCCGTCCAGCTCCAACAGAAGAAACTACCAGTCAGCGACTTTTTCGCAGTTCGTCGTCCGCTCGTGACCGCCGTGTCCTCCAGCGCGAGCAATTAGTTCATCTGCCTCTGCCAGTAGGAACTATCCTTTCACTGAGCCGGCCAACAACCCGCGCACGAAGTAGCGTCCGGTGATGACATAGATGAGCAGTGTCGGCAAGGCCGCGAGGATTGAGCCAGCCATAACCATGTTCCATTCCTTGATCTGGCTGCCCGACAGGTTCTGCAGTGCTACGGTGATAGGCTGGAGGGCCGGCCTTTGCAGGATAGAGACGGCGAAAAGGAAATCGTTCCAGATGTTGGTGAACTGCCAGATGATGACGACCATGAACCCAGGCAACGAGAGCGGAAATACCACTCGCCAGTAGGTATTCAGGATCCCGGCGCCGTCAATGCGAGCAGCCTCCAACATCGCGTTCGGTATTTCGGCATAGTAGTTGCGAAAGATGAGCGTGGTGATGGGGATCCCGTACACCACGTGGACCAGGACAAGGCCCCAAAGGGTTCCTCCAAGCCCGATCGCGGAAAGGGTTCGGGTCAACGGAATCAAGACACTCTGGTAAGGAATGAACATGCCAAACAGCATCAGCGGGAAGACCACATCCGCGCCTCGGAACTTCCACTTGGCTAACACGTAGCCGTTCAGTGAGCCCAGCATAGCGGACAAGATCGTAGCCGGTATGGTCAGATTCACACTATTGAGCAGGTTGCGCGACAGGCCGCGCAATCCCTTCTCTGGAATACCCGACCACGCAGCGGAGAAGCTCTCTAAGGTCACTTCCTGCGGCGGACTCCACAACCTGGACAGGTCTTGAACCTCAGCGAAGGTCTTGAGTGAGGTTGTGAGCATAACGTAGACCGGAACGAGAAACAGGACGGCGAAGAGAATCAGGAGCGCATAGATGGCAAGCCTCATCGGATCAAGACGTCGGGTCACAGCTCCACCTCCCGTCGCAGGCTGAACACCAGATAGGGAATGATCACGAGAGCGACCATTAGTAGCATGATCATGGAGATCGCGGCGCCCTGGGCGTAGTGATTGCCCTGAAACGTCGTTTCGAACATGAAGATGCCCGGCACGTCGGTGACGAAGCCGGGGCCTTTGCCCGTCATTGTGTAGACCAGGTCGAAGATTTTGAGCGAGATGTGGCCCAGGACGATCAAGGCGCTGAGGGTGATCGGTCGCAGCAAGGGCAGGATGATGCGCCGATACAGGGCGAGTTCGCTAGCGCCATCCACGCGGGCAGCCTCTCGCAGTTCATCGGGAACAGCACGCAGCCCCGCCAGATACATCGCCATGGTGTAGCCGGTGAGCTGCCAGGAAGCGGCGATGACGACGGGGATCAACGCGACGTGAAACGGCCCTATGGAACTCGTGTCAGTATACCAGCCCCACCGCAGCGCGTCGAGCCCCACGGTGTGAAACAGAGCATTGACGCCCCGCAGACGATCGCCGGCACCGGGCGCGAATATCCACCGCCAGACCACGCCTGTCACCACGAAAGATAGGGACATGGGGAAAAGGTAGATGGTCCGGAAGAAGCTCTCCGCTTTGACGTTCTGATCGAGCAAGATCGCCAGCAGAAGGCCAAAGACGACGCACAGCAACAGAAAGAGGATGGTGAAGAAAAGCGTGTTCCAAAGATCGATGGAAAAGCGCCTGGCCGCTACACCCCCCCCACCGAACAGCCGCTCGAAGTTGTCCAGCCCGGCCCAGCTATAATCAGGCGTGACACCATCCCAACCGGACAAGGAGACCGTCGTCGTCCAACCGATGAACCCGTAGACGAACACGGCTATCAGGATCATGGACGGCAGGACCATCAAGAAAGCGATCCAGCGCTCACGGCGTGCGCGTGCCATGAATGAACCCCCTTCGATTCTCGACGTGAGCGGCACCGCTCTCGGCAGCGACGTCGCTCATAAGGTAGGAGACCGGGTCTCCAGGGAGCAAGGTCCCTGGAGACCCGGTCTCTGTAACCAGCTACTGGCAGACCCCAGCGTCTACACAGGCCTGTGCCAGTCCATCCTGGGCCGACGCGACGTCCAGGTCGCTGACGAACAGGGTCATCACGTCGTTGATGGCCGTCACCCAGCCCT
>CAYMHT010000067.1:0-14158 GCA_964390305.1 uncultured Anaerolineales bacterium
CGACTCGAACGATGCAACCGGGTCACTGCTGGTCAGGTGGAGGGGTCGTGGCAGACCCCGGTCCCGCCGGAGCCAGGCGATCTCACTCCGCAGAATCAGAAAACGGTGACCCGTGACGTGGTCTTTCTGGTCACGACGACCCTCCTCGATTTCCTGAACCAGGGTCGCGCGACTGCGCCTGCCCACGGGCGAAAGATCGGCGCAGATCTTCCGCTCTCCGTCGTGACGGTCCATCCTCCCGCTCCAGATTATATGCCATGGACCGCCTGACGGCAACAGCCGAGCCGGGCAATCGGTGATGCGCCAGGACGCGGGTCGTGCGGCCGCACCGCTTGCGGTCAGGAACGTTCCGTAGTACAGTCGCGTGGTCATCGGATGAGCCGCGCCCCATGCGATCTCTCAGCCGCGGCTGGGCCGCGAAGGATGCATCCTCGGCGACACAGCGGAGAGCAGTCATCGTCACTTGACAAATGAGACAGTCGTCTGACCTGGAGGGAGGTCATGCCGCCACCGTCCGCAGCCCGTGAGGGAGACAGACCCGACGAAGCGCCCCCGGCGATGTGGAAGTTCGTCCCCGTCGCCGAGTACGTGCCGCCGCCCCCGGGCGTGATGGAGACCACCAAGAGGAGATTCAGCGCGTTGTGGCGACGGCTCCGCCCCGACATCGAGGAGCCCATCCCCCGTGTCAGAGCGGAGGAGGAGCTGACCACGCTTCCCGAGTGGCAGCTTCGGCGCGCTGCACCCCGGCCGGAGTGGCCCAAGGCAGCGGAAGCCCTTGACAGGGCGTTGGAGGAGTGGGTGACAGGGCCACCGCAGGACGAGCCAGTCCGCCCTGTGGTCACGCCGCCGCACGTAGGCCGGAGGGCAATCCTGACGGCGTGGGCCGAACACAACCAATGGCGTCCTCTCTCCGCTCCCTCGCCGGAGCAGATCCTCTCTGCAGACGAGGCCTGGTTTGGCGAGCAGTTCAACGCTGACGGCCCCTGGATGTTGGTGGATCTGGAGCGGCTCTACTTCCGCCACGCCAGGGGGCTGGACCTGGTCTGCAGCTTCCTGGACCGGGCCCACGTCGGCGACCTGGGACCGGGGCTGATCGGCTGCGACAGCTGGGCGTGGGCCTTTCTGGATCACGTCTGGCGGGGCTGGCTTCCACCTACGCTGACGCTGCAGGCATACGATGAACACCGGCTGGCGGTGTGCTTCCGGCATCTCGCCCAGCCCGTGGGCGGTCGGCACGTCCGCTTCCGCCAGTCAGACGACGGGAGCGACGTGCTGCCGCCGCCGGACGCGGCGACCACCACGGACCACCAGAGCGACTTCCTTCACCACCTGGCGACCTACAGCCGCGGCAATCTGGGAGTCGCCTGGGCCATCTGGCGCACCGCGCTCAGCAGCGAGCCGGTCGATGACGTGCCCAACAAAGCCGAGGCGGATCAACAAATGGCGGGCCAGACGATCTGGGTGAAGCCCTGGTCGCAAGTGGAGCATCCCACCCTGCCCTCCGGCGCCGGGCGCGACACCGCCTTCGTGCTCCACGCCCTGTTGTTCCACGGTGGTCTCCCGACCGAGATGATGGGGCGCTTGTTGCCCATGACGTCCGGGCGGATCACGGAGATTCTCGATGCGCTCCGGATCGCCGGGTTGGTCTCGCGAGAGGGAGGGCTCTGGCAGGTGACCGCGAGCGGGTATCCGGCAGTGCGCAAGTTCCTGCAGAGAGACAGCTATCTGACCGACGCTTTCTAGAGGTGCCGCACGAATAGAGGTGTGCGATGAATGGACAGGAGGGCGTGATCGGGATCGTAAGCGACTTGAGCGAGATCAACCTGGTTCAGGTGGCGGGGATCATCGTAGGGGCCTGGCTGCTGATCGTCGTCAGCCAGCGCGTGTTGACCTGGCTGGCCGAGGCGTTCTCCGGACGCAGACGACACACGGTACTGGCGACGGTACCGGTGGTGCGGCTGGTGGTGCTGGTCCTGGCCATCGCACTGGTCCTGCCTCGGCTGGTAGAGCCCACGTTTGAGAACCTGGTGGCCCTCCTCGGCGCGCTGGGCCTGGCGCTGGGGTTCGCCTTCAAGGACTACGTCAGCAGTCTCATCGCCGGCATCGTCACCCTCTACGAGATGCCCTACCGGCTCGGCGATTGGATCGAGATCGACGGGGCGTACGGCGAGGTCCGGTCGATCGGGATGCGTACCGCTGAGATCGTCACGCTCGACGACACGGTCGTGCTGATCCCGCACCTGATGCTGTGGGACAAGCTCATCTATAACGCCAACGACGGCACCACCCACCTGCTCTGTGTCACCGAGTTCTACCTGCACCCCGAGCACGATGGGGCCCAGGTCCAGCAGACGCTCCAGCGCGTGGCGCTGACCAGCCCCTTCCTGGAGCTATCCCAACCGATCACCGTGTTGGCGCGGGAGAGGCCGTGGGGGACCGAGTACCGCCTGAAGGCCTATCCCATCGACCCGCGCCAGCAGAACCACTTCCGGACGGAGCTCACGACCCGGGGCAAAGCTGCCCTGGCCGACCTGGGGGTGGAGTTCGCCACCCTCCCTCCCCTACCCGAGGGGGCGGTAAGAAAGCACTTGTGATCCCAAAATGAGGTCAGGGGACCCGCGCAGCCCCTTGTAGAAAGCTGGTATGCCTCCACGCTGGCGTGGTCGCCCCTTTACCGCGGCCTCTCACCCCGCCCCACTGGGGTCTCTGCGCACCGGCTATCGCCGGGCCGCCCGCGCCTGTCCTGGTCAGCACGCCCCACAGGACGATGCGCAGCAGCCTGCCACCGAGGGTGGGCAGGAGAAAGCCGATCAAGTGAGCGGCCAGCACTCCTCCCGCGCTGGCGTCAGAACCGGCTCGGTCTCCAACCCCGCTGCACCAGGAGCGGTCCCGGCACCCGGCGCGGTGTTGCACCTCGCGAGGGGCCGCAGCATTTCAACACGGCCCCGAAGCCGCGGTGCCTGGGGACCTTGCCTGCCCGTGACCGCCGTCAGACTATCTGCATATCCCGGCTACCTGTTCCAGAGGTCCATGTCTGGGACGACGTGGTCAAGACCGAAGTCACGCAGGGTCTCGGCGGTGGGATACCCCTGTTCGTCAAAGCCCCGGCTCCGATAGAAAGCGGGAATGGCCATCGGCCAATCGGATTCCCAGCGCGTGTCCCTCTCCACCATCTGCTCCACGACGCGGTCGGGCAGCCTGTTCGCCGCCGGCGACATCCCCGCCCGCAGGTTGAACGCATACCGGAGCAGGTAGTCGCGGTCGGCGGACCGACGCAGGTCTTCGAGGGTGTACGGCTCTCCCGTCACGCTCTCGAGCAAGTCGGCGACGAACTGCAGCGGGGCCTCGTTGGCGGTGAAGGCACAGAAACCGACCTCATTGGCCAGGGTCCCGTCGCGCATCGAATCGTTCGTTTCGCTCACCCAGTCCTCCAGCGACTTGCGTGGCCCGCGCTGATTGAAGCCACCTTCCATATGCGAGGCGCCGTGGGGCAGGCACGCATAGGCCAGAGCCAGGCCGTGGAAGACCCGAGGGTGATGCATGGGGAGATCGAGCCCTTTGACATGCATGGCGTAGGCCTCGCTCCCCTGCCCCACTGCCTCAGAGGCGGCGCGGCTGCCGCCACGGAGAAGCGCACCCAGGTCCCCCTTGCCCCTTCCCATCGCCTCAATCGCTTGAAGGATCGCATCTGTGTCGCCCCAGACAAGCTCCAGGCCGTCGGTGTCGGCCGTCGTCAGCGCGCCGCGTTCGAATGCCGCCATCGCCCAGGCGATGGCGGACCCCGTGCTGATGGTGTCGAGGCCCAGCCGGTCGCACAGGTCGCCAGCCGCGGTCACGCCAGCCAGACTCCCGTGTCGCAGAAGCGTACCCAGACTGCCCAGGGTCTCATACTCTGGGCCAGGGCTCTCCTCCAGGTCGATGTCGTCCTCATCCACGGTGACAATACCCTTGCACCGAATGGGACAGGCGTAGCAGCCAGCTCGCTTCACCAGGATTTGGGAGACGATCGCCGCGCCGCTCAGGCTTTCGGCTCCCTCCTCCCACGTCTCACCTGACCAGTTCCTGACGGGCATGTCGCCCAACATCATGGACAGCTCCACCAGGCTCGCGGTTCCCTGTTCGGAGTACGGTTGGGCCTGAGGATGCGTCTCCAGAATCTTCCGGTGCCTCGACAGCAGGCTGTCGAACGCGGAGCCGCGGACCACCTTCACGTCGCCGCTGCCCCGTACAACAACGGCCTTGAGCTTTTTCGACCCCAGCACGGCCCCCAACCCACATCGGGCGGCAATCTCAGTTCGGCGGTGCACGATGCCTGACAGCGGGCACAGGGCCTCGCCGGCGGGGCCAATGCAGGCCACCTCAGAGCCAGGGTGTCGCTCCTTCAGCAACGCTTCGGCCTCGAAGGTCCCCAGCCCCCACAGGTCGGACGCGGCGACGAGCTGCGCCTCGTTATCCTCGATCAGCAAGTACATGGGTTCTGGCGCTATGCCGCTCACGAGTATTCCATCCCAGTCAGCGCGCTTCAATGCCGTCCCCAGGTAGCCACCCATGCTGGCCTGGCCCCAGCCCCGAGTGAGCGGTGACAGGCCACAGACAGTGACCCGCCCGCAGCCAGGGAAACGCGTGCCCGTCAGCGGTCCGGTGAAGACGCCCACCGTGTTCTCCGCTCCCAGCGGGTCGGCCCCGGCGGCTATCAGGTCGTAGAGCAGCTTTCCCGCCAGCCCTGTGCCCCCGATGCAGCGCCGATACTGATCCGGCTCTGGGGTGGTCGGCTCCAGTTGAGCCGACAACAGGTCCACGGTGAGTAGTTTCCCTTGCCAGCCTCCAGCCAGGTTATTGTCATCCGACATGGTTCCTCCTCGTAGGGTGTGTTGCGCGCGTTCAACGGCGCCGATTTCGCTCCGCGACAACAGGGGGCCTCCTGAGCCGGCCCCCTGTCTGCAGTCCCGTTCCCGGCGCAGATCACGCCTGCTCAGGCGGCCGACACCCGGTTGTGTCCGATGTCGCTCAATGGACGGTAAAGCGACCGGAAGTTCGCATAAGCCTGATCGTAGGCCTCTCTGTGCTCCTCATTGGGGGAATACTGACCCCCTGTGCCGATCACCTGCTCGACCCCGGCGAAGTCATCGTAGATGCCCAGGCCAACAGCCGCGGTCATGGCAGCGCCGCGCGCGCAGGCATACAGCGGCTGCTCTACCTCGATCAGCTTCACATTCGTCGCGTCCGCCAGCATCTGCAACCACGAGGGGCTCTGTGCGCCTCCGCCAATCACGTTGACCTCGGTCTGTGGGAGGCCAGCCTTCTCGAACTCCTCAAAGATCCAGCGCAGATGGTGTCCCACTCCCTCAAGAATCGATCGGATCAGGTGGGGTTTTGTATGATTGGAGCCGAGGCCGACAAAGCCACCGCGCACCTTCTCGTCGTTGATCGGCGCCCTCTCCCCCCACAGCCAGGGCAAGAAGATTAGTCCATCGGAGCCGGGCGGTACTTCCTCCGCCATGCGGTCCATCAGGGTGTACACCGATATGCCCTCGCTCTCTGCCGTCTCCTGCTCTTCGCTTCCCAGCAGCGTACTCGCGAACCAGTCGAGACAGCCGCCGGCGTTGTCCATTTCCCCGCACAGGCAGTAAGTCGAGAGATCGCAGCCCACGCCCGGGCTGATCCCGAGTTCCGGATTCAGGATGAACTCCGTCGTGATCGCCAGGACCCAGGCCGACGTCCCGAGATAGAGATGGCCCCGCCCCGGGGACAGCGCCCCAGACCCTACGGCGGCACAGGGGACGTCCCCACCTCCGCCCACGACCGGCGTGCCCTCGAGCAGACCGAGCTCAGCCGCTGCCTGCGCCGTGAGCGATCCGACCACCTCGGTCGAGGGCACCACGGTCGGCAGTTTCTCAATCGGCAACTGCATAGCCGCGCAGACCTCCGGCCACCACTCCCCCGTCCAGGGGTTGAAGTACGTCGTGGCGGACGCCAGAGACAGGTCCGTGGTGTACTCCCCCGTCATCCTGAACTGGAGTTGGTCCTTACAATCAAGTATCTTGTGCGTCCGGGCGTAGACGCCGGGTTCGTTGCGCATGATCCACAGCACTTTCGCGCTGCAGGCCTTGGCGTCGATGAAATCCATCTCGGTCACGTCTCGCAGCCACTCCGCCTCCCGCTCTGCGCGCCCGTCAAGCCAGATCATGGCACGGCGCAGGGGACGACCGTCGGCGTCGACGGGTAAGGTCCCAACCATCTGAGAGCTCATACTTAGACCAACGACGGTCTCGGGCGTGACGTCGTCAGATTGCTCCAAGATCTCGCGCGTAGTCTCTACAATCGCCTGCCACCAGTCGTCCGAGTCCTGTTCGGCCCCACCGTCCGCACTGTAGTAGACCTTGTAGGGCCTGAAGGCGGACGCCACCACCTTCCCGGTCAGGTCGACCGCAGCCGCCTTCGTGCCGCTCGTCCCCAGGTCGTGGGCTATGATGTACTCCGCCATGCTGCACCTCCTCGATTCTAGAACGCCTCCCGACTTGCGCCAGCCGCGCCGTAGCCTCCCCGACTGGCTGCCTCGGAGCCAGGCCGTCGCCCCGACCGAGATCCGGCTCCGCTTGTACCACCCACGTATTCCACGTCACCCCCCCCAACCGGACTGCATACCGCCGAGACCGACGTGCCTCGCGATAGACCATCGCCCTATGGCTCGTACACGGTGTCCAGAAGCATGCTCATGACGCTGCGCGCCGCACCTTTGAGCGCCACGCTGCCAGCCATCCCGTAGATGGCCCCCATCTCCCCCTTCAGGTCCGGGTGCGCCTTCACGTAGTCGACGGCCGCCCCGAGATCCTCGACGAACCGCTCGGGAACCCCCGGGCGCGCGTGCCTCAACGTGAGGCAGAGGTGAGCGGCCGGCGGGCGCTGCAGAGCGTTCAACCCCCACCCTCTCTCGCCCATGTAGTCCGAGATGGCGTATACGTCCAGCGTGTCGGAGGCGAAGGCGACGTCAAAGAGCGGGTCACCGAGGACGCGGATCTCCGGGATGTCCGCAATCTCATCCTTGATCAGCGCGGCGGCCTCCAGGATGCGCCTCGAGGCCTCCAGGTATCCCTGTTCTCCAGTCGAGACCAAAGCCGCCCAGCACTGAGCACTCAAAGCCCCGGGCCGACTCCCGGCGAGCGTCGGAGACAGGTACAGACCGCCAGGCCAGTCGGTCACCATGAAGTACTGATGGTGACGCAGTTCCCTGCCCCGATACATGACGACGGACGAGCCCTTGGCAGCATAACCGTACTTGTGTGTGTCTGCCGACATCGAGGTCACGCCGGGCAATCTGAAGTCGAAGGGCGGGACATCGTAACCCAGCCGTTCGGCCCAGGGCAGGATGAATCCCCCAAGACAGGCATCGGTATGGAAGCCGACATCGTTCTCCCGGGCCAGCTCGGACAGCTCCTCGATGGGATCGATGAGCCCGTGGGGGAACTCCGGCGCCGACCCCACGATCACAATGGTGTTCTTGGTGATGGCCTCTCGTGTGGCCTCGACGTCGGCCCGCAGATCGTCAGCCACAGGTATGCGTTTGATCTTGATCCGGAAGAGTTCAGCTGCCTTGTCGAAGGCGGCGTGCGCCGTCGTGGGAGCGATTATCTCTGGCTCGGTGATCCACTTCTTGTCCCAGGCCCAGTCCCGATAGGTCTTCATCGCGAGCAGAATGCTCTCTGTACCACCCGAGGTGATCGTCCCGACAATCTCATCGGAGGTCCTGCCCGCGCCGAGCATATCGGCCGTCATAGATACGGCCTCTGCCTCGAACTTCACACAGCTGGGCCAGACGTCGAAGTGCAACGGGTTAGCCTGGGAGTTGAGGGCATACACCTTGTTGAGGAACTCAACGTGCTCCGTATCGCCGTGGTAGACTGTCCCGGAGCAGAAACCGTCCTTCCACATCGCCGTCTCTCTAGATCGCAGTTCCTCCATCAGCTGGAGGATCTCCTCCCTGTCGCGACCGGCCTCCGGGAGGGATGAGTACGTGGGGAACTCGTCCCGATAGGGCTTGATCGAGCGCTCCAACTCCTCCAAGAAATCGTCCATGTTCATCTCCTATCCCAATACTCACCGGGGAGGCAATTCGGCCGGGGGCTAAGCGTTTAGGAAGTGCGTTCCCGGATGCTTCGCCCAACAGATCCTCCACGCCCCCCTCTCTTTTGTGACTCAGACCAGAGCGATGGCTGCCACCGCTACCTCTCTGGCGTGCGGGAGCGTCACCGAGTGCCGCCCACGCTTTTGCTGGTGCCTCTGTTTCACGAGCCAGCCGCGGCGTCCGTCGCCGGCTCCTGCTGGACGATCTCAGATTCGCTCACTGCCGTGAGGATGAGGGCACAGACGCCCAGCAGAGCTGCAAGTGCGATGAGAGGGGTTCTGAACGATCCAAACTGCTCGTTCGCCCAGCCCATCGCCGAGATGGCAATCACTGAGGCCTGGTTGGCGAGCAAAAGGCACCCGGCCGACGTCCCTTCGGGAGCTGGATAGCAGACCTCCGTCGTGAACTGGAAGCCGACCGGCGATATGCCGTTGATGAAGAGTCCCAGGAAGAACGCCGTGATCAACAGGGCCACGAACGTATTCGCCAGTGCAAACCCCACGAGGAAGGGGATGGACAGGATCAGACCCCAGAAGTAGATCGGCTTCCGTGCGCGTCTCCGGTCCGAGATGGGCGGAATGAGGACAGCCCCCAAGACCCCGCCGATGAGCAGAACACCGCCGATTAGACCGGCCTGGGCGACATCGAGGCCCTTCGGCCGTACGATCACCTCAACCCAGGTGGAGACGCCATTGAACACGGCGCCCACCACGAAGGCCAGGAAGGCGAGCAGGTAGAAATCCCGTAGGCTGAGTACGTGTTTAAGACCGTCGAGCATGAGCACGCGCTCCTCATGCCCGGCTGGGGTGGGCGGAGCCTCTCGGGCGAAGATGACGAAGACCACGGCTGTCACCGCTCCCGCAATCCCGTACACCAGCATGGTCGTCTCGAAGCCGAGGCTGGTCACCAGAAACGGCGTGGCCATCTGGCCGATGACGATACCAATAAAGGGAGCGATGGTTCCCAGGCCCACGACGGTGGCGCGCTCGTCGACCGGGAACCACAACGCGGCCAGCTTGGTGGTCGCGTTCAGGAAGAGTGGCTGTGCGATGGCGATCCCAACGGTGAGGATCAGCACCGTGGCGTAGTCCGCGGTGAACAGACCGCGCAGCAGGCCGCAGACGCCCATCAGAACCGCGCCAGCACCGACAGATTTCTTGAATCCGTAGGTGTCGATAGCCCACGACGCCGGTATCGACAGGGGCAGGTAGACGTACATGAAGATCATGGCGAGAAGCCCGATACGCAGATCACCGACGCCGTACCGCTCCGCCGCCACCTTCGTGATGGGAGCATAGCATATCCAGTACGTCTGCATGATCAGGCTGATCAGCATGTACACGATGAGCACAACCCAGCGGTACCCATAGACGCGAATATCCGACCTAGCCGTCTTCGATTCACTCATCACGAGACCTCCTTGGGGATATTGGTTGGCCGGCTGCGCCTCTGTTGCGGCCACGACGGCACACCGTGACGCAGGAGTCAAACGAACTCTAATGGTTCTCTGACGGTTCTCCTATGCAATTCTAACGTCTCTGGAATATCCTGCCAAGTGATAAGGATCACTCGATTCTTGTGACGAGAGCATGTCGCTCCTCGTCGTTGTGGTTGGCAGTTGTATGCGGATAGTTTGGAGATGGCGCACAGCTCCGAATGAATTCTCCGGACTGCCATAAGCAATTGGCCGGGGCACGCCCAGCAGCATCCTCTGACGTGCTTCGGCAGCGTCTTCGCAGCCCGCTGAGTTCGTTCGACGACGCTATCCCCTGCAGGTCCGCATCGGACTGGGTATCTCAAATCCCGGCTGCACGGGAGCCGGAGGCCATAACGGTACAGGATTTCCAGCCGCCGTTCATTCGATCGGCCAGCACAACGTCTGGGAGCGGCAGGGCAATCGCGGGACGTTGAGAGGATGGAAAACCGTGCCGATCACCGACCTTGTTCCGTGGAGGCGACGGAAGAAGACCAGGGTGCCCATCAAGGTGAGGGACCAACCCGTCCGAGCCTTGGAAGGAGAGGCGGGTAGCCCTGCCGACGAGTGGTGTCGTTGGCTTGGCCTCGCACCATTCGGCGTCTTCGGCCGCTGGTGGGGCGTCTTCGGCCCCCGCATGGACATGGTCGAGCACGAAGACGGATTCAGGGTCATTATCGACGTACCAGGGATGGATAAGGACGACATCCGCGTGACTCTGTCCGGAGAGAGGCTGACCGTCCGGGGGAACAAGCAAGAGGGAGAAGTGGATCGCACTCGACGCCACGACCGCGTGCGGAGTCGTCGTAGCGCCTTCCGGCGATCCATTCTCCTGCCCTGCCCGATCGAGGCTGAGGATGCGGAGGCCTCTCTCAGTAGGGGTGTGCTGACCATCAGCCTGCCCAAGGCAGAGCGCGGCAGGCACAAGAGACAGATTCGAGTAAACAGAGCCTAGCCGAGGAATCGTTCTGGCCAAGTCCGAGCGAAGTAAGTATCCTCAGCGGCGGACCTTCGGCGCCTACGCCCGCTCGCTGACCCTCCCGGTGATGGTGGAGGCCGACAAGGCCGAGGCGGACTACGAGAACGGCGTGCTGACGCTGAGGCTGCCCAAGGTCGAGGAGGCCAGGCCGAAGGCGATCCAGGTGAAGGTCAAGTAGCCAAGCCACCAAGTCCCGGCCAGTCAGAAGCCCGACTTCGCGCGAAGCCGGGCTTCTGGTCGCGAGGGCGACCCCCTGGCCGGTTGGGGGGACGGCCCCGCTGAAGGATGAGACCAATGCCAGGCCGTCCCTGGTAGAGATGGACATGGAGAGAAGGAGGATGACGTCATGCCACGCAAATGGATCATCACCCTGTCAGTAGCACTGCTGATTGCCGGGTCCCTGGGCGGGCCTGCGATGGCCCAGGAAGGCGATCAACCAGAGACGAGCTCCCCGAGCCTGACAGCGTTCGCTGACTATCCGGCCCGCAGGGTTGCCGTCGGGGACAGCGTCACGTTCGATATCACGCTGCGCGGCGGCGCGGCTGCGGAGATCGTGGAGCTAAGCCTCGAAGGCCTGCCCGAGCACTGGGAGACCACGTTCAGGGGAGGCGGCGACGTGATCGAGGCGGCCCACGTCGAGCCAGGAGGAGAGCGCTCGGTGGCGCTCACCGTCCGGGTGCCCGAGGACGCAAGTGTAGACACGCACCGCTTCTCGGTCACCGCGCGTGGAGAAGGAGAGACGGTTGAGGTCCCCCTGCGCGTGGTCGTGCAGGAGAAGGTGCCCCCCAGCCTCACGCTCGACGTGGAGCTGCCCACGTTGAAGGGCAAGGCAAACACGACGTTCAGCTACGACGCCACGTTGAAGAACGAGGGGAATGAGGAGCTGTCGGTCAACCTGATCGGCGAGGCGCCGCAGCGCTTCCAGGTGACCTTCAAGTTGACCGGCAAGGAGGTGACCAGCTTCCCCATCGCCCCGGGCGAGTCGAAGCGCCTGGATATCGATGTGCAGCCTCCAAACGACGCCGCGGGCGGGACGTACGAGATCGAGGTACAGGCGGAGGCCGGTGCGGCGCGGGCGGCGACCACGCTCGTCGCCGACGTGACGGAGGCACCGGGGGAGCCGGACCTGAACGTCACGGGGCCAGGAGGGCGGCTCTCCGGTGAGGCCACAGTGGGCAAGGAGACACCCCTCAACATCATCATCTCAAACACGGGCGATGCGCCCGCGCGGAACGTCAAGCTGAGCGCCTCGGAGCCGGCGAACTGGTCGGTGACGTTCGAGCCGGAGGAGATCGCCGAAATACCGGCTGGGTCACAGGCGGAGGCAACGGCCAAAATCACACCCGCCGAGAAGGCGGTGGCCGGGGACTATGAGATCACAGTCCGAGCACGGCCGGAGGAGGGCTCCTCAGAGTCCGCCACCTTCCGCATCACCGTGCGCACGTCGACCATGTGGGGCATCGTCGGTGTCGCCATCATCGGCGTGGCCGTGGTAATCGTCGGGCTGGCCGTGACGCGCTTCGGGCGGCGGTGATGGTGGAGCCGCAGGAGGTACCTATGAACGACGTCGTATTGGAAACCGAGGGGCTCACCAAGCAGTACGACGGCTTCCTGGCCGTGGACGCCCTGAACCTGACCGTACGCAAGGGTGAGGTGTTCGGACTGCTGGGTCCCAACGGGGCCGGGAAGACGACGACGATCTTGATGCTCCTGGGTCTCACGGAGCCCACGGCGGGCCGCGTCCGGGTGCTGGGGCTCGACCCGGCGCGCCAGCCTTTGAGCGTCAAGGCCCGCGTGGGCTACATGCCGGAGCGGCTCGGCTTCTACGAGGGCCTCACCGCCCGCGAGAACCTGATCTACACCGCCAAGTTGAACGGCTTCGCCAGAGATGAGACTGACCGGCGGATTGAGACTGCGCTGGCCCAGATGGGGCTGAGCGAGGCCGCCGACCAGCCTGTGGCGACGTTCTCGCACGGCATGCGCCAACGGCTGGGCCTGGCCGACGTGCTCCTCAAGGAGCCGGGGCTCATCATCATGGACGAGCCCACCCAGGGCCTCGACCCCGAGGCGGCCCGGGAGTTCCTTGATACCATCCGACGGTTCAAAGCGGAGGGGATCACGATCCTGCTTGCCTCCCACCTGCTCCATCAGGTCCAGGCAGTCTGCGACCGGGTGGGGCTGTTCCATCGTGGCCAGATGGTCCTGGAGGGGACGGTCAAGGAGCTGGCGCACCAGGTGCTGGGCGGCGCCTACCGCATTCAGGTGGAGGCCGAGGGAGTCGCGGGCCTGAAGAGGTCCCTGGGCGAGATCGAGGGCGTGCTGAACGTCCACCGGTCCGACGCCTCCCTCTACGAGGTGGAGGCGGTCAGCGACCTGCGGCCGGAGGTGGCCCGTGCCGTGGTGACGCCAGGGGGCAGGCTGTTGTCCCTGGGTGTGGAGACGCCCGGCCTCGATGAGATCTACACGCACTACTTCCAGCAGAAGGAGGTGACGCATGGCGCGACCGATCGAGCAAGCTGAGGGCAAGAGCAGCCGACAGGGCTCGCCATGGACCGGCCTGTGGGCGGTGGTCACGAAGGAGATGGCCGATCACCTGACCAGCACACGCATGCTGATTCTGGAGCTGCTGACGGTGCTGACGGCGGCCGGCACGGTGTACGCGGCGGCTCAGAACCTGCGGGAAACCGTCGGTCAGGACCGCTTTCTCTTGCTGAGGCTCTTCACCACGGCCCGGGAGCCGCTGCCGGCATTCGTGGGGTTCCTGGGGTTTTTGGTGCCCTTGATCGCCATCGCCTTGGCCTTCGACGCTGTCAACGGTGAGTTTAACCAGCGCACGATCTCGCGGCTGCTCGCGCAGCCGATCTACCGGGATGCCCTCCTCCTCGGCAAATTCCTGGCCGGCCTCTTCACGCTGGCCTTGGTCCTCACCACCATCTGGCTGCTGATCGTGGGGATCGGCATCGTGTCGCTGGGGGTGCCGCCGAGCGGCGAGGAGGTCGCTCGCGGGCTGGTGTTCCTGCTGCTGACCATCGCATTCGGCGGCATCTGGCTGGCCCTGGCGATGGTGTTTTCCGTCGTCTTCCGCCAGCCAGCGACAGCCGCGTTGAGCTCAATCGCCGTCTGGCTGTTCTTCATGGTGTTCTGGGGCATCATCGCGGAGATGATGGCGCTGGCATTGCGCCCGGTGCAGGTGGGGCTCGTCGAGGAGGTGCTGGCACAGACGCAACTGGAGCTGTCCCTGAGCCGGCTGTCACCCAACGCGCTCTACTCCGAGGCAATCCTCGCCGTGCTCAAGCCCACTGTGCGCTCCTTGGGGCCGGTGCTGCCGATTCAGCTTCACGGCGCGGTCTTTGGCACGCCGCTTCCATTGGATCAGAGCTTGGCGCTCATCTGGCCGCATCTGACAGGGTTGATCGCTGCCACCATCCTCCTGTTCGCGATTGGGTACGTCCTCTTCCAGCGCCAGGAGATCCGAGCATAGGGCAGAGCGGGGAGGTGAGTGATTAGGTCACCTGATCCTGGAGTACACGTCCCTGGCCCTGCTCTCGCAGGTCAGAGGTGTCGTCTTCGTCGTCCGGTGCGA
>CAYMHT010000068.1:0-14034 GCA_964390305.1 uncultured Anaerolineales bacterium
ATTGTCTGCTATGTGACTGGCTCGCCGCCAGGGAAAGAGGCAGGAGAGCCCTGGTCATTGACATGCTGTTCCCGGTGTGCTATAATATAGAAAATCATTCTACATAATCGAACGTAGTCAATGGTACCGCTCACTGGAAAGGGTAACACGCAAGAAGTGGACGGCGAACCCAGGATGTCAACAACCGTGCTCAAAGCCTTCACCGTCTTGGACCTCTTGGCCTCCAAAGACGAGTCCTCTCTGGTCGACGTCTCCGAGAAACTGGGAACATCGAAAAGCACTGCTCTACGCTATTTGACTACTTTCGAGAAGTTGGGAGTAGTGACGCGAGATGACGCGGATCGCTTCTATTTGGGGCCGAAGCTGATCGAGCTGGCGGGAGCTTACCTCAGCAATCATAGTCTCCGAAGTGTCGCCATGCCGCTAATTAGCGAGCTGGCCGAGGAGACCCGAGAAACAGTGCACTTGGCTGTCCCTTCAGGCAACGAAGTCGTCTACATCGGCAAGGTTGATAGCGCACATTCTATACAGATGGCTTCCAGAATCGGCGGTCGAGTGCCGATGTATTGTACCTCACTGGGCAAGTCCATCCTAGCGCACTCTCCTGATCACTTGGAGGAGATCATCAGTGAAGATCTTGTGCCGCGGACTCCTCATACAGTTGAAGCTCCGGAAGCCCTGCGCGAGCAGCTGGAACGCGTACGTAATCAGGGTTTCGCCGTCGACGACGAAGAGAATGAGCTGGGGGTACGCTGTGTTGGCGCCCCCGTCTTTGACTACTCTGGCAAGGTCATTGGGGCAATCAGCGTGTCCGGACCCGCCAATCGCATGACGCAGGAACAGTGCCTGCGGTGGGGCCCTTTGCTAAGAGACACGGGGTTGCAGGTTTCCAGGGGGATGGGGTATCAGCGCTAAGAACGCACTTCGTCGCTAGGCCCTGCTACCCCAACACATCGTTTCGGTCAGAAGGGCATGGGACGGCCTGAGGGCCCAGACGCGCCTGGCGACGTCATTCCACGTCGCTGATAGCACGATGCCCGAGGCGACTGCCCTGAGCGGAATCTCGGCATCCACTGAGGAAACTCTCTGTGACAGATAGAGCACCGGACGAGGAGGATCAGATGGAGTATCGCTTTCTGGGACGCACCGGGTTGAAAGTCTCGGAGCTTTGCATGGGTACGCAGACTTTCGGCTGGGGAGCTGATGAAGAGACAGCGCATGCCATGGCCGACCACTTCGTCGAGGCGGGAGGCAACTTCTTCGACACCTCCAACATCTACAACGAAGGCGAATCGGAGAGGATGCTGGGCAATTGGCTCAAGAGCCGCGGTCACCGCTCTGAGCTCGTCATTGCGACCAAGGTCTTCTTCCCCACCGGAGAGGGGCCGAACAATACTGGTCTGTCGCGAAAGCACATCTACGAACAGATTGACGCCAGCCTCCGGCGACTGCAGACCGACTACGTCGATCTGTATCAAATGCACTGCTGGGATGCCTCCACGCCTCTCGAAGAGACGCTGCGAGCATTGGACGACCTGATACGCGCTGGCAAGATACGCTACATCGGTGCGTCTAATTACACTGCGTCCCAGTTGACTCGTGCAATCATGCTGAGCGAAATGCACGGCTGGGCTCGGTTCGATTGCCTGCAGGCAGAATACAGCCTTTTGGTGCGCAGCACGGAATGGGAGCTGTTGCCCCGCTGTCGCTCCGAGGGAATAGGAATGACTTGCTGGTCGCCGCTGGCCGGGGGCTGGCTGACCGGGAAGTACCGGCGCGGCGAACCGCCCCCGCCGGACAGCCGCGTAGGTCGAGGAGATCGCTGGGACGACCAACCCGAACAGCGCGAGAGCGAGCGCACCTGGCGCATCATCGATGCGTTGCTCGAGATCAGTCAGTCGAGGGGCAAGACCCCGGCCCAGATAGCGCTCAACTGGCTGCTCCAACAGCCCGGTGTCACAGCTCCTATCCTGGGCGCCCGCACGCTGGAGCAACTGGTAGAGAATCTGGGATGTGTAGGCTGGACGCTCACTCACGACGAGATGGCCAAACTCGGAGACGCCAGCCACGTCTCGCTTCCCTCCCCCTACGACTTCATCGCCAGATATACTCGAAAGAGGAATGACGGTTGATGCTCACCGAACTAGATAGCAGCAGATGTCTCGCATGTGTAACGGGCCAGCTATCCCACAATCAACCCGGTTAACTTGAACCAGGCCCAACCAATGCTCCCGAGCTATGCTGAAAGGGCGGTCCGGGGAAGAAGCCTAGAGCACGCAGGAGTGCAGAAAGGAGGGTTCATCCACCGCTAGAACAGAAGCAGGAGTCAGTCAGGGGCAGATTCCCTAGACGGAGGCTGCACCTGCCAGAAACGAGCACATTGGGCGCAGGAGTTAGCATCACAGTCCCTAAAGGAGGACACAAAATGAAACGCCTGACAATGGTAGCACTGGTAGCTCTGTCGGTCGCAGCGTTGATGGTCACCCAGTGCGCGCCCGAGGAAGTGGTGACTGAAGAGCCGGCAACAGACGTGCCGCCCACGGCTCCTGCCGACGAGGAGCCCGCCGCAACCGAACCGGTCGACGTCGAGGATGTGCAAGCTGACCCCACCAACCTTTTCCCCAATGGGATCGGGGAGGTCGACTGCTCGGGCGTGAACCTGGTGGTCGCCACCCAGACCGGACCACAGATCGCTGGCCCGGTGCAGAACCACTGGGAGGAGTGGGGCGAGAGGACGGGCGGCACGGTGGAGGTACAGACGTTCCCCTTCGGGGAGCTCTTTGAAAAGATTCGAGCCGGATACCTGACTGGCGCCAGCCCATTTGACATCATCATCTACGCTGCCGATTGGGCCGGCGACATCATGGGTCCGGGCTACGTCCTCGAGGTCCCCGAGAACATTCAGGATCAGGTCGGCTACGACTACCTGATACCGACCTACCGAGATCGTATTCTGTCGTGGGCAGGCACGACCTACGCGCTGCCGTATGACGGCGATTCCCACATGATCTACTTCCGTCGGGACTTGCTCACCGACCCGGAGTACCAGGCAGACTTCGAGGCCGAGTATGGGTACGCTCTGCCCGTCCCCCCCGAGACCTGGGAGCAGTACTACGACATCGCCGAGTTCTTCAACGGCAAGACGATCGACGGCCAGACCATCTACGGAGCCGGCACGGCCTTCCAGCGCGGAGGGCAGTCGTACTGGACGTTCCTCGGCCTGGCCGCGCCGTACGCCAAGGCGCCGGACGATCCCTCTTACTTCTTCGACGCCGATACCATGGAGCCACGCATCAATAACCCCGGCTTCGTCGCGGCGCTTGAGCAATACATCGCCCTCGCCGAAGTGGGACCACCTGACGTGGTGAACTGGGACGTCGGCGAGATCCGGAACAACTTCCCCGCCGGCACCATCGTCCTCGCCATTGACTGGGGCGACGTAGGGCCTATCGCCGCGGATCCGGATGCGTCCGTCGTAACGGGCAAGTGGGGATCCGCCTTGGAGCCGGGTGTCAACAGGTACTGGGACAGTGAGGCCGGAGAGTGGGTGGAGGAGTACAACCAGGCTCCCTACCTGGCCTTTGGTGGCTGGATCCAGTCCGTTTCGGCGGGCACCGACAACCCGCAGTGCGCCTTGGACTTCGCTGCGTTCATGGGTAGCATGAACATGAGCGCCTTGCTGACGGTCACGCCTCAGACGGGCGTCAACCCCCACTTCTACAGCGATGTGAATAACTACGAACCCTGGGTAGAAATGGGCATGACTGAGACCGAAGCCAGAGAGTATCTCAGCGCCGTTGCAGGGATACTCGATCACCCGAACGCGGTGGTGGATCTGCGGATCACCGGCGCCGCCGAGTACTTCGATGCCCTCGACGTTCAGCTTGCCCGCGCAGTGGCCGGCGAGGTAGGGCCACAGGAAGCGCTCGATCAGGTCGCCGAGGATTGGGACGCCATCACCGACCGCCTCGGGCGCGATCAGCAGAAGAAGCTGTACCGCGAGATGCTTGGCCTTCCCACAGAGTGACGCAGCAGTAACCAGCCTTAACAGCCGGCAGCCAGGCCAGCCTGGCTGCCGGCTGGTAGTACTTGGAGGTACCCCATGTCCGAAGAGCAATCTAGCGCCTCAGCACGTGCTGTTGCCGTCCGGGCGCCGGCACAGCGGCGCGCCAAGCGCGTCTTCCTTGGGCCAACAGTGATCCTCATCCTGCTGCTGTCTATCTTTCCGCTGATCTTTTCCCTGGTCGTTTCCTTTCTCAGTTGGGATCTGAGCCGCCTTCAAGGCGGCATCCGCTTCGCGGGGCTTGGGAATTTCATCACTCTAGTCAACGATGGACGGTTCTGGAACACCACCCGCGTCACGGTATTTTTCGTGGTTGGCGCAGTAGCACTAGAATATGTGCTTGGCCTGGGCGTTGCGCTGCTGCTCAACCAGATCAGCCGCTTCCGAAGAATCTTCGTCGTCATCTTCCTTATGCCCATGATGCTCACGCCGGCGGCCGTCGGCTATACGGGACGGATGTTGTTCAACGAAGGCCAGGGGCCAGTCAACGACATCATTCAACTCCTGGGCGGCCCGGTGATCCCGTGGATCAGCAAGCGAGCGTTTGCCCTCCCGTCTTTGATGCTAATCGACGCATGGGAATGGACGCCATTCATGATGATCGTCCTATTCGCTGGCCTCCAGTCCCTACCACTCGAGGTTTTCGAAGCCGCCCGTGTCGATGGCGCCAGCGGCCTCCAGATATTCCGCCACATCACGTTCCCTATGCTCTTGCCGGTCTCGCTCTCCGTTATCATCATCCGAGGGCTGGAGGCGTTCAAACTGTTCGATATTGCAGCGGTGATGACTGGGGGCGGTCCGGGCACGGCGACTGAGACGGTCACTATGTATGCCTATCAGGTGGCCATGAAGAACGGCAACCTGGGCTACGCATCGGCCATTGCCTACTCCCTGCTGATCATGATAGTCATCTTTTCCATCGTATTCCTAAACATGCTGCGGAAGCGTACCGCAGCGATCACGGAGTGAGGTGTTGCCATGCGATTGACCACGCAACAGTCCCGCCGGATCAAGCTGGTCGTGACGTACGGCCTCTTGGCCGTCTGGGCCGTGATTTGCCTGTTTCCGATATATTGGCTCGTCATCACGTCTTTCAAGCTGCCGATTGCTGTCTTCCAGGGGCCAACATACATTCCCTGGGTTGACTTCAAGCCGACCCTTAAGGCCTGGAACTACCTGCTGTTTGGCCCGGTTCAACAGAAGGTCATCCGTAGCTGGGCAAACAGCGCCATTCTGGCCATAAGCAGCGGTGTCCTTGCCGTGATCATCGGCTCGATGGCCGGCTACGGCCTCACCCGCTTCCGCTACCACGCACCTGTCCTGAACTGGAATAACGACGACATCGCCTTCTGGATCATCTCCCAACGCATGTTGCCGCCGGTGGTCATCATCTTGCCGTTCCTGATCATGTACCGTTTCGTGGGTCTTGTGGACACCCATGCAGGGATGATCCTCGCCTACACAGTCTTTAACCTACCGTTCGCCGTCTGGATCATGCGCGATTTCTTCGCCGGTCTGCCGGTCGCCCTGGAAGAGAGCGCCTTGATTGACGGCGCATCGCGTATGCAAGCCTTCCGTAAGATCGTGCTCCCCCTATCTACACCTGGCCTGGTGGCGACGTTCTTGTTCTGCATGATGTTCTCGTGGAACGATTACCTCTTTGCGCTCATGCTTACCTTCAGCCGTGCCAGCACAATGCCGATGTACATAGCAGGAGAGGGCACTCAAACCTATGGTCCCCAGTGGTGGTACCTTTCCGCGCTGTCCCTGCTTGCTGTTGTGCCGATGGTGATCGTGGCCATAATCGTGGAACGCTACATCACGCGCGGCCTGGTGATCGGCGCTATCAAGTAATGCCACAACGCCGTGGGCTATCGCGGCCCCCATGCGTTCCAACACTCACCGGAGAACTGCGAGCCGTCCAAATTCAGCCACACTTGGATGACGAGGAGGAGGGGATGTGACGCACATACTTGAGGAAATTGGCAAGTTAGCCCTCATGCCGGTCGTCAAGATCGAGGATGCCGAGCATGCCCCACAACTGGCGGAGGCCCTGGTAGCGGGAGGGCTACCTCGTGCCGAGATCACGTTCCGAACGGAGGCTGCCGAGGAGACCATCCGGCGCATCGCCTCCGAGTTCCCCGACGTCATCCTGGGAGCAGGGACCGTGCTCTCAGTGGATCAGGCGGAAAGGGCGGTGGATGCTGGAGCGCAATTCATCGTCTCACCCGGCTTCAACCCGAAGGTGGTGGATTGGTGCCTGGAGCGGCACGTGCCGGTCACACCGGGGGTGGCGACGCCGACCGAGATCGAGATGGCGCTAGACAGGGGACTGGATATTCTCAAGTTCTTCCCTGCCGAGGCGCTGGGGGGCGTGAGGATGCTGAAGGCGATGGCGGGGCCCTATGGCGGCGTCAAGTTCATACCCACCGGAGGCGTCAATCCCCAGAACCTGGCCGGCTATCTGGAGCTACCCGTGGTGCACGCCTGCGGGGGGAGTTGGCTGGCCCCATCCAAACTGATCTCCGCTGAGGCGTTTGACGAGATCACCCGCCTGGCACGGGAGGCCGTCGCTACCGTGCGCCAGTGTCGAGGATGAGGAGGAAGAGCCAATGAACGACCGTGTAGTAACCTTTGGCGAGATCATGGTGCGGCTGAAGTCACCGGGCTTCGAGCGCTTCTTTCAGTCTCCCATGCTGGAGGCCACCTTCGGCGGCGGGGAGGCGAACGTGGCTGTCTCCCTGGCCTGCTTCGGGCTCGACGCCGCCTTCGTCACCGCCCTGCCAGAGAATCCCATCGCCGACGCCTGTATTGAACATCTGCGGGGCAAAGGGGTCGATACCTCGCTGATCGTCCGGGGCGGAGAGCGCATCGGCATCTACTTCCTGGAAGCCGGTGCGAATCAGCGTCCGTCCAACGTGATCTACGATCGGGCGAACTCCGCGATTGCAACCGCCGACCCAGAGGATTTTGACTGGGAGCGCATCTTCGAGGGGGCGTCCTGGTTCCACATCACCGGCATCACGCCCGCCATCAGCCAGGCGGCAGCCGATCTCTCCCTCGAAGCCGCGCAGACGGCCAAGCAGCTGGGCGTGACCGTCTCCTGCGATTATAACTACCGCTCCAAGCTGTGGAAATACGGCAACACGGCTCCAGAGGTGATGAGCGAGCTCGTGCGCCACGTTGACGTCGGCATCGCCAACGAAGAGGACTGTCAGCGCTCGCTGGGGATCACCGTCAAGGCCGGAGACTGGAAGCAGGAGGTCGAGGCAGGCGAGCTCGATCCGCAGAAGTATCAGGCTCTGTGCGAGAAGGTGTTCGAGGCGTACCCCAACCTGACGCATCAGGCCATCACCCTCCGCGAGAGCTACAGCGCCAGTCACAATGGCTGGTCCGCTTGCCTGCACAACGGCGAGGATTTTTTCGTGAGCACCCATTACGACATCACCGACATCGTGGATCGTGTCGGCGGTGGAGACTCGTTCTCGGCCGGACTGATCTACGGTCTGATGTCGAATATGGTCGATGAGGCGGCACTGGAGTTCGCCGCCGCTGCCTCGTGCCTGAAGCATTCGATCCCCGGGGATGCAAATCTCGTCTCCGTGGATGAGGTGGAGCAGCTTGCTGCTGGAGAAGCATCGGGGCGGGTTCAGAGATAGTGTCTGCTCCGAGACTCTCAGAGATCTCGGAGGCCTCTTCATTCCTGCGCAATGATTGGGACACCACTCCCGCTTACCTCACGGAGCGTTCACGCCTCCACTCTCGTCTTGAAGCAGACGCCGTGCTGGCGCACCGCCGCCCGGTGCGCTCTCGCCGATGCAAGGACGGGCAAATAGATCGTGCCGGCGCCAGGCTGACTCCCCTGCCCCGTTGCTCCATAACGCGTGCTTGGCATTCCGTGCGCCCAACCCGTATCGGGTCCGGAGGCCATCAAGCCGGAGAGGAACGCAACGCCACACAGACGGAGAACACAAGACTTGTCCCAACTCAGTGTCAGGCGGCCTTGGTGCCATAACAGCGCCTGGGTTCAGAGCAAGAGATGCGCCGCTGCCAGCTGGTGTTGTCGCTGGCGCAAAGAACGCGCTCAACCTGGCTGAGGCGCGTGATCCGGTGAAGCTTACAAAGACGAGAAGTCCAAGCATGAAATCGCCGGCCTCCTTCGATGTCGTCGTCGCGGGGCATACTTGCCTCGACATTATCCCAACGCTCTCCGGCCCACCGCCAACGACAGCAGGCTCGCTCGTAGAGGTCGGACCCGCTCAGCTTGCTACGGGCGGGGCGGTCCCCAACACCGGTGTCGCGCTGCACATTCTGGGCATCCGCACGCGACTGGTGGGCAAGGTCAGCGACGACCTCTTCGGTCAGGCGTTATTGCGGGTGATCGGGCGCTATAGCGCGGACTTGATCCGGGATATGGTGGTCGTCGAGGGAGAAGCGTCCTCGTACACCGTCGTCATAGATCCGCCCGGTTTGGACCGCTCTTTCATGCACTGTCCGGGTGTGAATCACACCTTTAGGGCCGCCGACGTGAACTACGAGCTGGTGGCACAGGCGCGGCTCTTTCACTTCGGCTACCCGTCCCTCATGCACCACATGTACGCGGACGGCGGCCACGAACTGATCGAGATCTTCCGTCTCGCGAAGGCAGCCGGCGCCACGACTTCGCTCGACTTCGGCCCTCCCGATCCGCAAGGCCCGGGTAAACAAGTCGACTGGGCCGCAATCCTGGCCCGCGTGTTACCACACGTGGACGTTTTCGTGCCCAGCGACGACGAGCTGCGCTTCGCCCTCGACCGCCCCCGTTTCGACGCCAATGGAGAGGTTTCAGTTCCTGAGGTCCGCGCGCTGGGGCAGCGAGTGCTGGCGCTGGGTGCCAAGGTTGCTGGCATCAAGTGCGGCGCGCGGGGGCTCTACTTGTCCACCGCCGACGCGGGGCGTCTGGCCGCGATGGGTCGCGCCGCACCTGCCGATCCATCCGCCTGGGCAGAGCGTGAGCTATGGTCGCCGTGCTTCGTGCCACGCAAGCTCGTGGGCACAACCGGCGCCGGCGATGCCACAGTGGCCGGCCTCTTGACAGCGCTGTTGCGGGGTTGCTCGCTGGAGGAGGCCGCAACCTTCGCATGCGCCGTGGGCGCGTGCAACGTGGAGGCACCAGACGCTGTGAGCGGACTGCGCAGCTGGGACGCCACGTGGGAGCGCCTGCGTGGCGGGTGGCCTCGCAGGCCATTCGAGCCGGACGGAAATGACTGGAGTCTCGATTCCGCCAGCGGGCTGTGGCTGGCGAAGAAGCCGGCTGAGCGATCGGATGGGTCTTAGGCTGTGTTTACGCTCAAGCCGGCCCCCTCCGCCATATTCTGACCCGGCACATAAGGAGCGATCGTGTTCGCCCAACGCATCGTCATCTCGGGTGCGGGACACGCCAGGCGCGCCTTTGTGACCGACCTATTCGACGCAGCCGGATACCGGATCCTGTCGGTCGATAGGTCGAAGCAGTTGATGACACACCTGCGCCATGCCGGTCACTGCACGGTGGCACACGCCCACAACCAGCCCTGTGAACAACGTCCTCGTTCACCCGGTCAACGCCGCCCACCGGGGTCACCCGTCACTCGCCGCGCCGGTCGACGATCTTCAGCGCCTTGATCTGATCGCTTAGATCGACCCCGGTCGCAATCTCCACCACTAGCTGGCCGCTCTCGACGCTCGCCCGTGCCTCCGGGTAGACGGAGAACAGGCCCTTGCGCACGGAATCCTCCGACACCTCGTCCCCCTCCACGTCTACGGCCAGGTGATCGACCAGGTCGACGGTGCTCACACGGAGGCGTACTCGTCTCCCTGCTCCCGGGATGTCGGTCACCGCGTCGGCGATGACGCTGCCGTACAGGTTCAGATCACCCGCGACGATGAGGTCGTCCACCCGGCCCAGCAGCTTCACCGCAGCCAGAGGGATGCGGTCGGGGCAGTCGACCCACCGAGCGCGGTCGCCGGACCGGTACCGGAGGAGAGGCATAGCCTCGCGCCGGATGGTGGTGAAGACCAGCTCCCCCTCCTCTGCCGGCTCGCCCGTCTGCGGATCGACGATCTCGGTGACCAGGTGGAAGTCGTTGAGGTGAAACCCGTGGCACCCGGGGAGGGAGATGGTCTGGGCGCCTCCGATCTCCGTCGTGCCGTAGCTGTCGAGGATCCGCCCGCCCCAGTAGCCCTCGAGGGCAGCGCGCTGCTCCTCGCGAAGCATCTCCCCGCCGAGCACGATCCTATCCAACTCGCGCCGGTATCCGCCCTTCCGGGCCGCCTGCGTCAGAACAGTCATGTAGGAGGGGGACGAGACGACGACGTTTGGCTCTAAGCGGCGCATCCACGCCAGGGTCTCCTCCGGATCGCCGGCGCCCACGGGAAGAGGCAGTCCCCCGGCGCGGCGGATGATGTTCCGCGCCATGGCCGAGCCTATCCACAGCCCATGCTGCATCGGGAGGGCGATGAGGGCGTGGAGCCGCCCGCGGTGCTGCACCCGAAGCGCGAGGGCGCTGAGGTTCGTGATCCGCTCCAGCTCCGGGAGGGTATAGTACACCTGTTTCGGCTCGCCGGTGCTGCCGGCGCTGGTGAAGACCGCAGCTAGCTCGTCCTCGCCCACGCACAGAAAGCGCCGCGCGTCGCGGATGTCATCGGCGGTAGTGAAGGGAAGCCGGCGGAGGTCGTCAGGGCTGCCGACGGACGACGGGGAGACGCGGACCCGTTGGAAGAGCTTCCGGTAGAAGGGGGAGCGCTCGGCCACGTGGGCCACGGTCTGGCGCAGCCTGCGGGCTTGGATGTCGCCCACGATGTCGCGGGCAACCCCCCTCTCCCGGGCGGCGTCAACCGCCCTGGCGGCCCGCTGCACCATCTCCGGGCTGGCGACCCGCGTCTCGAAGGCCTGCAACGCGGCGTCAACGCTCCGAGCCAGTACCATACGACTCCTCTCCTGCCCGCGCCTGGCCAGGCGACGGGGTAATGTCGGGTCTCCAGGAGCAACCCAGCCCGCGCAGTGTACCATATCCAGTCGATCGTGTCACCTTCTGAGACCTCTTCCGAGGCTTACTCGCCACCCGAGTCCACTGGGAACTGCGTCCTCCCGGGCGGGTTCGGTTCTTCGCTTGACTTTCCGGGCAAGAGTGGTATTCTAGGGGTTGCCTCGAGCGAGGATCCTGCTCTCAGGGTGACATGCGGGGCGTAGCGCAGCCAGGCCAGCGCGCAGCAATCGGGATGCTGAGGTCCCGGGTTCAAATCCCGGCGCCCCGACAGCAAGAGGACACTTCCATCACGAAGTGTCCTTTTTCGTTCCCTATTCCCCGCTCCGAAGGCTGTCCCGCACTCGCTGGTCTACCTGCTCACCCAACTGAACAAGCACCCTCGCGTGCTTAATCTAGACCAACACCCTCACGGGCGCCGGCTCCGCGATGCCGACAGCCCTCTCCCTGCTCAGTGGCGTGCTTCAGCGGCGGGCCCGCGAGCGAGCCTGGAACGCGGTAGACCGAGACCAACCGCCACACACCGCCATCGGCCGGCACCCGAAAACGCCCCCTCCAGCAAAGAAGGGGATTAGATTCAGCCCGCGAGTTCTCAGCCTATCTCAACCGGCCAGCTGGTCACGATAGTATTGTACAGATCACCAACGGCGGGGCCCAGCACGTACAGGATCACAATCACGATCAGCGCCACAAACCCAAGAAGGAGCGCGTACTCAGTCAGCCCCTGCCCTTCCTCGCGCGGGATGAACAGCATCATAATGATGGCCTCCCTGATAACTTGCCTGTCTCGATAGAAGCTGAACGGCTCATGACCCAAATAGCCTCTGGCCTCAGACAAGCCTGCCTCGCGACATGCGTCGAAGACTCGCTAAGCTCCAGACAGAATCCCGGGCCATCTGCCCGGCTTCCCGGTTGGCTGCCCGTGTCCCGTCAGCCCAGCCTCCACAAACAGTATAGCACGCAAGACTAACAGCTAGCTTTGGATTTCCTTAGAGCTCTCTTAGATTTCGCGCCGAGATCCGCGTCTGCACTCTCCTTGACACAGGAGCACAACGCAAATAGAATGCCCTCAACTACGGCCACGGACCGACAATCGCGCGCGACATCATCCGCACGTCGGAGTGGCGGGGGATTTCCTACAGCGACGCCGACTCCGGACAGGCGGCCAGACGCTGACCCCTTGTCGAAGGAGGCCTGCATGACTTACCCCCAGGGTGCCGCAGCCCTGCTCTTCGCCTACCTGCTCGGTGGCATTCCGTTTTCCTACCTGTTCACGCGCTGGATCTCAGGCGAGGACATTCGAGAGCTAGGCAATCGCAATGCCGGCGCTGCCAACGTGTTCCGTGCGGTCAGCCGCCCTTCCGGCGCCATCGTCTCTGCCCTCGACATCGCCAAGGGCGCCGCAGGCGTCGGGCTGATGAAGTCAATGGGGCTTACGGGCCTCTGGCCGCTTGCCGGTGGCCTGGCAGCGGTCGTGGGCCACAACTTCCCAATCTACCTTCGGTTTCGCGGCGGACGTGGACTCGGCGCCAGCATCGGAGCCCTGCTCGTCTTGATGCCCCTCGAGACAGCACTCGTCCTCCCAATCCTCGGCGTGGTCTTCCTGGCCTGGACCGGGAGCGCCGTCACGGGGGCAATCGTGAGCTTCTTCTGTCTCGTCGGGCTGGCCGCCTGGCGCGGCCAGCCCTGGCACAACGTGCTCGCCCCCGTCCTCTTCCTGCTCCTGATGGGGATCCGTTGGATCCCCCAAGAGCTGCACGCCCTCCAGCAGGCCTCGGATGCAGGGACCCTGCTGATGCGCGACCTGCTCCGCACTCGTTACACGCCGGACGGAGAACCGGAGGAGTAGATAGTGCCCCCCAGGCGCATTGCTGTCATAACCGATTCAGCCGCGAACCTGCCGCCCGAGGTGGCCGCGGAACACGGGATTCACGTCATCCCGCTCCGGCTCATCTGGGGCGAGGAGGTGTTTCGGGAGGGCGTGGATCTGACCCCGTCGCAGTTCTACGCCAGACTGCGCAGCGACGACGGCCTGCCCACAACGTCCACGTTCTCCACCCATGAGTTGCGTCAGCTCTGCCAGGAGCTGAGCGAGGACCACCAAGCCATTGTGGCCGTTCTGCTCGCTCACGAGTTGAGCGGCAGCGTCGCCACAGCTCGAACGGTCCAACAATTGGACCCAGGACTCCCCCTGCACGTGATCGATACGCGGACCGCGACGATGGCAGAAGGGTTCGTGGCCCTGGAGGCCGCTCGAGCGGCCGCCGCCGGAACCCGGATCGAGGAAGTGATCCATCGCGCCGAGGAGGTTGTCAATCGAGTCCACATGCTTGCCGCCCTCGAGACGTTCGAGTACTTGCGCCGTGGGGGACGGGTCGGCGCGGCCTCTGCCTTCCATACCGAGTGACCTCACCCTCAGCGCCATCGAAAAACGCGTGCGAGCGACTCTCGGTCTCCTGAGCCTACGCGCCGGCCTCGCCCTCCTTCGCCTCCTCCCAGAAACGGTCGAGTTCGTCGATAGTGAGCTCGCCAATCTTCAGCCCCTCCTCCTGCGCCGTCCGCTCCAGGTGAGCGAAGCGCCGGGCGAAGCGGCTGTTCACCGTCCGCAGTGCCGTCTCGGGGTCGACGCCCAGCCAGCGGGCCCAGTTGGCCACCGCAAACAACAGATCACCCAGCTCCTCCTCCTGGCGCTCCTGCGTGGAAGCCCGCTTCAGCTCTGCGATCTCCTCCTCCACCTTCGCCATGACACCGTCCAGGTCAGGCCAGTCGAAGCCAACGCGGGCGACCCGCTGGCCGTACGTCATCGCCTGCTGGAGGGCCGGCAGCACCTGGGGAACGCCCTCTAGGATCGACTCTCGCTCGAACTTCTCCTCGCGCTTCAGCTCCTCCCAGTTGTGGAGCACCTCGCCGGCGTCCTCGACCGCCGTCTCCCCCCACACGTGGGGATGGCGGTACTTGAGCTTGGCG
>CAYMHT010000069.1:0-8475 GCA_964390305.1 uncultured Anaerolineales bacterium
CTAGGGGCAAGAAGCTCTGGTGGTTGGAGCGACCGGCGTCATCATTCGGGCCTGCCCAGGTCCTTAAGCGGCGTCCAAGGGGGCGTGCTCAATTTGCAGTCGGTTCTGCTTGCCCGCCCGTGGCTGATAAAGTACAATCCCGGTGTCCATGAACGGGAGCGTGAGGCTTGGCGGAGTGAATGGTGATACAGCCACCGTGCGTAGGCGCGCTGAGGTCCTGTACGAGGCCGTCGGAGACGCCACGAGCCTCCTGATTCTCACCCACAACGACCCCGACCCCGACGCGATTGCCAGCGCCGCTGCCCTACAATGGCTACTCAAGGAAAGGATGGGCGTAGAGGCCCACGTTGCCTACAAGGGCATTGTGGGGCGCGCCGAGAACAAAGCCTTGGTACGTTATCTCGGCTATCCACTGAGGCTGCTGATGGAGGCAGAGGTCTCCAGGTCGCTGCCCGTCGCGCTCGTCGACACCCAGCCTGGCGCCGGCAACAATGCGCTTCCTTCGTCCTCGGAAATAGCCATTGTCTTTGACCATCATCCCCTGCGAGAGGAGACCCAGGCTGCCGCGTTCGCCGACGTTCGGCCAAACGTGGGCGCCACGTCCACCATCCTGACCCAGTACTGCCAGGTTGCAGATGCAGAGTTGCCCCCGTCGGTTGCCACCGCCCTGTTCTACGGGATCAAGACGGACACGATGGGGCTCGGACGGGGCGCCAGCCAGTCCGACGTCGCCGCCTACTTCTATCTGCAGTCGCGTGTTGATGTCCGGGCGCTGGTCAACATCGAGCGTGCGCAGGTCCCTGCTGAGTACTTCCAGGGCCTGGTCGCCGCCTTACAGTCGGCCTATGTCTACGACGACGTGCTCATCTCCTACATCGGGGAGATGCCACGCCCTGATCTCACAGCCGAGATGGCCGACCTTTTCCTGCGTCTCAGGGGCATCGAGTGGGTCATGTGCATGGGCGTCTACGAAGATGAGATGATCCTCTCTGTGCGGACGAACAGCCAGCGGGGCGCGGGTCAGCTCATTCAGTCGATCGTTGCTGACCTCGGCTCCGCCGGGGGACACGGCTCGATGGCCGCCGGACAGATTCCGCTGGACGGGCAGAACCCGGAAATTCTATCCCACCGCCTGAAGGAACGCGCTCTCAAGTATCTGCGGTTGCCCCTCGATGTCCCGGCCGAGAAGCTGATTTGACGCCGTCCGAACGGGAGGCCTTACTTGCGGCCGATGAGCCCGGCTCCCGCTGCCAACTCCTGCATCTCCTGCGTGATCTTGTGGCGCCGTGCCGTCTGGACCACCAGCGTGAGCTCCTCGATCAGCCGGTCGGCGTTCTGCGTCGCTGACTCCATCAATTGGAACCGCGTCGCGTGCTCCGCAGCCGACGAGTCTAGCAGGATCCTGTAGAGCTGCACGGCCACGGACTGCTCAGCGACGGTCGCGTAGAGGCTCAGCGGGTCGGTGTCAATGATCGGAGGCGGCCATGGCTCCCGGCCCTCCGCTGAGACCCGTGGTTCCTTAGCCTGCATCCCGCCCTCGCCAGCCTCGCCAGCGAGACGTCTCGTGGATGGCTGGGGAGGGATCAGCCGCACCACCGTCGGCTCGTACCGGCCAGTGCCGCGGTAGCCATTGTAGATGACGTCGACGCCGTCGATCATTCGGTCCTCATAGGCCGCCAGCCATTGCCGAGCCAGATCGAACGCCAGGGACAGCGAGGGCAGGGTGGTCATGGAGAGCGTACCCGCCTCAGTTGGCTCGTGGCCGCGCCGCCGCAGGACCCGCTGGGCTCGCCGTCCCAACACCATCAATTCTACGCTCGATCCTGTGGCTGACTCTCTCTCTAAGTACCGTTCGGTCTCTTCGACGACGGCGACGTTGAAACGGCCACATAGCCCGCGCTCGCTCCCGACGACCAGGGCCTTGAGCTGCCGAAGCGCAGAGTCTGTCTTGGATTTCTCCTCCCCCCTGCCGAACACCGCCGGCGAGAAGGGCACTACCTCTCGTAGGCGTGCCCCCAGGGGCTTCTCGCTCTGGAGGTGGGGCACCAACCAGGGAAGCATGTCCCTCAGTTGCCTCGCGTAATCGCGCACGCCGCTGCGACGCTTGAGCGCCGCCTGCCAGCTGCCCAGCGAGATGGTACGCAGGCCACCCAGAATAGGCTTTACGCTACGGATGTTCTCCAGACGTTCACGCGCCCGTTCTAGCTCTTCCACAGCTCCCGTTCCCGGATCTGGGGTTACCTAGTACGTCTGGCTACGTTCGATGTCCCACACAAACACCACACCTCCACCTAACCGCGGTCTCACGGGCATAGGCGCAGGTCCTTCCTTTTCTTCACCTTCCTCGATCACAGGCTCCCGGCGACAGGTCTCCTTTACCACACCCAGCACTCTTTCAAGGTGCTCATCTTCCACCGCGATGAAAAGCGTCATCTGAGCCTGCCGCAACATGCCGCCTCGGGTCTCCACGTAAGTCGCTGTGTGATCCGCCGCTACCAGCGCTTGCAGGATTTGCTCTGCCTGGTCGCGCGGCATAACCGCCATGATCATCTTCATTGCTCTGTTCTCCTCTCCGACCACTCGGCGGCGTAGTTGAAGATCAGCTCCATCAGTGCCTCGCGCGTATCGGCAGAGAGGCGCCCGGTGCGGTTGATCTGCTGAAGCAGCTCTGGTTCTCTCCGTTTGGCGAGATTCACTAACCCCCTCTCGAAAGCTGGCACGTCATCTACCGCCATCTCGTCCAGCACGCCCTCCGTGGCCGCCAATAGCGTCAGAATCTGCGATGCCAGCGAGAGCGGTCGATGGACGGGCTGCTTGAGCGCAGCGCGCAGCCGGCGTCCGTGCTCGATCTGGCGTCGAGTGGCCTCATCGACCTCGGCCCCGAATCGCGCGAAGCGGGAGACCTCCTCGTATTGCGACAGCTCAAGCCGCAGCTCACCAGCCACCTCCCGCATCGCGTCTGACTGAGCCTGACCGCCCACCCGTGACACTGACTGCCCTATGTCAACGGCGGGCTTGATCCCCTGGTTGAAGAGGTCTGTGTCGAATACGATCTGCCCGTCGCAGATCGAGATCAGATTAGTGGGGATGTACGCCGAGACGTTGCCTCGCTGGGTCACCACCACCGGTAGAGCGGTCAGCGAACCACCGCCCCTGCCATCGCGCAGCTTGCAGGCCCGCTCCAGCAGCCGCGCGTGGATGTAGAAGATGTCTCCGGGATAAGCTTCTCGTCCTGGCGGCCGACGCAGGAGCAGACTCAGCTCGCGATACGCGTCGGCGTGCTTATTCAGATCATCATAGACGATCAGCGCGTCACGGCCTTCGTCCATGAAGAACTCGGCCAACGTGCAGCCCGCGTAGGGTGCCAGGTACCGGACCGCGGGTGGCTCCTCAGGACTCGCTATGACGACGGTCGTGTAATGGAGGGCATCGTGACGACGCAATGTCTCGATGACCCTCAGGGCGGAGCTCTTCTTCTGACCGATCGAGACGTAGACACAAGCCACGTCGCTGTCTCGCTGGCTGAGGATGCTATCCACCGCCAGCGTCGTCTTCCCCACCTGCCGATCGCCCAGGATCAACTCGCGCTGACCCCGCCCGATGGGAAGCAGGGCGTCGACGACCTTCGTACCTGTGTAGAGCGGCACATTGACCGGGGCACGTTCAACGATGTCCGGGGCCTCACGCTCCAGGAAACGGGTCTCCGTCGCCTGCACCCGACCCCGGCCGTCAAGGGGCTGGCCCAGCGGATCCACGACGCGGCCCAGCAACTGGTGTCCCACCGGCACCCGTACGCGCTGCCCGGTGGCGGTGACCAAGTCGCCCCCCTGGATGCCCTCGTCGGGTCCTAGCAGAACCACGTCAAGGCGAGCGTGGTCCAGATTCAAGATCAAGCCTCTCACGCCCGTGGGGAACTCCACCAATTCGTCCGTGCGCGCTAGAGGCAGCCCCGAGAGCGTCGCCACCCCGTCGCCCACGTGTTGCACCGTCCCCACCTCACGGAAGATGACGGTGTCTTCCTGCTCCCTGACGCGGCTCCGCAGCGTCCGCAGTAGCGGCCGGACGTCCCTCTCCTCCCGGGCTGGAGCGGCGATCTCAGCGACCCGGCTCTTGACGAGCTCGCGGAGGTTGAGCTCATGGACGAGGGCTTCTCCTTCCTGCTCGCCTGCCTGCTCCAGGATCACGTCGATCAGGCGAGAGACGTGCGGCTCGGTTCTCTCACTCAGTTTCTGATTGCTCATCGGTCAAGCGCTCTTCCAGAGCCTCCGAGGCGTGCTCGCGCAACTCCTCCAGCCGTCCTGCAATCGAGTTGTCCACCACGATGTCGGCTATGCGTACCCGCATGCCTGCCGCCAGGTCGTCGTCGGTCTCCATCTGGATATCGACGTTTCGGTCGGCCAGCGCTGTGAAGGTCCGTGCCAGCTCGCCCTGCTGCTCCGATGACAGCGCTCGTGCCGTTGTCACGTGCGCCGTGGGTGTCCGCTCCCCCAGCGACCGACGAAACGCCTGAACGCGCTCCATTTCTTCTCGTCCCATCTCCCAAATGCGATCGGCGAGTTGCTGAACCAGCTTGTCGTGCACCTCCGGCGGAGCGGCTTGTCCGATCACCTCCGCGCTGACGTCCATCACGGCATCGATCAGCTCGTCGTGAAACTCGGCCACCGCCTGCTGACGCATCTGCTGCACGTCCTCGCGGGCAGCGGCCAGCATCCGCTCGATCTCCTCCTCGGCCTCCTCCAGCATCCGCTGGCGCTCGGCCTCCGCGCGCTTCTGACCCTCCGCGACGATTTCGTCGGCCTCGGCCTCCGCTTCCGAGAGCCGCTCCTCAAGCTCGTTGCGCAGCCTCTCCGCCTCCTGGCGCTCGTCCCTGGCCCTCGCCATCAGCTCCTGCTTCTCAGCGCGCCGCTCCCGTACGCGCGTCATCATGGGGCGGAAGAGTAGATAGTAGAGTATTGCGGTCAAGCCCAGGAAGTTCGCAATCTGGAAGGCGATCGTCGCCCAGTCTAGATTCAGCATGCGCTATCCTCCGGGGAAGAATCGGTCGAGCACCGGGTTGGCAAAGATCAACACCAGGATGACCAGGAGGACGTAGATCGCCGTGGACTCAAGCAGGGCCATCGAGATGAGGAGCGTCGTCCGCAGGTCGCCCGCCGCTTCCGGTTGGCGCGTCATTCCGTCGAGCGCCTTGAGCACCGCCCGTCCCTCGACGATCGCGGGGGTCAGCGCGCCCAAGATGATCCCCACGGTCGAGCCGATGATTGTCACTAGCGTAATAAGCGTTCCTTGATCCATCTCTGGCATAGTAGCCCCCTTGTTCTTTTCTATGATGTGGTCTTGACTTTATTATTCTGCTTCTTCTGCCTCCTCCATCTCCTCCAGCCCGGTGCTGATGTACACGGCCGCGAGGGCGGTGAAGATGTAGGCTTGCAGCAAGCCTGTGAAAATGTTGAGTCCTATGACGGGCAGCGGAACGACTAGTGGAATCAGGATGAAGACGACTAGGACGATCAGCTCCGTGCTCAGCACGTTGCCGAACAGGCGAACGGCCAACGACACCGTCCGGCTGATCTGGCCGACAATTTCCAGCGGGAGAAGGAAGATGGGCGAGGCCAGGTTCTTGAGATAGCCCCACACGCCCTGCTGCCGCATGCCGTAATAATGCACAGAGAAAAACACCACAAGCGCAAGGGCTATGGGCGTATTCAAGTCGCGCGTCGGAGCCACGATGGGGAGCATATTCCCCCCGGGGAGTGGGATACTGGGCAGCATGCTGAATATATTAGCAAACCCAAGGAAGATGGCCGTTGATCCCAGGAACGGAAGGTATGGCTCGACGGGATGTCCTCCGAGGAGGTCCGACACTAGATTCTCCAGGAAATCGAGCAGCATCTCGAGCATCATCGGTCGCTGCCGGCGAATCAGGATCGCGAGCCCGATGATGATGACCATCATCAACCACGTCGAGATGACGGTGTCGCGCACGCCGACCCCCAGAACAGAGAAGACCACCCGCGGAAAGAACTGTCCCATGCTTGTACTCCTCTACACCCAATCTATGGGCGGTAGTGGCACATACTGCTTGCTCATGCCTTGCCGTGCACTGAACCAGAGCACGATGGTCCACCGTGTGATCCACAGCCCTGCGAAGGCCAGCAGGCCTGGTACGATCCCCTGCATCAAGCCTGCTATCAGCAATCCGGTCACCAGCCCAAGCCGTAGGAGCATACCACCCACCGTCAGTGTCAGTGAGCGACTCATCGTCTCCGTCGACAGGCGAGAGACCGTCTTCCAACGCGCTACGCCGTTGACAACACCGACCACCCCGCCTGCGAAGAGCCACATCCAGAAGCTGCTCACCGCTCCGTCCCCTCCTCCTGGGCCTCGCGCGCCGCCTCGCGACGAGAGCGCTCATCCACCCGTTGGATCGAGCGGATCACGTTGTAGAAACCTGTGGCAATACCAAGCATCAAGAGGCTCAGAGTGAACACGTACCTTGTGCCCACAAGTCGGTCAAGGAGATATCCACTCAGCACGCCCCCAAAAATCGGCAGCGCCAGCTCCCACCCGAGCGAGGTGGCTCGCAGCGCTCCTCTCCACAGATTCCCGTCATCCCTCTTCACCGTCGCTCTCCAGCAGGCGCTCCGACTCGCGCTCCAACCTGTCCCGCAACTCTTGCGCCAGTCGCTCGAAGTGCTTCTCCTCCGCGACTGCTGAGGGTGCAAGCTCCTCGGCGGCCTCTGGTCTGCCACTCGTGAACACCGTCACGTCGCCGTCCTCGATCTGAAGGATCCCCGCCTCCACGTCGAATACGTGCTCACCAGATTCATCCGCGTACCGTACCGGCGTGGTCACCGTCTCTGCCAGAAGCGCCGCGTGGCCTGGATAAATGCTGAGGCCTGTTCCGTCGGCCAGCCGGACGTGAACCCACTTGGCTTCCTCCACGTGGAGAAGCGTCTCGGCCGGCGTGAGCACCCGCAGGCGCAGCGCTCTAGCCACCAGCCCTCCGTGATTCGAGCTCCGTCGCCTTCTCGACTGCTTCCTCAATCGAGCCAACCATGTAGAAGGCCTGCTCCGGAAGATCGTCGTGCTTGCCGTCAAGAATCTCCCGGAAGCCTCGCAGCGTTGCGTCCAGAGGGACGTGCCGGCCCGCCGCTCCGGTAAATGGTTCGGCGACGAAGAAGGGTTGGGTGAGGAAGCGCTGTATCCGCCTCGCTCGCTCCACTGTCACCCGATCCTCCTCGTTCAGTTCTTCCTTTCCCAGGATGGCGATGACGTCGCGCAGCTCCTCGTAGCGCGCCAAGGTAGCCCTCACCGCGTTCGCGATATCCAAGTGCTTCTCCCCGACGCCCTCCGCTGTGAGCAGCGAGCTCGCGGAGTCCAGCGGGTCGATCGCCGGGTAGAACCCGCGGCTGGCCTGCCGGCGCGTCAGGATGGTCGTCGCGTCCAGGTGTGCGAACGTGGCCACAACGGCTGGATCGGTCATGTCGTCGGCGGGCACGTAGATCGCCTGGATTGAGGTGGTACTGGCCGCGCCGGTGGTAGTGATGCGCTCCTGCAGCTCGCCCATCTCGGTGTCCAGCGTGGGTTGATAGCCCATCGTGCTGGGTAGCCGCCCCAAGAGCGCCGACACCTCGGCCCCGGCCTGGACGTAGCGGAAGATGTTATCGACGAAAATCAGCGCTTCCTGGCCCTCCTCGTCCCGGAAGTACTCGGCCATCGTCAGCGCTGTCAGTGGGACGCGGAGACGCGCGCCCGGCGGCTCCTTCATCTGGCCGAACACGAGGACAGTGCTCTCCAGCACCCCACTCCGCTGGAGCTCCCGCCACAGATCGTTTCCCTCGCGGCTCCGTTCACCCACGCCGGCAAAGAGTGCGATTCCTTCGTGCTCCTCAATCGTATGGCGCATGAGCTCGATCATCAGCAATGTCTTGCCCACGCCAGCGCCGCCGAAAAGGCCGATCTTTCCGCCCCGAGGGTAGGGCGTCAGGAGGTCGATCGCCTTAATACCGGTGATGAACGGCTCTTCGACGACCCGCTGTTCTTCCATCGGAGGCGGATCGACGTGAATCGAACGCCGCTCGGTGGCCGCTGGCCGAGGCCCGTCATCGATAGTCTCTCCCAGGACGTTGAACATGCGGCCCAGGGTCGCCCGGCCCACTGGGACGTGGATCGGCTGGCCGGTGTCGCGCACGGACAGCCCCCGCCTGAGCCCCGACGTCCCGGCCATGGCGATGGCGCGGATGGCGTGCGGACTGACGTGCTCCTGAACCTCGACCACGAGGTCTGGCTGCTCCTCTCGATCGACGATCAGGGCGTTATGGATGCTGGGTAAGTCGCCCGACGGGAACTCCGCGTCGACGACCACACCAGCTACACGTACAATCGTTCCTGCTCTGTTCACAGCCCTGCTCCCAAGTCAACCCACGGTGCTCGACTTGTGCGTACTCCCCGTCTTCCTGTTATGTGTGCTCTCCG